>MEOD01000001.1 GCA_001768555.1 Bacteroidetes bacterium GWF2_29_10
AGGTGTGGCATTATCCCTCTATACAAAAATCTAAATTACAAACTTGATAGCAATTTGGTATCATTAATCTCTCAAAGCATTCCAAAGCTTAAAGAGATAATTCTGAAATAAAAATCCAAAACATTTTATAAAAGTTTTTTATTTATTAAAAAAAAGTTTTATGTTTGTGTTCAGTTAATTGATGTTGTAAGTAATTAATTTAATGAAGAGTAGGGGAGTTTTAAAGGCATGTGGTATCGTTAATGCTAAAAACAATAACAGCAACTTTAACAATTAATTTACATAGAGAAACAAATAAATACTAAATCAAATGGAAACATTGGTGGCTTTTTATGTTAACCCTGAGTCTTGCTCAAAATGTGGAATTTGTGTGGACGTATGTCCTGCTTTAATTCTTGAAAAAGATAATTCAGGAAAGGTTAATTTTAAACCAGATTACATTCATTTATGCCTTGGCTGTGGGCAATGTATGGCTGTATGTAATACAAAATCCGTTTTTGCAAAAGGTATGCAATATGATAAAGACTTCTTTGAATTCTCTGAAACCAATGATTTCTTCTCTTTAACAGAACATCGACGTTCTGTGAGAAGGTTTAAACCTAAACCAATAAATGAAGAAGAAATAAATAAAATATTGAATGCAGTTTCTCAAGCTCCACATGGTGATTCGCATCATCATGTAGAAGTAACAATTATAAATAATCGAGATAAAATAATGGAAGCTCTTCCGTTAATGTCTCAATTCTATGATAAGCTTCAGAAATGGTTACATAATCCATTTATGCGGAGTATTATAAAATTTAGAAAAGGAAAGCACACATTAAATACTTTAACTAATCATCTATTGCCAAGAATAGAAAAAGGTATTTATAAAAATATTTCATATGATTATGATGGCATTACTAGAGGCGCACATACTTTATTAATTTTTCATGCACATAAAGATTCTGAAGAACATATAGAGGACTCTTATATCTTTGTTACTTACGCTACTCTTGCAGCTCAGGCTCTTGGATTGGGATCTACAATTATAGGTTTGGTTCCTGCTGCTTTAAACAAAAGTGATGAGTTGAAAAAAATGTTTAATATCCCTAATGACCACGACTCTGTTGTTTCTTTGATTGTTGGATACCCAAAATATAAATACCTTAGAGGAATAAAAAGAGAATTGAAAAGTGTAAATAATATATTTTAAATGAATATTGGAATTTATTTGTACTTTTGTAGTAACAGAGAAGGTTACTGTTCTACCGCTGCATTTTTTAATTAAAATGAAGAGGAAAGTCCGGGCAACATAGAGCACCATACTTCCTAACGGGAAGGCTCATTTAATTATGAGACAGAAAGTGTTACAGAAAATAACCGCCGAGTTTTATTATTCGGTAAGGGTGAAAAAGTGAGGTAAGAGCTCACAGATATTAGTGGTGACATTAGTATTGAATAAACCTTATGGGTTGAAAGACCAAATATACCGAGGCTTGAGGGCTGCTCGCCTAATCTCGGAGGGTGGGTCGTTAAAGAATAGAAGTGATTCTTATTCGTAGATAAATGGTAGAAACTCTTTATAGAGAACAGAACCCGGCTTATAGGTAACCTTTTCTGTTTTTATTTTGTCAGGCATTTGTATATTACATCTTGAATATCTGTTCTGATATTCAATGAGTTTATTTTTTTATTTTCTGCATCAGGGAACGTCCTATTTGAAAGGAATATATAAATAATTTTGTGTTTTGGGTCAGCCCAAACAAATGTCCCTGTAAAACCTGAATGTCCGTAACTGTCTGCTGATACATATTGAGAGGTATGGCTATTGCTGTTGTATCTTAATAATGGTTTGTCAAAACCAAGACCTCTGCGGTTTCCCAATTCTTTTTGTTGGTAACTTGTGAATTTTTCTATAGTCTCTCTTTGTAATAGTCTAACTCCATTGTATTCTCCATAATTTAAAAGCATCTGGAATATTACTGCAAGTGAATTTGCGTCTGAAAATAGACCTGCATGACCAGATATACCTCCAAGCATTGCAGCTCCCTGATCATTTACGTATCCTTTAATTATTTGTTTTCTAAAAGTCATATCGTTTTCTGTTTGAGCGACATTATCCAGTGGTATATTTTTGTATGGATTAAAAAGGATGTTATTTAGCTTTAGAGGTTGAAAGAATTCTTTATTAAGATAATCTTCAAATTTCATTGCAGAGACGTTTTCTATTATTTCTTTCAGCAAATACATCCCCATATCGCTATAGAGATATTTCTTTTCGTTATTAACAGGGGAATTGATAATTTTATTTAGTATGTATGTTTTCATGTCTATAACACCCCAAAAATCATTTGCAATTTTAATGTTAAACATCATGGAAGAATCATTTGAAAACAGCTGATTATTGATTTTATTATTTGAATCAAGATAAAAAGGAATCCACGCCTTTAATCCAGCACTATGTGTTAAAATATCTTTTATTTTAATGTCCTCTTTATTTGTTCCTTTTGCTATTTCTAAGTAATCAGATAATGTTTTATTGATGTCAATCTTGTTTTGCTCATAAAGTTTCATTATTGCCAATGTAGTAGCTGCTACTTTAGTGATTGATGCTAAATCATATATTGACGAATCATTCACGGGCTTTATGCTGTCATATCCAAAAAAACCGAATGATTTATTATAAACTGCAACATTATCCTTTATAACTAATACTCTACAACCAGGCATTGCCTTTTCCTTAATCCCATTTATTACTATTTTATCAATATCAGCTAAGCAATTATTTATATCTTCTTGAGCAAAGGTAATTCCTGTTAAAAAACAATTAATTAATAGGATAAATAAGATTTTAAAATACATCATAGTCCTTTATATTGAAAAAAGAATAAACATGATAAATATTAAACCATTTCTTCAGGTTTAACAATATTGTCAAATTCATCTGCTGATAGATATTTTAACTTTAGTGTTGCTTCTTTTAGTGTTAAGTTTTCATTGTATGCCAGCTTGACAATTTCTGCTGCTTTGTCATATCCAATATGTTTATTTAATATGGTAACCAGCATTAGCGTGTTGTCTAAATTTTCTTTTATCTTTACTTTGTTAGCTTCTAATCCTATTATGCAGTTATCCGCAAAAGAGTAGCAAACATCAGTGAGTAAGTCAATAGAATTAATCAAATTGAAAGCAATTAAAGGACGATAGGTGTTTAATTGAAATTGTCCATTCATTGCTCCAGTGGAAATAGCTGTTTCGTTACCTATTATTTGGCAGCATACCATTGTTAGTGCTTCGCATTGAGTAGGATTTATTTTGCCTGGCATTATTGATGAGCCAGGTTCATTTGCAGGGAGTATTAGTTCGCCTATTCCACAGCGTGGTCCAGAGCCTGAAAGTCGAATGTCATTAGCTATTTTCATAAGACTTATAGATGCGTTTTTCAATGCAGCAGATACTCCTAATACGCTATCACTAGAAGATAGAGCTTCGTATTTGTTTGCCGCAGGGATAAAATGAAGCCCTAGAAATTTATTAATTTCTTCAATAACCAGTATGTCAAAATCTTTTGGAGTGTTTAGTCCTGTCCCAACAGCTGTGCCTCCTATTGCCAGTTCGGATATGTGTTTAAGTCCGCTTTTTGTATATTTAAGTACATTGTCTAATTGACTTACATATCCAGAGAACTCTTGTCCCAATCTTATTGGAGTTGCATCCATAAGATGAGTTCGTCCAACTTTTACTATATCGAAAAATTCTATTGATTTTTGAGTGAATGCTTCAGTTAGGTATATAATGGCAGGAATAGCATTCTTAATTAATTTACTATATACAGCAATGTTAATTGCAGTAGGGAATACGTCATTTGATGATTGTGATTTGTTTACGTCATCATTGGGGTGTATTGATTTTGAATTATTTAATTGTTTTATGGCTAGTTTATTTGCTATGTTTGCAATTACTTCATTAACATTCATGTTTGTTTGTGTTCCGGAACCTGTTTGCCAAACGGATAATGGGAACTGATTATCATGTTTGCCATCAATAATCTGCTGGCAAGCATTGACAATAAATGTCATTTTTTCCTTAGACAAGTTATTTAAATTATAATTGACAATTGCAGCAGAGCGTTTGATAATAGCCAATGATTTTATAATTTCAATGGGCATTATATTATTGCCAATTTTAAAATTATTAAGAGACCTTTGTGTTTGCGCTCCCCAATAAACATCAGCAGGGACGTCAATTTCTCCTAAGGAGTCTTTTTCTTTTCTGTATTTCATAACTTATAATTAATATCTATTCCAAATTCTTTTAACATGTTATACGTTTCATCAAAATACCCATTTAGTTCGTTAGGGGAATGAGCATCAGAATTTACAATTAGGTTAATTTCTTTTTTTATACATTCTTTTATAATCCAGGTTTGAGGAAAGAAATCCTTAAGTTTCTTTCTATAAATTCCACGAGTATTAATTTCCACAATAGTATTGTGTTGCTTAAATACGTTGAGAGTATTATTAATTAGATCTCTATACCAATCAGAATTTTCCTGAAAATATAAACTATCATGGTTATACATTCTCACTTTATCAAAATGGCCAACAATATTAGGTCTTTCTTTAATAATCATTTCATTTATCTGGTTGAAGTAAGCTTCTACTGCTTTTTGGGGAGAAGAGAAAAGGTTTTCCATTCCCTTTTTGTATCCTTCTTCTGGTCCATCAATAAACCAAAGCTCTCCATTGTTTTCTGATTTTACAAGATGCACAGAGCCAATAACGTAATCAAGTTCTAAATCATTGCGCCTGTTTTCAAACGATGTTGTTACATCTGGAATATAGTCTATTTCAAGACCCAGTTTTATTTCAATTTTATCTTTGTATTTATTTTTTAATCGAATAATTTCGTTTTTGTAGTCCATTACTTTTTCTTCAACTAAGGACCAATCATTTTTAAAAGGTACAGGGGCGTGTGAAGAAAATCCTAAAGATGTAAATCCAAGTTCAATGGCTTTGTTAACATATTCTTCCGGTAAGCCTTTCCCATCGCAGAAGATTGAATGTGTATGATAGTTCTTATTTAATTTATTCATAATAATAAATTCTTTTAACCCTTCGTGATATACTTGTTAGCACTTCATAAGGAATGGTGTCTAATGATTTTGCTATTTCTGTAATGCTATATTCTTTGCCAAAAAAGATTACTTCATCTCCTTCGGATGCTTCTTCAATGTTTGAAATATCAACCATGCACATGTCCATGCAAATATTGCCTATAATGCTGGCAAGTTTGCCTTTAATAAGCACTTGCCCATTGCCATTGCCATATTTTCTATTAAGTCCATCTGCATAACCCACAGGTATTGTTGCAATTGTTATTTCCTCTGTAGATATATATTTTCTACTGTAGCCAACACTTTCACCCTGAGTAATTTTCTTTATTTGAACAATATTGCTTTTTAATGTACTAACGTTTTGGAGTTTATTTTGTATTTCATTTGTCATGTCAATGCCATACAATCCTATTCCGAGTCTTACCATGTCAAATTGATATTCTGGATATTTCACTATGCCTGCTGAATTAGAAATATGCCTGATAACATTATAGCCTAACTCGCTGATAACCCATTCAGAAATATCTTTAAAAAGACTTACTTGCTCTTTAGTGAAATAATCTAACTCTTCATCATCACTGCCTGCAAAATGGGAGAATATTGATTTAACATATACATGAGGATATTGCTTTAGCAAGTCAATCATTTCTTTAATATCTTTTTTTTCAAAGCCAAGACGATGCATGCCTGTATCTATTTTTAAATGAATAGGGAAAGGTTCTGCATCGGGCAATTTCTTCTTCTCTAAAACAGAATAGAATTCTTTTAAAATACGTATATTAAATATTTCTGGCTCCAGTTTGTGCTTAATCATTAAGTCGAAACTATTTTCTTCTGCTGACATTACCAGTATAGGAACAGTTATGCCTGCTTTTCTTAATTCTACCCCTTCGTCAGTGTACGCAACGCCAAGATAATCCACCCTGTGAAATTGAAGCAAATTAGCTATCTCAAAACTACCACTACCATAAGAAAAAGCTTTAACCATTGCCATAACTTTTGTTTGCTCGTTTATTAATGCTTTGTATGCATTTAAGTTGTTAACAAACGCGTTAAGGTTTATTTCCAGAGTAGTTTGATGAGTTTTTTGCTGTAGCAGATTACTTATTCTTTCAAACTGAAATATTCGAGCACCTTTAATTAGAATAGTTTCATTATTAAATGCAGAATTAGTATAATTGTAAAAGAATTCGTCAGTAGTTTTGTAAAATTCTGTTTCAAATTTTGCAAATTCGCTTCTCGTGCCGTAAATTTTACTGCCTATCCCGATTACTTTGTTTATACCTTTTTCTTTTAAAAGCGTAGCCACTTCATTAAACAAGTCGTTAAAATCTTTTCCACTTTCTAAAATATCCGATATTATAACTGTTTTTTTCTTTTGTTGTTTTTGTTGATTAAGAAAATCCAGAGCGATACCTAAAGAGTTAAAATCCAAACTATAGCAGTCATTTATTAGTGTGCAGTTATTAATTCCTTCTATAAGCTCAAGCCTCATTTCTATAGTGCTAAGTTGAGTCATTCGTTCTGCTATAACAGAATTGTCATATCCTAAGAATAGCATTGTAGCCCAGCAATGTGTAGCATTTTCAATTGAAGCAGCATCCATAAAAGGAATTGTTATAGAAATGCTATTGTTTTTGTAATTAGCAGTAATGTGTGTTACTTTGTTTTCTGTATTTATGTTAGTTATTGTCAAGTCTGCATTTCCGTTGACTGACCATGTGAAAAGGCTAATACTTTCTGTTATTTCTGATTTGAATATTCTTTCCTTAATTTGATAATGATCAAAGCAGCAAATTAATGTATCCACTTTGGTGAATAACCTTAATTTTTCGCCTATCTTTTGATTTATATGAATAAAGTTCTCGTTGTGAGCCAGCCCTATATTTGTAAATATACCTATTGTTGGGCTTATTATTGTTTGCAGATTGCCCATTTCATCTGCTTCAGAAATTCCTGCTTCGAAGATTCCCAAATCATGGTCCTCGTTTATTTCCCAAACAGATAAAGGAACGCCCACCTGTGAATTATAGCTTTTTGGGCTTCTAACAACGTTCATATCTTTTGATAGAAGCTGGAACAGCCATTCTTTAACTATTGTCTTCCCATTGCTTCCTGTTATTCCAATAATAGGAATGTCAAAACATTTTCTGTGATATGCCGTAAGTTGTTGCAATGCCTGCAATGTGTCTTTCACCAAAATAAAGTTGGCATCATAACTTTTGTATTCCTCTGCAATTGTTGAAACAATAAAATTTTTAACCCCCTTTTTAACCAAGCATTCAATAAAGTTATGACCGTTGTGATTCTTTCCAACCAATGCAAAGAACAAAGAATCAGTTGGAGATATAATCTTTCTGCTATCAATTAATAAGTTTTCGATAAATGATTGTGAAGAGTTTGAGTGTAATTCGCCTTTTACTATATGACTAATTTCTTCTATATTGTACTTTTTCTTTAAGCCCACGTGTTCTATAGTTTTAATATTTCAATTGACTGAACAAAGGTAAATAAATTTGAAATACAAACCTATAATAATTAAAAATTACCTATATAATGAAAACTCAATATATAAAGCCATTTGATTTGTAAAGATAATATTATTAAAAATCATAAAACGAATTTTCGAAATGCTTCCTTATGTAAATATTTATATTACTCTTTGCAACTCCCCCAAAAAGTAAACTTTTCATTTCATCCTCAATTTATAATGTTTTTAAAAAAACCATGTATCATTTTATAAAACCTTTTAAAATCTTTATTCTTTTGAAAACATGACGAGTCTTTAAAATATTGCAAAAATGTTTCCTTGCTTAGCACATCTCCTTGCGAATTTTTCACAATATAACTATCATACAAATTCTCTGCAACAATGCGTGCATCGCCACTGTTATAATAATCAAAATTAAAAACCTTGCAATCATACAATGCTCTGAATATTGCTATAAAATGAACATACGAAATTCTGCATACCATCTTTTTCGTATTAAATATATCTGCAATATTAGGAGGTATTTTCTTGTCTTCAAAATCAATCAAATTTACATAGTCCAGTTTCTTTATAAAATCCATAATATAGTTTATCGCACTAATATTAACAATTAGCTTATCTACTATAAAATTACGCAAACCACAAGTTAACTTCAGATTATTAGTAATAACAATAAAATTAACACAATCCTCCTCTTTCAAGTTGCTTTTCAAGCATTTCCTGACTTCGTCATTGCGACACCCAATTCAAAATTAGTCTA
>MEOD01000002.1:0-2005 GCA_001768555.1 Bacteroidetes bacterium GWF2_29_10
TTTTCGCTAGTTCCCGAAAATAGTTTTAATGTTGCAGGACCTTGATTGAGTAAGTGAATACCATTTGCATTGTTTAGCCAAGTTTTGTTTATTGCTAATTTGTGTGATGGTGGAAGGTTGAAAGTTATTTTGGTGCCTGGTGTGGCTTGAATAACCGTAGTAGTGCTACCACCAGAAGTGCCCGAACCTGCTGGGCGACCAGGGAATTGCTGTTGCAAATCTTGAAAAATAGTCGTTGTGCCTGGCACATTATTCACCGATGCCTGCTTAACATTATTATAATATGCCAGAGCCGAATGGTAAACATCCGTTGATAGCAGTATGTTAGTATCATCCACCATTTCCAATAGTTCCGTAAGTTTATTATGCCACGCAGTAAGCACCGTGCGTGCTGCTATATCTTTGTCCATCTCTGCAACATCAAGCCACGAGGGTATCAATGTTGGGTCTGTGGTCATATACGCTCGCACTTTATCCACAAACACATTCATCTCGTAGCTAATCTTAGCATACTGTTGTCTTTGCTCGGGAGTTAGGTTTACTGCCTTTGGTGCAATAACTTGCTCCACTCCGTCCAACTTATTATTTACAGAGTTTACCTCCTGCTGGGTAAACTCCACTGTTATTAAATTATCTAGTGCCATAGTTATTAATTTTTTTTGGTTAATAATTAATTCTATTTTATTCCATTTTTTATATTATAAAGTACTATATTTGCTAATTTCATATTATCTGTTATTTCTTTAGTTTCTTTATTTTCATATTTTTTTGCTTTAAGAATATTTGTTTTTGCTTTATATGCTCTGCTTGATACATGAGGGATTGATATTATAGTCGTTTTATCATCAATCCACTTGTATTTTTGAACATCTTCGTCCCAGTTTTCTGCTTTTTTATTATTTATTATTTTTAACAAGCCATCTCTTGCCACATTTCCTAATGTTACTATTGCTGTTGGTTTTATTATTTCAACCTCTTTTTCTAAAATAAATTTAAAATGTTTCTTTATTTCTTTACTATGAAGATTTGTACTTTTCTTATCTCCCTCTCGATAAAACAACTTGTAGATATCTGTAACATATAAATCGTATTCTTTAAATAGAGTAGAGAAAAATGGAATATATTTGTTCGAGCCTTTTTTTAATTCCCAATTATCAATTAAACTAAATGGTGCCCATGGAGAAATATATCTTTCCAATTCTTTAAAATTGTTCTCTTTTGAGAAAAAAGTACTCCAATGCTTATTATCTGTTGAGTCATGTGGGTAAGGATCTAATGCGCAAATCATTATTTTAGGTCTTTTTGAATTCTTCTCCCAATTAATTTCTATTGGAAAATCAATTGCCATTGTTCTAATGGTTTTATCTTTTAATTTTTCGCCAAGTTCACCAACTAACTCAGACTTTTTTAGCAAATTAGGATGTAGAATCCTTCTGTGTTCGGCGCTTTCGTCTTCATTGCTTTTATAATATTTTTTAATTTCGTTAAAAATATTAGTTAAGCCTTTTTCGGGATTAATTAAATTATTCTCTAAAAGCGTAATTATTTCTTCATTAATATTAATTTCCATATTCTTATTTATTAGTATTTTATTTATAAATAGTAAAATTTTCTTTTTTTAATCCAAAAACCTTGTTAGGCAAGGGTAATAATAGGTTCGGAACGTGCAATAATACCCCCTTGCCGTGTATATAATACCCTCCGAGGGTATTATAATACGTTCGGAACGTGTAATAATACCCCCTTGCCGTGTATATAATACCCTCGGAACGTATTATAATACCCCCTTGCCGTGTATATAATACCCTCGGAACGTATTATAATACCCCCTTGCCGTGTATATAATACCCCTCGGGGGGTATTATTTGTTTTATTATGCCCGTTTTTCAAGGGGTTGGAGGTGTTTGTTTCTTAGGTCGTCCTGGAAATTGTTGTTGCAAGTCCTGATAAATGTTTGTGGAGCCGGGTACATTTTGCATTGAAGCGATTTTTACATTACGATAAA
>MEOD01000002.1:2056-46845 GCA_001768555.1 Bacteroidetes bacterium GWF2_29_10
TAACCACATTAAGTCGTGGCTTGATAACATTTCTAGTGTTTTGGTCTTTTGTAAATTCGGGCATACTGATATATGCAGGCACAAGGTCAGGCCGTTGTTGCATATATGCAAACGATTTTACAATCCAGTTTTCCATTTCGTTGTTAATACTTCCGTATTGACTTCGTTGGTCTGGAGTTAAGTTTACCATTTTTGCAGTAATTACTGACTCTATTCCTTGCAGGTGTAGGTCAATTTCATCAAGTTCGGCTTGTGTGAACTCAATGCTAATTAAATTATCTAATGCCATAATTATTAAATTTTAATAGGTTTATGAAATTGAAAGCATAAAGATACAACAATATTTCAATATGTTGTTATAAAAAAGGATATTTTTTTTACTTTTTTTTTTGGAAGTTGTTTGTTTAGTTATATTTGTGTTGTTGTTATGGATGGCTTAATTTGTTGTTGTTTTTGGGCTTTTTGTAAATTATTTATAGTGTAATAGTTATTTTTTTTATGATAAATGAAAAAAAAGAAGGATTTTTGTAAAAAATAAAATAATTGGAAGCATTAAAAAAGTTAGCAAATCAAACGGTAATATATGGTCTGAGTAGTGTTGTTGGGCGATTATTGAATTATTTATTGGTGCCGTTATATACTCGAATATTTATTCCATCTGAATATGGAATAGTTACGGAGTTTTATGCTTACATTTCGATATTATCGGTAATTTTAATGTATGGAATGGAGACAACCTATTTCAGGTTTGTAAATAATGACAATAAGGATAATAGTACGTTTCCGACGGCAATGTTTTCGATATTTACGAGTTCGGTTTTATTTCTTTTGTTGATTATATTGTTTAAAGATTCAATATCTTCAGCGATAGGTTATCCAGATAAGGAGGAGTATATAATTATATTTGGGTTAATATTGTCAATAGATGCAATAACAACCATTCCTTTTGCAAAGTTAAGGCAGGAAAATAAGGCATTTCATTTTGCAATTATTAAATTAATTAATATTGGAACAAATATATTTTTCAATATTTTCTTTTTGGTAATTTGTCCTTATTTGGAAAAGAAGGGTTATGATTTGAGCTATGTGTATGATAGAAACTTAGGGATACTTTATATTTTTATTTCTAATTTAATATCGACAGGTATTACGTTCTTATTATTAATACCTGAGTTTTTGCGAGTAGATTTTAAGTTTAGCTATTCTTTATGGAAGAAAATGTTGAGATATGGTTTTCCGTTATTATTAGTTGGGATGGCTGGAATGGTAAATGAGACGTTTGACAGGTTGATGATAAAATATTTGATAGTTGATCAAGCCAGTGCAATGGTGCAATTGGGTATATATGGAGCTTGTTATAAAATTGCAATATTAATGACTATTTTTACTCAAACATTTAGATTTGCTGCAGAGCCATTCTTCTTTGCTGAGTATAAGAATAAGTCGCCAGAAATATTGTATGGGCTAGTTACAAAGTATTTCGTGATAATTGGTTGTTTGATATTTCTGTTAGTGATGTTGTATTTCGATATTGTAAAGCTATTTATTGGTAAGGCTTATTATGATGGTTTGGATATTGTGCCGATTCTATTGTTTGCTAATCTTTTCTTGGGTATTTATTATAATTTATCAGTGTGGTATAAGGTTAAAAATAAAACAGGTTATGGAGCAGTTATTTCAATAATAGGGGCATTGCTGACATTATTATTGAACTTTATATTAATACCATTGTTGGGGTATTATGGAGCTGCAATAACTACTTTTGTTTGCTATTTGGTTATGACAATTATTTCGTATGTATGGGGACAAAGGATATATCCAGTTAAATATGATTTAATTAGCATTGTTGTTTATATGGTTGCTGCTTATGTGATTTATTTTATTAGTGACGCTTTAAAAGATTTGCTTGGTTATTCATCAAGTGTAATGTACTATGTTAATACCCTTTTGCTTATTGTTTATATAGCTTTAATTGTATTGAAAGAAAAAATAACATTAAGGAAAAAGTTTTTTTTATGATTAGTTAATTGTTAGTGTAGTCGTTTATGATGTGAATCCTTTGTGATGGGAATATTATTGGTTTGAAATAAAAAAAAAACATCAAAAATAAAGTTAAAGTAACATATAAATATATAAATTTGCTTATTAAAAATAAGGATTAATGTTATTAGTAAAGTTTATAAAGTTTTGTATTGTAGGGTTTAGTGGTTTGGTGATAGATTTTGGTGTTACGTATTTATTTAAGGAAAAAGCCAAATTTAATAAATATATTGCCAATGCTATAGGGTTTATATGTGCCGCGAGTAGTAATTACGTTATAAATAGAATCTGGACGTTTCAAAGCCATGGCCAAATAATTAGACAGTATTTATCGTTTGTGTCAATAAGTGCTGTAGGTTTGCTTATAAACACTTTAATTTTAATGTATTTAGTTAAGAAAATGAAGCAAAACTTTTATGTTGCAAAGTTTATATCAATATTAATAGTAACTATATGGAACTTTTGCTTAAATTTGCTTATTACCTTTGTATAGAATGTGTTTATTAAAAAGAATATTATATTTATTACTGTTTCTATTTTGCATAAAAGCTTATGCTACACATAACCGTGCTGGAGAAATAACATACGAGCATATTAGCAACCTAACTTATAAAATAACTATAGTTACTTACACTTATACACCTAGTCCAGCAGACAGACCAGAGCTAACGGTGAAGTGGGGCGATGGAACGGAAGAAAAAGTAAAAAGAATTAATAAAATAAATTTAGAAAACAATATTAGTTATAATGAGTATTCTGCAACACATACATATCCTGGTGCTGCGGAATATAAAATCTCGTTTGAAGATCCAAATAGAAATGGAGGGGTTGTAAATATTCCTAATTCGGTGAATGTTCCATTTTATGTTGAAACAATATTGATAATTAATCCTTTTCTTGGAGTAAATAATTCAGCTAAATTGTTAAATCCTCCAATAGATAATGCTTGTGTGGGGAAAAAATTTATTCACAATCCTGGAGTTTTTGATGAAGATGGGGATAGTATCGCATATAAATTAGTTGAATGTAGAGGTGAGGGAGGTAATTTTATTTCAGGTTATAGTTATCCCATAGCGTTTAAGAGTTTTAGTATAAATGCATATACAGGAGATCTTGTTTGGGACGCTCCGACTGCACAAGGTGAATATAATATTGCAATAGAAATAGAAGAATGGCGACATGGAATAAAGATAGGCTCAATAATAAGAGATATGCAAATTTTAGTGCAATCTTGTAAAAATAATCCACCAGAGATAATATCAGAAGATGAATTATGTGTTGTTGCAGGCACTATAATAAATTTGCCTATTATTGCTATAGATAAGGATTCAGATCTTGTTACATTATATGGCACAGGTGGACCACTATTTTTAACAAATAGTGGAGCTTCTTTTTCAACATCACAAGGAAAAGGAAAAACAGAAAGCATGTTTAAATGGGAAACTAATTGTTCACATATACAAAAACAGCCTTATAGTTTAATATTTAAAGCTATAGATAACAGTTCGCCTGTAAATTTGTCAGATATAAAAAATGTTAAGATAAAGATTGTTGCTCCTCCTCCCAAATTTAAAGATATATGGACCTTAGGAAATGGAGTTCATTTGGAATGGAATGATTATACTTGCAACAATGCAATAGGTTTTAAGATATACAGGCGAGAGGGATATACAAGTCTAACTATAGATTCATGCATTACGGGTGTGCCTGATGGTTTAGGATTTCAATTAATAGGGACTTTAGATAATTTAACAGAAAATACTTTTTTTGATAATAATTCAGATGGATTAAAACAAGGAATAAATTATTGTTATGTTATGATTGCATATTTCCCAGATGGCTCTGAAAGCTTAATGTCAGATTTAATTTGCATTGCATTGAAACGAGATGTCCCAATAATAACAAATGTTAGTGTTGAAAAAACTGATCAACAAACTGGGCAAATAAAACTAGGTTGGTCAAAAGCAAAAGAGCTAGATACATCAGTATTTAAAGAACCTTATAAATATTATATTAAAAGATCATTAACTAATGAGCAAAATTATTTAATGATAGATTCTTTGTTTGATATTAATGATACAACTTACGTTGATAATTTTTCATTAAACACTATGGATAACTCATACACATACGTTATAGAGTTTTATAGTAACAATACTTATATTGGGAGTAGTTCGAAAGCTAGCTCTGTTTTTTTAACCACCAGTCCTACTGATAATATAATTAATCTGAGTTATTCATTTAACGTCCCTTGGAAAAACTATAGATATGTAATATATAGATTGAATGACAACAACATTTGGGATTCAATAGCAACAACCGAAAACCAATCATATCAAGATGGTAATTTAGATAATGGAAAAGAATATTGCTATTATGTAAAAACAATTGGTGATTATTCTATAGACAATATTCAAACGCCTTTAATTAATAATTCTCAAATAAAATGCGATGTTCCTATTGATAATGTAGCTCCTTGTTCTCCTAAAGTTGAAATAACAACAGAATGTACTGATTATCAAAATAAAGTTGTGTGGAATAACCCTAATAAAACTTGTTCTGATGATGTTGTTAAGTACAAAATTTATTACTCAATATATAAAAATGGAAATTATGAGGTTTTGAGTGAGATTTTTAATGCAGAAGATACTATTTTTTATCATAAAAATACAACTA
Source organism: Bacteroidetes bacterium GWF2_29_10 (assembly GCA_001768555.1). Classification (GTDB taxonomy): domain Bacteria; phylum Bacteroidota; class Bacteroidia; order Bacteroidales; family GWE2-29-8; genus GWE2-29-8. The sequence continues at coordinate 6,773 of MEOD01000002.1, forward strand.
CTATTTCAGGTTGTTACTATGTTACAGCAGTTGACTCATTTGGTAATGAGAGTTCTAATTATGAAAATGAATGTGTTAATATTGATGCCTGTCCTGAATATTTATATAAACTGCCTAATATTTTCACGCCAAACTTTGATTATAAAAATGATATATTTACACCTTTTATGCCTTATGGAGGTGTAGAAAGCATAAAAATGACTATATTTAACCGTTGGGGAAAAATAGTTTTTCAAACAGAAAACCCTAATATTAATTGGGATGGTAAAAATATGACCAATAAACGGGATTGCACAGAAGGAGTTTATTATTACATTTGTGATGTTTATGAATACACTATAGAAAAAATAGAAAAACGTACAATAAAAGGATTTATACATTTAATTAGAAATTAATATATAAGTTGAAAATAATTGTTTTAAATATTATTTTTTTATTCTCCCTATTAAACATTCATGCTCAATACTTACCAATAAGATATGAGCAAAATGTTGATGACAAGTTTAATTATGAGGTAAAACTTACCGAAGATAAAAAAGTTATTATTTATTCAGCAGAAGAAAATGCTAATGAAACATTTAGTATCAGATTATTAGATGAAGAGTTAAACTCTTTATGGAATAAAACTATAATATATAAAAATAAAATAGAATTGATTAATATAATTGATGAAAAAGAAGTTATTTATGTAATATCTAAAGATTTAAAAAGCAAGAATAAATTGTCTTTAATATTATTTAAATTTTCAAAAAACAGTGGTGAATATACAAAAGAAGACATAATTATAAATGCATTAGTTCTCCCAAAATTTATAAATATAAAATCAGACACTCTTTATATTTCTGGTCATACTATTCCAAGTGCCAAAAAAGTAATTTACAATACATTACTCAAGTTAACAATAGTTCCACTTATATTCGGTATAGATATAATTGATAATAAACCATATGCCGCTTCTTTTAATATAACAAGCAAAAATATCAAAGAACTAATTCGAAATGGAAACATTAAAAAAGGTACAATAATAACAGAGAAAGTAGAAGGCGATAATTTACATTTAATTATAACAGAAAGGGAAAAAAACGGATTAGTGACAACTACTTACAAAAAGGTAGATTTAAACAATGATAAAGTATTAGAAATAACGCTAAACAAAACAGAAAAAAATAATAATATAAAAAAAATTATTAGTTCGGCTGATGTATTGTCATTAAACGATTCAATTACTATAATTGCTGGAACATATGGTAATAATTCTAATCAAATAACTACCGAAAATCAGCAAAATATAGGATTCTTTATTGCTAATATTAAAAATAATTCTTTAAAATTAATTAAATTTTATAATTTTTTTGACTTAAAAACATCGTTTAGAATTCTTAATTCAAAAGATTCAATAAAAGTTAGTAAATACATAAAAAAACAAAAAAACAGAGGAAATGATCCCGAAATAGGTACTTTTTTTCTTTTTCATGATATAATAAAGGATAATAAAGATAATGTTACATTGCTATTTGAGGAATTTTATCCAGAATATCATACTGTAAATTATACTACTTTTGATTATTATGGCCGACCTATTAATTCTTCTTATAATGTATTTGATGGATATAGATATACTAATGCTTTTATTTGTAAATTAAACTCTTATGATGGAAGTATTTTATGGGAAAATGGAATAGAAATGGGGGAAATATTAACATATAATAAAGAATCTCACATTAGCTCTCTTCAAGATGATAATGATATTCTTCTTGTTTATTCTAATGAAGGGCAGATAGCATCCAAAATAATTAATAAGGATGTTAATATTTCAAATAAAAAATATACAAAGATTGCTACTCTCAATAAGGATGATAAGATTGTTGGAGAAGATGGATCAAATATAAAACATTGGTATAAATCTTTTTTTGTCGCTTACGGAATACAATATATAACGACTAAACAATTTTCTAATAATAAAAGAAAGAGAGTGTTTTATATTAATAAAATTGCTTTTGAATAAATAATAAAAGGAGGGTGTATGCTTGTAAAAACATATGGTAGTGCAGTGTTTGGAGTTAACGCTACTACTATTACTATAGAAGTAAATGTTGACCAAGGTATTAATTTCTATCTTGTTGGATTGCCTGATACCGCAGTAAAAGAAAGCCAAAAAAGAATTTATACTGCAATGAAAAATTGTGGATATAGAATACCTGGCAAAAAAATAGTAATAAATATGGCTCCTGCCGATGTGAAAAAAGAAGGTTCTGCTTATGATACGCCTATTGCTATTGGTATATTAGCCGCATCAGAAATGATTAATAAAGATAAGATTTCTGATTACATTATAATGGGCGAGTTGTCTTTGGATGGGAGTTTACAACCAATAAAAGGAGTGTTGCCAATAGCTATTGAAGCGAAAAAAGCAGGATTTAAAGGATTTATTCTTCCTGCTATGAATGCAAAAGAAGCATCTATAGTTAGTGATTTCGATGTGTATGGTGTAGAAAATATTAAGCAAATAGTTGATTTCTTAAATAATGACATCGCTTTAATTCCAACAATAACAAATCCTCGTGAAGAATTTTCTAAAAACCAATATAGTTTTGAACATGATTTTGCAGATGTTAAAGGACAGGAAAATATTAAACGGGCTTTAGAAATTGCAGCTGCTGGAGGGCATAATATTATTATGATAGGACCTCCTGGTTCAGGAAAAACAATGCTTGCTAAAAGATTGCCTTCTATATTACCTCCTTTAACACTTAGCGAAGCATTAGAAACTACAAAAATACACTCTGTAGCAGGAAAGCTATTACGAAATTCATCATTAGTTTCTTTACGACCATTTCGTTATCCTCATCATACAATTAGTGATATAGCATTAGTTGGTGGAGGTACATTTCCCCAACCAGGAGAAATATCATTGGCTCATAATGGAGTTCTTTTCTTAGATGAGCTGCCAGAGTTTAAACGTACTGTATTAGAAGTGCTACGACAACCTTTAGAAGAACGTATTGTTACCATATCAAGAGCTAGATTTAGTGTTGAATATCCTGCAAGTTTTATGATGGTTGCTTCGATGAACCCTTGCCCATGTGGTTTTTATAATCATCCAGAAAAACAATGCCTTTGTCCTCCTGGTAGCATACAAAGATACCTTAATAAAATATCAGGTCCACTGCTTGATAGGATTGATATTCAAATAGAGGTGACTCCTGTATCCTTTAATGATTTAACAATAAAAAACCGAGTTGGGGAAACTAGTCAGGTAATTAGAGAGCGCGTGATTAAAGCAAGACAGATACAAAGCGAACGCTACAAAAATAATAAGCATATATATTGTAATGCTCAAATTACAACTTCTTTAATGGATAAATATTGTAACCTAGACCAATCTTGCATTGACCTTTTAAGAGTTGCTACAGAAAGATTAAAATTATCAGCAAGAGCTTATGACCGAATATTAAAGGTGGCTCGTACTATTGCAGATATAGAACAAACTGAAAATATTGCATCGCATCACATAGCAGAAGCAATCAATTATAGAAACTTAGATAGAGAAAACTGGGGAAACAAATAATTGTAAATTATAAAACAATTTTATATTACAATTTCAGAGTGCCTGTTGTAGTCTGTGTTATATTTTATTAATATCATCATCGCTATTAATATCATCATCGTCTTCAATTTCATCTTCCAAATCAACAGCTTCTTCTTTAAATGTTTTAGTAATAATTGATTTGTTAAAAGTTAAAATTAGACTTGGTAGCAATAGCATATTTACAAACATTGCAACAAATAATGTAAATGAAATTAATAAACCTAATGCAACAGTACCTCCAAAACTAGATGCTATAAATATAGAAAAACCTAATACTAACACAAAAGCTGTAGAAAGGACACTATGCCCAGCTTCTTTCATTGTTGAAATAATCAGGTCAACTATACTTGCCAAACCTTTAGTTCTTTTTAATTCATGCCTATATTTCATCAAAAAATTAATGTCATTGTCAATCGAAAGACAATAAGAGATACTAAAAATTAATATTGTTGATGGTTTGATTGTTATTCCTAAGTATCCCATCATTCCTGCTGTGCATATTTGAGGTATAAGATTTGTTATTATTACAACTAACACCATTTTATATGACCTGAATAACATGGATATCATTATTGTTATGATTATTAATGTTAATATCATGCCTTCCATTAAATTACTAATCATATATTCTGTCCCTTTTAAAAACACAATACTTGTGCCTGTAATTTTTACATTATATTTGTCTGGCTTAAATATAGAATCTATTTTGGGTTGTAAATCATCTTTTATTCTCTTTATATCTTTTGTCCCAATATTAGCCATCTGAATACTAATCCTTGTTACTTGTTTATTACTATCCAGAAAAGAGTGCAATATATTATTACTATTGTTTTCCTTTGGAATGTAACTTAGTATAAATGAAGCTTCATTATTTGATGGAACACGGTAATTGTCGGGGTTGCCATTGAAATAGGATTGTGTAACAAATTTTAATACTTCTGCCACAGAAAGAGGTTTGGCTAATTCTGGATAATTTTTTAATGTATCTTGCAAACGTTGAATATTTTTGATTGTTCGCAGATTCATTACCCCATTTTTTTTCTTAGTATCTATAGATATTTCAAAAGGCATTATCCCTTTGAAGTGTTTTTCAAAAAATAACAAATCTTTATATATTGGATCATTATGTGGGATGTCATCAACTAAGCTTCCTGTAGTAGTAAGTTTTGTAGCTCCAATTGCTCCTATAATTATTAATATCGCAAATATAGAGTATATCCATGTCCTTTTGTTTAAAATGTATTCTAATGTAACATCAATAACCTTTAAAATACGATTGTTTTCTAAATGTTTTGTATGTTTTTCTTTAGGATTTGGTAAAAAACTATATATTATAGGTATTAAAAACAAAGTCAACACATATACTAACATTATGTTCAAAGATGCAATAATGCCAAATTCCACTAAAACTTGGCTATGTGTAAAAGCAAAAGAAAAGAAACCTACGGCAGTTGTTGCATTTGTTATTAGAGTAACCTTACTCATCCTTTGTATAACATCTTTTAATGCTTTAATTTTGTTATTATGCTTGCGTATTTCTATATGGTATTTGTTTAATAGAAAAATACAATTTTCCACACCAATAAGTATTATCATTGAAGGAATTATTGCTGTAAGCATAGTTATTTTATATTCAAATAATCCTAAAGTTCCTAACACCCATATAACACCTATACATAGTATGAGCATTGAGAATAGTACTGATTTAAAAGATCTAAAAATTAAATACAGAATTAATGACGTTATAAGTATGGATAATACTAAAAATATTTTTAATTCATCTTCTACTTTTTTTGATACAATAGTTCTAATATAAGGTAATCCTGAATAGTGAATTTTTATGTCATTTTTTCTTGAAAATTCATCAAAATTCTTTTTTATTGAATATATTAACTCTACTCTATTTTTTGTATTTAATTTTTTTTTGTCTAAAGTTATAAGCATTAGTGTGGCCTTACTAGCTTTATTAAGTATTGTTCCGTCATATAATGGAATGCTTTCTAATATTTTAACCAAACTATCTAATTCCTTTTGTGATTGTGGTTTGTTTTGAATTATAGGTATAAATTCAAATTTTTTTAATTCACTATTTTTTATAACATTATATGCTTTTGAAATAGATACAATTTCTTCAACTCCTTCAATCTTTTTTATTTTATAACTTAAATCATACCAATCATTAAAAGCGTTGAGTTCGTATATTTTTTTTGAATCAATACCCACAACGAAAATGTTCCCGTCTTCACCAAATTTCTTTTTAAATTCAGAGTAATCAATGCTTGCTTGATCTGTAGATGGTAGTAATTGCACTAATTCATATGATAATTGCACTCTTAGTGCAAAATATAACATAATTAAAGTCAGTATAGAAATAACTATAATATTTGCAATTCTATAGCGTAAAATTAACCTTACTAAAAAATTATTCATTGTAGCTTTAAATTTAAGGATGCAATATTAGTAATATTATTATTATAAATTAAAATATTGCTTAGAATTGTTTATATTCATTAAAATAATCCTTGTTGTCCAATATAACAAAGAGCAGAAAGTGTTTTGTTCTAAAAGTAGGTTTTCAAAAAAAAAATAACATGAATATCTTTGTGCTACTGTTAGCGTATAGAGTAAACGTATTTTAACGGATTATTTTTCTTAATTATCAATATTATTGCGAAATATAGTATGAAATAATATTTTTAGTTAATTTATATGAGAAATAAATATAATTATATAAATAAAAAAGTGTAATTTAAAATGTTAATTTTGTTTTATCAAGTAGTTATTTTAATACCTTTGCATTTTTTTTAATTAAAACACAAAAATGACAACACTCGAAAACAAAATGATGACAATAGTGGATAAAAATGCAAACCCAGCTCCATTAGGACTTTTGGGATTTGGTTTAACTACAATTTTATTAAATATTCACAACATAGGTTCAATTGGTTTGACATCTATGATATTATCAATGGGAATATTTGTTGGAGGCTTAGCTCAAGTTATTGCAGGTATTTTAGAATTTAAGAAAAATAACACATTTGGAATGACGGCATTTGTTGCTTATGGTTTCTTTTGGATCTCTCTTGTCGCTCTAATTTTAATGCCAGCTAAAGGGCTTGGTTCAAAACCTGATAATATTGAAATGGCTGCTTACTTATTTGTTTGGGGATTATTTTCAACTGGGATGCTTATTGGTACTTTTAGAATAAACAAAGCACTTCAAGTAGTTTTTTCTTTACTTGTTGTATTATTCTTTGGTTTAGCACTAAGTGATTACTATGAATCAGCTCCAATTAAAATATTCTCAGGTTATGTGGGAATACTTTGTGGATTAGGGGCTTTATATACTTCTTTAGCTCAAATCCTTAACGAGTTATACAATAAAGAATTATTACCAATAGGTACATCTCACAAAAAATAACAATAAATAGACTCTTGAATCATTATTGGAGGCATTTTTATGGATGCTTGTATTAGGGGTATACTTAATATAGTCATCCATAAACTTGCTGTTTGTATAATGGTGTAAAAAAAAAGACCCATTAACGAATAATAGTGTAATTTTTTTTGTTCTTATTTTTTTAATAATTTATGCAAATTTACACTATTTTTTGAATTATATTTACATATAAAAATATAATAGTCATTAATCATAATAGAAAATATTTTTAAACTAAAATAATTGATTGTCAATTATTTTAGTTTAATTGTGTGTTTTATTTGTAAATTAATTTGTTTATAAAATAGAATTATTCTAATTTTGCTTCTTAATACTTTGTAATAAATATTATTTATAATCATTAAAAAAAAGGAGCTAAAAAGTGCAAACAAAAAACAAAGAGTATAATTTTAGTTTGTTTAAACCTGTCAGTGAATATGGCAGAGAAAACAAAAATCTCATTATCATGATAGTGATAATTTGGGCTTTAGCAGTTTTTGGGTTTCAAATACTATTGATGGTATTGGAAAAACCTACACCTGAAAAAACATTAGTAAATTTTGAATCTGTTTGGGATAATGTTAAAACAGGCAATGCAACATTAGAAGAAAAGCAGGTATTTATTAAATCATTAATAATGGTTGAAGGAAAGTCTGTATTAAAAAAGGAAAATAAGATAGTACTTGATAATGCAATAACTTGGATTGTATTTGATATGATTGATAGTACCAGCAAAAATTTGTTATCAGGATATGTAAAAAATTTAAAAAGTGCAAGAGAAAAGTTAGGAAAAGCAAATGATTTAGAATATACTCAGTTACAGAGTTCGTTAGTCAAAACAAAAGAAGCAATTAATTTAGCTGTTGGAAGTAAAATTGGAATTTCTTCAACAGAGATTTCTGCATCAATAATTCCTTATTGTTTGAATATTGAAAATAAAATGCTTACTTCGGAAGATATTGAAGAGTTGCCAAAAATAATGAAATTGTATTTAACACATAACCAATCGTTTCTTACAGATATGAAGTTCCTTGGTTTTCCATTTCATTATTTTTATACTGCAGAATTTCTTTTGATACTATTTGTTCTGTTGTGCCTTTTTTATAGTATTAGAATTGAGCAATTGAATAAAAAACACTCAATAGTAGAATAACAATATTAACAATTAAATCATTAGATATTATATGAAAAAAATAATTATTCCAATAATAATTTTATTAGTATTGCCTTTTTTAGCTGAAGCAGGCAATTTAACTCAATTAGAAGGTAGTTTTAAGCTATGGCCTGCAATTATATTAATAGCTATGTTAGCAACGTTTATTTTAGTAGGGGTTATATATAGAGCAAAAGATACTACTGATTATTTTGCGGCTGGTAGAAAAATTTCAGTTGTTAGTTCTGGTATGGCAATAGGTGCGAACTGGATGAGTGCAGCATCTTTTTTAGGTTTAGCAGGAGTTATGTATGGCACAGGATATAATGGTCTTGCTTATGTTGTAGGTTGGACAGGAGGTTATGTTTTACTTATGGTACTTATGGCAGGGCAAATTAGAAAATATGGCAAATTTACAGCTCCTGATTTTATTGGTGACAGATACTATTCTCAAACATTAAGAGGCACTAGTGCTGCATTTACAATATTAATATCATTTGCTTATTGTGTTGGTCAATTTGGAGGAGTCGGATTAATGTTTAAATGGATACTTGGAATCAACTATTCATGGTCAGTAATAATTGGGGCGTCTATTGTAATTGGATACACAATGCTTTCTGGAATGATTGGGGCAACAAAAAATATGGTTGTTCAATATATTATTGCGATAATTGCATTTTTAATTCCAACTTTTTTACTTACATACAAATTTGATTATTTTTGGTTATTACCGCAGTTTGGATATGGAATAATTGTGACAGATATAGTGCAAGGAATACCCGCTCCAAACATTTCTAATGGTGTAGCTTTGTTAAATGCTTATGGACATTCTGCTTCAATAGTCCCAAGTCCTGAGTTTGCAATGCCTTGGGATCCTTCAATAGGAAGTACTTCATTTCAATGGATGGCAATATGTTTTTCTCTTATGTTAGGAACAGCTGGGTTACCACATGTGCTTTCAAGATTTTATATAACACCAACAATTAAAGATGCTAGATTATCATGTGTATGGGGATTATTTTTTATAAGTTTGTTATATTGGAGTACACCTATATATTCTGCTTTTGGTAAAATATTATCTTCAAATCCTGAAGTAGGAAATCTGGCTTCTGATGCTATTGTTGTTTACACAGCTCAGTTAGGAGAGTTAAATCCGTTAATTGTGGGGTTATTAGCATCAGGAGCTATTGCTTCTGCTTTTTCCACTATATCTGGCTTGCTTGTTGCTGGTTCTTCCGCTTTTTCTCATGACATATATGTAAAAATAATCAATCCTCAAGCTTCTCCACAAGCACAATTAAGTATGGCACGTTTTGGTACTATATTGATGGGTGTTACTGTTGGCATTGTTGCATTACTAAATTTAGGAATGATAGCTCAACTAGTTGCTGTTGCTTTTTCTATGGCTGCATGCACAATATTTCCATTATTCTTACTTGGAATATGGTGGAGTGGATCAAATAAGGCTGGAGGAACAGCAGGAATGTTTGTAGGCATTGCTATTTCATTATTTTCTTTAACGTATTTCATAGTTGACAAAAGTGGTGGTAGTTTGCCAGGTCAAGAGTTTGTTTCTTATTGGTTAAATGTATGGTATTTTGCATGGTTGGGGGCGCCGCTTTCAATAATTACAAATATTATTGTTTCTAAATTCACAAAGGAAACTCCTGTAGAGATAAAAAAATTCTTAATAGAACAAGTTCATTCTTAACATATAATATTTATTTTAATAAAACATAGAAAGAGTCTGCATCAAGTTTGTTGCAGACTCTTTTCTTTATAAATAAAATTTAAAAAAACAGATGCTTAAATTTTTCAAATTATCAAAGCAAGCTAAAATTGTAGCTATGTTTATTTTTGCAATGATTATAATTGGGTTTTCGATTGCTTATTTTTATTATGATCATGTTAACAAGTCTGAAGATCAAAGAGTGATTAGTGGCAGAATTAAACTTGATAAATTTGATAATTTGATGAAAGCAAGGAAATATTCTGAAGCATTGCCACTTATTGATACTGTTTATAATATTTATGATAACGCTTTGGGTTATGAAGGCTCTTTTGAATTTGGACTTTTATTCAACAATAGAGCTTCAGTTTTTTTATCAATGACACTTTATGATAGTCTTATTAGCAAAGAAGAAAAAGAGAATCTTTTAAAGCTTGCATTTGAAAACATAACTAAGAGCATATCAATTTATGAGCAATGGATAGATTCCGTTGGTAAATTAAATAAAGAAGAAATACAAAGCTTTGTTGCAAGTGCATTTAGAAAAGACAAGGTGAATTTTGAGGGAAAAGACATTGAAGCTATTATAAAAAAAAGGGTAGATGATATTATATTTGCTAAAATGGAAACTCCTCGTCGTTTATCTGTAAGTTATACTAATTTAGGAATTATTCAAAGGCATCAATATAAGCAACAAGAAGCATTAATTAGTTATGAGAAGGCAATAACTCTATGGAAAGATAACTTCACGGCACGTAGCAATTTTAATGTTCTTATGGGTAAGCCTCCAGAAGACAGGTCTATTATAGAAAAACTATTTCCTCCTGATAGAAATAAAAAGGATTAAAAAAGAATAGTTTAATTCCCTATTATTCCTTTAAACTCAATATTAAGTATGTTTTGGTAGCCAGATATTTGCGATAGTATTTTTTTGAGAATAACTTGTTCTACAGCTAGCAGATTATTATAGTTTATATCATTATCTGGAGAGTCTCCATTTTTTATATTTTCTATTTGATTTCTCAGACGCAGGTTCATCAAAAAATTATAAGAGTAATTTATTTCAGAATATAATTCTGCATTGATTGCTTTAGTTGCTTTAAGTGCTTCAATTCGTTCAATTGTATTTGAAATATTGATATTATTTTTTAGAGCATAAATTCGTGCAAGCATTACTAATGGTGTAATTGCATTTTTTATATTGAACGTTTCTTCTTGTTTCCCTGTAGTTTCTGTAATTATTTTTCCAAGAACATTAAGGGGCACTTTATAGTATGAAGCATTTACTGCAAGATGATAGAAAAAAAGAGATTTATCTTTTATTAGATGATACAAATGGTTTTTTAGTTCTTGCTCAATAGATTGACTACCATAAACAAATCTAAAATCAAAGAATATTGATACTTCAAGTAGATTGTCTGGGGTAGGTTCTATTATCCATTTGTGAAAATATTCTTTCCATGTACTCATGGGCATACACCATTGTGGATTCATTGCCATAATATTCCCATTACAAAACTTATAACCGATAAGGTCTAGTGCGGTACAAATATTTTCTCCCATCTTTAAGAAATACTTTTTCAATTCTTCATTGCCAGTATTAGTTTCTGCATCTTCAAAAATGATTGCGTTGTCTTGGTCTGTAACAAAGGTTTGCTCTTGTCGCCCAACGCTGCCAAGTGCTATAAACGAGAATGCTACGGGAGGTTTGCCCATATCCTCTATTGTTAGTTCAATTACTCTTTTATTAATTGCATCCGCAATCGCGGAAGTAAGGTTCAATGGGATGCGAACGTCTGCATAGCTTTCTATAATTGGTCTCAAAAAGGCATATAATTTAACATAAAGTTCTTTTAGTTCGGCAAAGGTTGTTGCTTCATATATTTGTGTTATTACGCGTCTATATATGTTTTCATGTAGTTTGTTTAAATCATTTGCCGTAATAACTCCAATTATTTTGTTTTCAAAATCTTTTACAGCTATTGATTGTCCTTTAGTTTTTGCAATAAGATCTATTATTTGATATATTGGTTGGTTTTTATAAATAGTTTTTAGTGGGGCGTTCATTATGCTAAAGATTGGATTATTCATGTTTGCATTTTCGACAAACAAGTTTCGAGTAATATCATCTCTATTAACAAATCCAATGAAATCATTTTCCTCTTTGGTGATAACCAATGTATCTGTTTGGTGTCGATTCATTAATTTTATTGAATTTTCTATTGTTACATTTAAATCGCAAACAACCAACTGTTGCATTATGTTTTTGCTAACTTGATAATATATAATTTCGTTTGCTTGTAGCTCTTCGAGTAATTTATTATTAATTTCCTCATTATTTGCTAGTTTGTTATCAGTAATTTCTTTCGTAATCTCTTTAATTGTAAGTATTTTGCCTTTTTTACCTTCCAATGTCATTGGTTGTGCCGAAATTTTAACTTTTATAAAACAATTTTCTTTTGTTTTAATCATAAATAGACTAGGACTATTATCATCAATCATATCTAGATTAATGTTTTCAATAATTTCATCAATATGTTTATTTAAAAGTTCTTTATAATCATAGTTTAGCATTTTTTGAATAGTATTATTTGCAAAAGCAATTTTATTATCATGTAATAATAAAATTCCTTCAGTTGAAGCTTTGACAAGCGTTTTGTATTTTTCGCGTGATTCTTTAAGCTTTTGTTCGGCAAGAAGTTTTTCTTTTTCTATTTTTAGACTTTGATGGGTAATAAAAAACAATAGAAGAGCCATTATTATGGCAATACTAATGGATATTATAATAAGATTTCTTGTTAGAGAAGCTATTTCTGTGCGAACATCTTCTATATATACTCCTGTTCCTATAATCCAACCCCATGGTTTAAATCCTTTAACAAAAGACAGTTTGGGAACAATATGCGATGTGTCATCTTTCCATTGCCACATGTATTCAACAAAGCCTTCCTGCTTTTGCTGCACAACATTAGCAAATTCAACAAATAATTTCTTCCCATGTTCATCCTTAAAGTCTGACAAGTCTTGCCCGTTTAAATCAGGTCTGTAAGGGTGCATAATCATTACAGGCTGCATGTTTGTTATCCAGAAATAGTCTTTATTATTCTGGCCATATCTCAGATATTGAATACGTGAAATAGCTGTTTGTTGGGCTTCTTCTTTAGAGAGGAGCCCATTTCTCTCATCATTTTCATATTTAGCAAGAATACTGCAAGCCGAGTTTGTTAGCTCTTTAATCATTTCCTGTTTGCCTATCATAATATTCGCCTTGTATCGGGGAATAACAACGAAGAATATAGTTGAAATAAATAAAATAACGGTAATAAGCGTTGGCAATATTATTTTTATTGAAAAGCTGTTTTTATTCTTTTTAGCTAACATGGCGTTTTATTATTTAATTTATTGGAATGATTTTTAATTCAAAACTTTCAGTATCAAATATAATAAAACCATTAGAATAAAAATTATTATTTAAAAAAATATCTTCAAATCCATTTTTCAAATGAGGCTTATCGGTTCTAACTAAAGGTCGCAAAACTATGCTCTGCCTGTCATTTTTATTTAATTTAATTTTACTTCTCCAGTCAGACATAAAAGGAATTCCCATAAAAGACATCATGCCTTTTTCTTTTCCAATTAAAGTATTCTGAGTATGCAAATGACCGCAAAAGCTTATTTGGCAGTTATTGTCATGCATAAATTCATAATGTTGCTTAATATCTTTAATGCTTTTGGGAATATATTTAAAGCAGCCTGTTGTATTTGGATAAACAAAATGCGAAAATAACATGTTTATTCCATCAAATTCTTTTACAATGTATTCGGGTAGTTTATCTAAATATTCAATTGAAGAGCTATTAATCATTGCATCCATTTCGCCTTCGTAATCCCAGACATCATAGTCGTTCGTTTTGCATTTCTTTTTTATTGCGTGCATATCATGATTACCCGAAACCACTATGCTGCAATGCTGTTTCACGAGATTTACTACAGCATTTGCATTGCGTGTATCGTCAAAATTATAAAAAGGCTTACAATATCCAACAATATCTCCAAGGCATATAATATCATCACACCTCATTTTATCACATAAATTCATAGCCTTTTGCAAGCTTATAATATCTTCGTGTATATCGGAAATGATTGCAAGTTTCATTCAGGTGATATTTTATTAGCAAATATAATAATAAAATAACATCCTCCAAATTAAAAAGCAATTCTAAATCTAAGATAAAACTTTAGAGCTATTTGTATTAACAATTAATTAAAGCGTTAATTTGCTTTCAATTCCTCTTGAATCTTAATTTTAAATTTCAAAATAAATTATACCTTTGTAATTAATAACATTAAAAAAAATGAAAAGAATATTGCTTTTTTAAAGCCCCATTAATTAAGATTATGAAAAAAAAATTGCTGTTTCTTCTCTTTGCTTTGTTTGCTATAAATTCTTTATTAGCACAAAGTTTTGAATTTGGGGATATTGTTTATAATATTACATCGGCAACAGAACCTTACAGTGTAGAAGTAAAAAGTAAATCACCAAAATATTCTGGAAATATTACAATCCCTGATATGGTTAATTATGATAATAAAACTTATTCGGTTGCAGCAATTGGTGCTTATGCTTTTGCTGGTTGCACTGATTTAACATCTATTACACTGCCTGATTCTGTCACATCAATTAAAATAAGTGCTTTTGCTGGTTGCACTGGTTTAACATCTATAATAATACCTAATTCAGTTACATCAATTGGTGATTATGCTTTTGATGGATGTACTAGATTAACATCTATTGCAATACCTAATTCAGTTACATCAATTGAAATAAGCACTTTTTCTAATTGCACAAGTTTATCATCTATTACACTGCCTGATTTGGTCACAACAATTGAAATAAGTGCATTTTCTAATTGCACTGCTTTAACATCTATTATAATCCCTAATACAGTTAAAACAATTAGAGATAACACTTTTTATAATTGCACAAGTTTAAAATCAATTAAAATGCCTGATTCTGTTAAAACAATTGGATCTAATACTTTTTATAATTGCACAAGCTTAACATCAATTACAATTCCTAACACAGTTACATTAATTGAATCTAATGTATTTTATAATTGCTATAGCTTAACATCAATTACAATTTCTAATTCAGTTACAGAAATTGGATATGCTGCATTTTCCAGATGCACTGGTTTAACATCAATTGCAATACCTGATTCAGTTAAAATAATTGCAAGTTGTGCTTTTTATGGTTGTACAGGCTTAACATCCATTACAATACCTGATTTAGTTACAACAATAGGAGATTGGGTGTTTGCAGGTTGCACTAGTTTATCATCCATTACATTGCATAATTCAGTTACAACAATTGGAGATGGTGTTTTTTTCAATTGCAGTAGTTTAACATCTGTATCAATTCCTCCCCTAGTTAAAAGTATTGAAGAAGAAGCTTTTAAATATTGCGAAAGTTTAACATCCATTAAAATTCCTGATTCAATTACAATAATTGGACAAGGGGCTTTTGCTGGATGCATTGGCTTAACATCCATTACAATACCTGATTCCGTTGCAATAATTGAAGCTGGAGCCTTTGCTCATTGCACTGGCTTAACATCTATAACTTGTAATGCTATAACACCACCAGCTTTAGGCGCAGATGTTTTTTTCAATGTGCCTAAAACAATACCTTTATATGTGCCAGCTGAAAGTATTGATGCTTACAGAGTAGCCAATCAATGGAAAGATTTTTTTATTTATATAACAAATATTGAAGAGGCTGAAAATAATAATCAATTATTAAATGTTTATCCTAATCCATTTTCAAACAAATTAACTATTGACACAAAAAATAACGATAAAATAACCAGTTTTGAAATAATAAACGTTCAAGGTCAAACTATTTATCAAAAAAGCTTTCTAGGCAACACTACTATAGAAACAAGCGATTTCTCTTCAGGAGTTTATATATTAAAACTTAAAAATGAAAAAACATTTAAGTTTGTAAAGATTGTAAAAAAATAAATCACTAATAAGCAATAAAGTCCTTTTGTTTTTGAAGCAACAGCAAAACGCTCTCTTTAATAGTTCTAAGGAATAAGAAGTAGTAATATAAGACCTTGAGAAAGGTGCAATTATCCCAAATCGTCCATTAGAAATTTTTTAATATCAATTTGCTTGTCCTAAATTATTCGTAAATTCTAATTTTTATAATCAATAAAAAAGTAAGTTTTTCTTTTGGTCAATAATGCTTTTAAAATTAAATAAGATGAGCTAATAACTTTTTTTTTGATTTAATCAAAATCAATTTTTGATATAGAGCACATATAAAGCACATATACAGTTCATATAGAGCACATATAAAGCACATATAGAGTACTTTAACCTCACCTTTAACTCTGAATAATCAACCTTGAAATCATGTTTTATGTTAATAATCAAATGATTAATCATTCAAATTAAATCATATTTATTTTTCGTTATTTTAAAGAATATACACCTTTAATTTTAATTATCAGTATATTAACTAAAATGAAACAATATGATAAAATTGGTTATGTTTTTTTAATAACTAAACCAACTCTATGCTTTATATTTTATTCTATAAATTATATTGCTATGTATCAATAAATTTAACAATCAAAAAACAAAGCAAAATAAAAGATTGACGACTATTTATAACTATAATTTCTAGCTATTTCCAAAACAAATATGCTAATGGCCGTATATTAGAAAATTAAAAAAAACGTTAAAGGTGTTTATCTAATGGACAATCTGGGATAATATTTACCAGAATTTTATATAACATCCTTCGGGGATGTTGTATATTTGATTATAGTTGTTTTTTAGGGGGCTTATTTGTGATTTTTCCATATGACTCTTTCGTACATTAAGTTATTGATTAATTTATATAACTCGTTTGATGCACTAAATTTATTTTTAAGTAAAGTTTTTCTTTATAATATAGACTTTAAAAATAATATAATAGTTATTTAAGAAAAAACGCTAATACAAGTTGCAGTATACTAAATGTGGCTACGAACTATACAGTAGCGGTATACAAAATGTGTCCATAAAAAATGACAAAAATATATTTTTATACTAAATAGCTATTGACAAACACTTAAAATTTTATTACTTTTGTTAAAAAAAATGCTTGTATTTTTAAAATAATACAAAAAATACGAAAAAATATTGGCAACTATATTAATTTAATTGTGTCAAAAAAATAGATGAACAAAAAAGCAAAATATATAATAATCCTTTTATCAGTTTTTGCATGTTTTTCCTTTGGGCAAAATGGGCCAGCTGGTGTTGGGAATTATAATGGAGCTAATGATTTGCCTAAAAACATTATATGGTATGACGTAAGTAAATTGCTAAAATTAAATGGCCAAACAATAGATACGTTACTTGATTTATCGGGAAATACAAACCACGCATTACAACCAACAACAGCAAACAGGCCTACATTCACAACAAATATAATTGCAGAAAAACCTGTAGCCAGATTTGATGGTTCTAACGATTTTATGACATACCCAAGCACATTACTTGCAAATACGAAATACACTCTTATTGCTGTGGCACAAAAAAGAAGTACAGGGACAAAATATATAATGGGAGGAACTTCAAACGTCAGTAATTCTAACCTATATTTTGGTTTTTCTGACAACAACAATATGATGCTTTCACAATATAACAATAATTTAAGTGGATATGTTAGAAACTATTTTGCCTCCAATCTTTTTAGAATTATCACAGGAATAAAAAGTAATGCTAATACTTATGTGTTTGCAAATTCATCTCAATTAGCATCAAACACTAACGGGACTTTATTAATTAGCAATAATAATGGCCGATTGGGAGCTTTAAGTACTAACAATGGGAGTTCGTATACTTATTACAATGTTGATATTGCGGAATTAATTGTTTATACTACAAATATTAATAATTCTCAAAGGTTAATTATTGAAAATTATCTAGGAGAAAAATACAATATAGCAAGACGAGTTTCTACTGATGATTTATTTGTTAATAATAATGTTGTTTATACTAATAATTTAATTGGTGTAGGTACAATTGATGGCAAGGATAAACATTCTAAAACATCAGGAAATGGAGATGGAATGTATTTGGAAGAGAATGAAAACTCTTTTGATCAAACAAAAGAATTTGTTTTGGCTGCTAATAATGGACTATCTTTTAATGATACTAATGCAAATATAGATTCAGATATAGCTTCAAGGTGGGCAAAAGAATGGTATGTATGCAGAACCGCTAATAATGTAGTTGATGGAGGGAATATGTCGGCTAAAATGACTTTTGATTTTGCTGAAGCTAATGTGGAAATCGGAAACCCATATGATTATGCATTACTTTATAGAAGTAATACAACATCTCAATGCACAAGCATTGTTACGCCATTATATATTGATGGAAATAAGTTGACATTTGTCTTAGATAACTCAAAGTTAAAAACAGGATATTATACTATTGGTAAATTAGGAATAGTGCCCAAAACATGGTTTAGTTTTAAGTCTGGACATTGGGATGATTATACAAACTGGACTTTAGATCCGTCAGGTTCTGTTTTAAATAATCCTAATAATTACACTCCAACAACAAGTCCAACATCAAAATATGATATTGTAGTAATTCTTAATGGACGAACAATAAGTTTGGGGACAACAAATTTTAAAGAAAATAAAATATTGGAGATAAAAGATGGAGGAGTCTTAGACATAGCTAAAACTAACAATCATACATTTTCTATATTTAGGGGAAAAGGCAAATTGAAAGTAGCTCAGGACTATATGCCTTATGCAAATTATGATGATTTTATTTCGAATGAAGGAGGTACTATTGAATACTATGGAAATTCAATAAACATAACAACTGAACGAAATTTCAACAATGTTATTGTAAACCTTGACAGTAAAGACTATTTAATAACGTTATTGCAAAATTACAGATTAAATGGGTCTTTAACCATTAAAAAAGGACAGTTTAGAATAAATGACAATAGCTCTTCTAATATTCTAAATGTAAATGTAGCAAAAAACATTTATGTTGATTCTTTGGGTGCTATAATTGTTGGAACGGGAAATACCATTGGTTCTTACAGCATTCCAAACACAATGCCATCCGTAGGAAATTATCATTTGATTTTTCATCAATTAAGGGTTTCTGGAAATATAACAAATTTTGGTATAATAAAGTTAACAAACCAACTAGCACCTGTATATAATCAATTTTCAAGTACAGGAGCTGTAACTCTAATTTTTAGTGGAGAAAGTAATAATCATTTTGATATTTATAATAATGTCACATTATATAATTTGGTAATAGACAAAGGTATTGACCGGACATTTGTATTAACAATTAACTCAATTAATTCTAACTATTTTCAATTGTTTGGACCAAATAATGTTGGGAGAATAGAAACTGCTCCTTTTTCAATTTCTAACCCCGAAGTTAGAAAAGCCCTATGGATAAAAAATGGGACATTAGAATTAATGGGAAGCATTTATATTCCTACTTTATCTGAAGGAAATGCAGTGTCAGGAAATGGGGATTATGCAATCGGGGCCAATGCATGTCTTTGTATTGCTGATAATAACGTTACAGTTTATTCTACTGCATCTAATACGACTCAAGTTCCTAATGGTAGCATAGGAGTAAATACAGGTAGTAGTCATCAAGCACTTTCTCTTTATGGAAGATTTAGAATTAGTGCAGGATTCTTTGGGACAAGAAACAGTGCAGGTATAGTTTATTGGCCCGCAATTTCAGGGGAAATAGTAATAGATGGAGGAGAAGTTGATGTTGCAGTTTTACGTATGGGCGACGATGGAGGAAGTGTAGCATCATATATTCAAACGGGAGGTTTGGTTAGAGTTAGAGGAAGTGTTACTGAACCTGGAGAAATTGGAGCTTCTGCAATTTTTAGCATTCCAATGAGCGAGGGAGTATTTAATATGAGCGGAGGTGAACTTTTAATTAATGCAATTTCATCAACATTTCCTTATGGAATAGACATCCGCTCTGCAGAAGGAAACTATAGTGTTACAGGCGGTACTATCACTATTGACATAAATGGCACAAACTCCACAACTTACAATAATTATTGTCCAATTTACAGTACAACTAATTTTTGGAATTTAAAAATTAAAAGACGAGATGCTAATTATCAGGCAAAGGCTATTTTGTTTAAAAATTTAATTATTGAAAATGATTTAAGTATTGAAGATAATGCATTGCTTGATGTTAATGATACTGCTAATTTTAAATTAACAATTAAAGGGAACTTTACAATAGATGATACTAATGCTCAATATTTTGCAAGACAAAATAATACTATATTTTCAGGAAATAACAGCGGTAAAATAATATTGAATAAGAGCAATCAGCAATTAAAATTTTACAACCTCTTTATTGATAAGGCAGGAAACAATAATTTAGATTCTATATTATACTTTAAAGCTAATGGAATACCGTCAAGTTACACAAGTAACGCACCTTTATTAATAGAAAAAGATTTGACTGTTGATAATGGAACTTTTGTTGTTGACACGTCATTTAATTTTATACTACAGGGAAAACTCGTTAATAATGGAAAAATTATAAACCCTTATGGTTTATGTATTTTAAATGGTACAACAAATCAAAAATTGTCAATGCTTGACATTGTAAACGGAGAAATGTCACATATGGAATTAAACAATACAAGTGGAGCAACTCTATTGTCAGATTTTAGTTCCAGAATAACTCTTACTCAAGGAACTTTATTTATTGATAAATACCTATTTTCCACAGACACATTAATTACAGGAAGTGAATTTGGAATTAATAAAATGATTTATTCAAATGGATTAATTACAGACAGAGGAATCAAATATAATATGAAAAAAAATTGGGGTACAGGGACTTACTTCATTCCATTAGGAGTTAATGGGAAATATACTCCATTTAAGTTTATAATAAGTTCTGGGCTTACAGGTGTTAATCCTCAATATTTAAATGTATTAGCAATAAATAGTGAACACAATGGAGTTAGCGTTACGGGAAAATCTCTAAAATATTATTGGAATATTGAAACTAGTAATTTTGAAGGCTCTACAGCATCCGTAAATTATATGTTTAATTTTTATAATGCAGATGTTGTGGGTAATCAATCAATTTATCAACCAGCAAAATTAATATCAGGAGAAACTAATTGGGTTTTAGAGTCTGGAGACAATATCTCATTTTTAGATTCAAGTGTGCTATTTAACCAACCATCAAATAATTTAGGTTTTAAAAGTGGAGACTTTACAATAGGAGAACCATCCGCATTTGTTAATCCAATTCCTGCTTATTATTCAATTAAATCTGGGAATTGGGAAGATCCAACAGTATGGTCAAATGTATCCCATACAGGTTCTATAGCAAATAGCATTCCTACAGCTGCAAGTGTTGTGTATATTGGAACTGGACATGAAATATTAATGACACAAAATAACCATATTGCCAATAGGGTTGAAATAAAAGAAGGAGGAACACTAGATGCAGGAACAACATCTGGGCATATATTTGGTTCTATTATTGGATTTGGAACCAGTTCAAATGTTTCAACATTTCGTATTGCTATTCCAATATTACCTAATGCAGATTATACTTCTTTTATTAATAATATTGACGGTACAAATTTTAATGAAAATAATTATTTTGAATATTATGGAGATACAGGAAAATATACTTTACCTAATACTATAAATAAATACCCTACTCTATTGCTAACAGGCAAAAGCATAAAAACATTTCCTAACATAAACATTAATCCTCTAAATATTATAATATTTGATACTGTATCATACTTAAACAATAGTGTGTATGGCGATATAACATTAGGTGATAATGGTATTGGAAACCTAACAATAGGTTCTTCGACAAGATATGGTTCGCTTATTTTTAGGGAAACAGGATATAGTAGAAAAATTTATGTAAATAATATTTTGATAGGGGCAAAAGGTCGTTTATACGTTGAAAATACAGGATTAACTACATCTCTGAATCATGCAATTTATTTAAATGAGAATATATCAAATGAAAATAGCACAGATGGAATAATTCTATATTCAGCAAAAGGAAATAACTGCGACTTATTCCTGACTAACTTGCAAAATGATCTGTCAAGTACTAATTATATTGGTAATGAAGGAAATTTAATTAATTTAAACAGACTGATTGTTGATAAGACTTCACTCCAAAATGAAGTAATTATTAACGCAAAACTACGCGTTTTAGGTAATAATTCAGGACTAAACAAATCAATTGTATTAAACAAAGGAACTTTGATTATTGATCACGATTCTATAGATATAAACATAAGTAGTGACAATGTGATAACTTATCCATTTAATATACCTAATAATAGCGCGTTAATTATAAACAAAGGGATAATTCGTACTACAGGAACAAATGCAGGAATTGGGCTTGATGGAATATTGACAGTAAAAGGTACAGGAAACGTTATCCTTGATGCAGGTGTAGATGCTAATAATTACATAGAATATTATGGTTCTGGTAATGCTTCTTTAGAAATTTCAGAATCGGGAGTGCTTGAGGTTTCCTCTCAATTAAGAAGGAATATTTCAAATTCAATAGGAATTTTAAATTACACACAAACAGGAGGAATTGCAACTTTTGGAAAAAGATCTGCACCAAATGGTAGCAGAGGTGTATTTGAAATATTAAATATGGGAAGTAATTTTACATTTACAGGTGGTGTATTAAAAATAGTTAGAAATCAAACAAACTCTACAATTGCACCTCTATACATTAATCCTGCGATTTCTAATGTAAGTAATAATTCAATTATAGAAATAGGAAGTGTAGAAACACCTATTAACCAAAATATAGATATAAATTCGTCTGTTGAGCTAGGAAGTTTAGTTGTAAAAACTTATAATTCTCCAAACTGCAAAATAGTAGTAAACAATCTAATACTATCAGGTTCTTTGCTTGTTGATAGTAATTCCATATTTAATACCAATGATTTAAATTTGTTTATAAAAAAAGATATTACTATTAATGGTCAATTATTATCAGGAGTGTCAACAGTAACTTTTAATGGTAATAATCAAAATATTTCACAAAGCAATAATAGCAAAATGCTTTTTGGGAATATTAAATTTTACAATTTAAACATAAACTCTAATGATAGTACCTATTTGTCATCAGATATTGAAGTAACGAATAAATTAAATATAAACAATGGAATTTTTTCTGATAATGGAAATAATATCATTTTAAAAGGAGATGTCTACAATAAAACTATTCATAAAAGCATAAAAACTAATGGAGGATTACTGTTTGATGGTATAAATAGTCAATTTGTTTCAGGTGGAGGAGAATTTGGAGAAATTGAGTGTAACAATGAATTTGGGATATATGTTACTGATAGCTTAAAAATAAATGACACATTAAAGTTAATTAAAGGTATTTTTAATGTAGGTGGAGAAAAATTATCTTTATCTGAAAATGCAATAATTACAGGTAATTTTGATTCTTTAACAATGATTAAAACTAATGGGACATTAGGAGATATTGGAATTGAAAAAACAGTTGGAATTGGGCCAACTTCATTTATTTTCCCGTTTGGAACAAATGAATACTATACCCCTTTAGAAATTAATATTACGGCAAATTCTTCTACAGGAAAAATAATTGCAAAACCTATTGATGAATCTAATCTGACAATAAAATATCCGGAATTAGCTTTAAAATACTACTGGGAAATAGAAGGTATGGATTTATCAAATTTCTCAGCATACTATTTTACTAAATATAATAACAATTTGCTAGGAAATTCTACATATGAAAGTTCTTATGTTGCAACCAAATTTGATGGCTCTAAATGGATAAAAGCCGATTTAAATATTGACAGAGGTTATGGATATGGAGATGTTAATAGAAGTACGGATATTGTATCATTTACTTGTGATAATGTTGATTATTTCTATGGACAAATATCAGCAGGTGTTGATACCGCTTTTTCGGATGAAATTATTACTTATTATTCCAAAAAAACAGGACTATGGTCAGATACTTCTGTATGGACTCCAACACCTCCAATAGGAGGCCCAAAAGGAGCAAAGGTTGTAATAAGTGCTAATGATACTGTTTCAATTAATACATCTAATATAAAAACTATAGATATTACTATTAATGGTCACCTAAATTTAGGAATTACTTTTGGTCATAATTTTGGATATATAAAAGGTTCAGGATATATTTATATTGAAACTGGAGCTCTTCCTGCAGGTAATTATGACGACTTTTTTAATTGTAATGGAGGATCTATAGAATATGGAGGAAATACTGATTATGAAATATCTGACAGACATTTGTTTATAAAAACTTTAATATTATCAGGGACAGGCAAAAGAATTTTTCCTATAAATAATATTACAATCTGCGAAAATCTAACTATTAATGGTCCAATATTAGATAATAGTCTAAATAGCAATATAATCTACATTAAAGGAGATGTAAACTTTATATCTGGAGGAAATATATCTTCGTATGGAAGTAACTCAACTTTATATTTTAATGGTGATGGTAACCAATATATAAACGGAACTTTTGTTGGAAGTAATTCATTAAATAATCTTACTATAAATAAAAATACAGGGAACCTATACATAAATGGGAATATAAATGTTAGTGGCATCGTTGACTACATAAATGGGAAAATAATCACAAATGTAATTGATACTCTTATTTATTTGAATACGTCAACATCCATCCATACAAATGGATATCTGGTAGGAAATGTAAAGAAATATTATAAAACCGGAGTGCAAAATTTTATTTATCATATAGGAACATTAACTCAATATAGCCCAATAGAAATCAATTTTGATAATATATCCTCAATTGGGGCAATAGGAGTCAATGTTGCAGATTCTATTCATTCATATGCTATAAATCCAGATAAAACATTAAAAAAATATTGGAAAGTATACAAATCTGATGGTTTAGTTTACAGCACATACAATGCTAAATTCAACTACTCATCAAATGATTTTAATACCTTATTTACAGAATCATCAGATGAATACACAATGAATTGGCTAAACTATATAAGTTCTTGGACTTATTTAAATATAGCAATTAGAGATACAAATGGCTTGGGAGGGTTTATAACTATTAACAATTTAAATTTTGAAGGAGATTTTACTGGGGTTAGAGATCAAAGGCCTATTTTGCTTGTTAGTCCAACATCTCAATATATATGCGTTGGGGGAAATTTAAATATTTTTGCATCAGCTACAAGTGAAACAGCAAAAACTTTTAGCTGGTATAAAAATAACGAGTTAATACCAGAAGCTAATGACAGTATATACAATAAATTAAATATAGCAGTATTTGATACAGGAACATATAAGTGTAGAATAACAAATCAATATGGCTACATAGAAACAAAACCAGCTATAATTAGCTTATACAATAATGATAGTGTATATATTGTTCAAAATGATACTACTATTCTAGAAGGAGACTCAATATATTTATCTATTAACGCTCTTAATAATAGGAGTTCTCTTCTAGTAAAAAAAGAACAAAGTATAATTAATGGGTTAGTAAAAATACCTGTAAATTATACAGGAAATATTTATTCTGTTGAATGGTGGATTAACCCATATTCTTTAGTTACCCCAAACGTAATAGGGAATCTATGGGGTAAATTTGTTGCTCACAATAATTCACTTGGAGCAATGTATGTTGGGACAGATGTTACTACTAGATTTGGGAAAGATTCTCTTCCTGCAGGAACAATAGAAATTGGTAAATGGCAACATTTTGCATTTACATTTAATAATGGTGTTGCTAAATTTTATAAAAATGGAATATTATTAGCAACTAAAAATAATATGAATAATCCTAATGGTACAATTGACACTATATACCTTAGTTCAATGTCTGCATATATTGATGAAATCCGCTTTTGGGGTTCTGAAATAACGCAAAGTAATATACAATATTATATGCACCGAAAACCAGAACCTAATAATATTAACTTAATAACTCAAATTGATTTTGATAACCAAGATTTAAAAGATTACACAGATAAAAACAACGCGGCTTCTAATTATGATTTAAGTTACAACTGGGATGTTCCTTCTAATATATCTTGTTTATGGAATACTGGTGATAACAGCCCAAGAATTAAAGTAAAACCAACAATTAATAATACATATAAAGTAACAATTTCTGGATGTTCAAACAAAACTGATGAAATTTTTATAAATATAAAAAATAATATCACTGTAAACGCTAATAAAATTATAAAATTAGGAGAGCAAACAACTTTATCTGCAACAGGAGCTATCTCTTACTCTTGGAGTAATGGAGAAACAACACCTTCCATAACAATTAATCCCATTTCTAATACAAAATATTATGTAACTGGTTATAATGAAAATCTTTATTCAATTGATAGTGTTAGCGTCTTTGTATTTCCAGACATAAAAGATACCAGTATGTTTCTAGAAAACAATTCAATTACTCTAAATGCATCATTTAATAAAAAATGTTTAAACTTAAGTGATTCTATTCCTTATTCAAGAGCATATATACCTAACAATCCTATCTTGCAAAATTCAGGAGATATAACAATTGAAATGTGGATATATAATTATGGCTCTAATGACACAAGAAATATATTTTATAAAAACAGAACAGCAGAAGGTGTTATTTGGATGGGCACTGCTACAGGGAAAAATAATGTATTGGTTTATCAGTATGGTCAAGGAGAAATATATAAAAGTTTTGTAAGCAATTCAAGTATTGAAATAAACAAATGGACACACATAACATTAGTTAGAAATTTCAGCGCAGGAAAGCTTTATTGGTATATAAATGGGGGGCTAGATAAAGAAGAGACTACTACGGATTCATACGTTGCTACTTCAACAAATCCTATATTTATTGGATATTCTGGAACTAAGTTTAATGGATTAATAGACGAATTCAGGATGTGGAACAAAGCATTAACAAATGACGAAATAAAAGAAGTGATGAATAACAAATTATCAAACATTCAAAATCAGAGTACTATTTTAAATCTTGAATTTGATGCAAATAATCTAGATACAATTTATGATTCGTCTCCTAATAAAATAAATGGGCGTTTAGTTTATGATGCTAAACTTGCTAATTATCATCCTTCCTCATTAAAATATTCTTGGAGCAATGCAGATACAATGTCTGCTACAAATGTAAGCCCAAGTATAACTACCACATACACAATAACATTATCAAAAAATGAAGTAAGCAGAACAGAAAATATTGTTGTATCTATATACCAAAATAATTTTACAGTAAGTGATGATAAAATAATAAAAACAGGAGAATCCTTAAATATAACAGCAACAGGAGCTGAGTATTATTCATGGAGTAACGGCCAAACAGATTCTAATGTAGATATAACAGCTTCTACTAATACAACATACTACGTAACGGGTTATTATAATAGTACTCTTTTTTATATTGACAGTGTTCAAGTATTTGTTTATCCAGAAATAAATGATAAAACAATTTTAAAAGGAGATACCGTCTATTTAAATGCATCATTTAATAAAAAAAGTTTAAATTTAAGTGATTCTATTCCTTATTCAAGAGCATATATACCTGACAATTCAGCTTTGCAAACATCAGGGAATATTACAATAGAAATGTGGATGTATAATTATGGCTCTAGTGACACAAGAAACATATTTTATAAAAATAGAACAGCAGAAGGAGTTATTTGGCTAGGTAATGCTAGTGGAAAAAACAATGTGTTAGTTTATCAATATGGTCAAGGAGGCATTTATCAAAGTGTCGTAAGTAATTCAAGTATTGCTATAAATAAATGGACACATATAGCATTGGTTAGAAACTTTAATGAAGGAAAGTTATATTGGTATATAAATGGAAAACTTGATAAAGAAGTAATAGCAAACTACACTTATTCAGCAACATCAACAAATCCTATATTTATAGGCTATTCTGGAACTAAATTTAATGGGTTATTAGATGAATTTAGAATATGGAATAAAGCATTAACAAAAGCTGAAATTAATGATGTAATGAACAACAAATTATCTGTTATCCAAAATCAAAATACCATTTTAAACATTGAATTTGATGAAAATAATTCAGATACTATTTATGACTCATCTCCTAATAAAATAAATGGACGTTTAGTTTATGATGCTAAACTTACTAATTATCATCCGTCCTTATTAAAATACTCTTGGAGTAATACTGATACAACATCTGCTACAAATGTAAGTCCAAGTATAACTACAACATATACATTAACATTGAGTAATGGCAATGTTTCAGCAACAGAACATATAGTAGTGTATATTTATCAATTAAAAAACAATATAGCAGATTCTTTACTTGACTTAAAATCAGAACTTAATATTGTAGATGGAAGTAATTTTGTAACTTCCAAAAGCAAAAATTTTAATGTTAATATTTATCCGAATCCATCTGATGGAAATGTTAATATAGTTTGTCATAAAGATATTTTAGACAATATTTTAATTAAAGTTTACGATATGGTTGGAACAGAATTAGCTTCAGAAAAAATAAATTATTATTCAGACAGTTTTAAATACAAGTTAAATCTTAGTTACTTAAAAAAAGGTATTTATATCATTTATGTGTCGAGCAATAACAACACTGAATGCTATAAAATTGTAATTAAATAAAGTTAACCCTTAATATAAAATTACTATATATAAACTATTTTTTTATAAAAAAACATAAATATTAAAACAAAAAGATAAAAACTTGGAGTTTTTTTATTTATTTTGTATTAAATTTGAATTTTTTAATATTAAAAACACATAGATAACATGATATACTCTCCTGAAAAACTAAAAATAGAAGACCAACGAATGGTTCCTTTTATACATGACGAAGAAATATGGGATTTAATAAATAATACAAAACCAGATAAAGATAAAGTTAATGCTATAATAGAAAAATCTTTAAATAAAAACAGATTAACTCTAGAAGAAACAGCCACTTTAATTAATGTTACAGACCCAGAATTAATAGAAAATATAAAACAAGGAGCAAGAACTCTAAAGGAAAGAGTATATGGAGAAAGAATAGTTTTGTTTGCTCCATTATACGTTGGTAATAAATGTATTAATAACTGCATGTATTGTGGTTATCGAGCACAAAACAAAGATACACTTAGAGTAACACTTGATAAAGACCAGTTGATTAGTGAAACAAAAGCATTAGAAGATGATGGGCATAAACGTTTAATTCTTGTTTATGGAGAACATCCATCATATAGTGCAGATTTTATTGCTGAAACGGTGAAAATAGTTTATGATGTAAAAAGTAAAAATGGAGAAATTAGAAGGGTTAATATTAATGCAGCTCCATTTGATATAGATGGATTTAGAACTATTAGAGATGCAAAGATAGGAACTTATCAAATTTTTCAAGAAACTTATCATAGAGAAACTTATCAAAAAGTACACAAAGGTGGTGTTAAAAGAAATTATGATTGGAGACTTACTGCTCTAGATCGAGCGCAAGAAGCAGGAATTGATGATGTTGGAATTGGAGCTTTGTTTGGTTTATATGATTGGCGTTTTGAAGTTTTAGGATTATTAAGACATGTTAACCATTTTGAAGCAGTATATAACGTGGGACCTCATACTATATCTTTCCCTAGACTAAAGAATGCATCCAATATGGATATAGATAAAAATCATCTTGTTTCTGATGAAGATTTTGTCAAATTAGTAGCAATATTACGTTTAGCAGTTCCATATACAGGGATGATTTTAACAGCTCGAGAACCTGCACACATTAGAAATCAAGTTCTTCAATTTGGTGTTTCTCAAATAGATGGAGGTACTAATATCCAAATAGGTGGTTATGCAAAAAAATCACATAACCAACAAAATATTAATGAAGAACAGTTTCAGATCAATGATACTCGTACATTGAAAGAAATAATGGAAGATCTTATAGAAAATGATTATATTCCTTCATTTTGCACAGCATGTTATCGAGTAGGACGTACAGGGGAGCATTTTATGGAATTTTCGGTTCCAGGATTTATAAAACGGTTCTGCACACCTAATGCACTAATGACTCTAGCTGAATATTTAGAAGATTATGCAACAGAAGAAGTTAAAATAAAAGGTTACAACCTTATAAATAAAAAAATAGCAGAATTAGAAAAAGAAAATCAAAATACAGAAACATTAAAAGAGAGAATAGAATTAATAAAACAAGGCAAACGAGATTTATATTTTTAATCTAAATTATTTGAAAATTATGGAAAAACAACAAATATTAATTCCTATTGAATTTACGGAAAAATCCCATAAAGCAATAGAACAAAGTTATAATTTAGCAAAATTAACAGGTTGTGAAATAACATTACTTCATGTTATTCAAACAAATAATTCGTTTTTTGATTTTATTTCAAAAGAAGAGAGTGTGAAATTAGCAAAGGAAATGGAAGTAAACATTCACCACAAATTAGCTCTCCTTGCTGAAATGATAGAAGATAGAGCAGGCGTAAAAGTTAATACTATTATTGAAAAAGGGAAAATATATGAAAAGATACTTGAAATTTCAGAAAAAATAAACGTCAGGTATATACTAATGGCCAAAAAAGGAAGTAATGTTAGCAATAGGTTTATTAGCACAAAAACGATGATGGTTATTAGAGAGGCGAAAGTACCAGTATTAACAGTAGCTGACTCTCCAATGCTTGATGGATGCAAAATGATAATACTACCTCTTGATTTAACAAAAGAAACAACTATAAAAGTTTCTAAAGCAATAGAAATAGCTAATAGATATAATGCAGCAATAAGTGTAGTTTCTGTTATGGATACTACTGATGAATATGAATTATATAAATTAAATTCCCAAATAGAAAGAGTAAAAGAGGTTATAATGGGAAATAATATTGCATGCACAGCAGAAATAATTAAAAAAGATAAAAATAATCTTGCCGATACTCTTCTAAATTATGCAAAAAACAAAAACGCAGATTTATTAATTATAATGACTCAACAAGAAAAAAATTGGACTAGATTTTTTGTAGGCTCAACAGCTCAAGAAATTATTAGACTATCTGACATTCCTATTCTTAGCATTGTTCCTAAATAAATTAAATTGTATAATAAAACGGAAATACTATTAAAAGAAAAAGGCTTATTATTAAAAAATAATAAGCCTTTTTGTGTGGTACCACGTGGATTCGAACCACGGACACAAGGATTTTCAGTCCTTTGCTCTACCGACTGAGCTATGGTACCCAACCTTTTTACGAGTGCAAAGATAAATAAGATTTTTATTAAAAAAAATAAAATTTAAAAAAAATATGAATTTAATAATTGACGAGGGTAATAGTTTTTCAAAAATAGCTGTATATGAATTCGATAATATTACATATTTTAAAATAGCTGACACAAAAAATATTTGTACAATAATTGAAAAATTATTAAAAACAAGAAAAATACAAAAAGCCATATATTCTTCTGTAATAAAAAATAATGAGAGAGCTATAAGTATATTAAATAATAATTTAGACACTATTATCTTCAATTTTTCTGTTCCTGTACCTATAAAAATAAATTATTTAACACCTCAAACATTAGGTCTTGATAGATTGGCAGGGGTAATAGGTGCCAATAATTTATTTCCTAAACAAAATATTTTGGTTATAGACGCAGGTACTTGTATAAAATATGATTTTATTAATAATAACTCAGAATACCAAGGAGGTAGTATTTCACCTGGATTACAAATAAGATTTAAATCATTAAATACTTTTACAGAAAAATTACCGTTAATAAAATCAGATTTTGAAATAGATTATATTATTGGAAATAATACAATGAATTCGTTACTATCTGGAGTTATTAATGGAATTTCTTTTGAAATAAACGGATTTATAAATTATTACAAAGACTTGTATGAAAATTTAAAAATATTTTGTACTGGTGGTGATATGATTTATTTTGATAAAAGAATTAAAAATAGCATATTTGCAAACCCTAATCTCATTTTATGGGGATTAAATGTAATACTTAATTATAATGCTGAAAAAAATAATATTTAACACTCTATTTATCTTGTTATTAACATCATTTAATGATGTTTTTTCTCAATCAAAAATATCATCACCTTATTCAAGATATGGATTAGGTGAAATATCCTTTAATAAATATACAAGGAATACTTCTATAGGAAGTATAGGCGGAGGTTTTAGAAATTCAAGATATGTTAATCATTTTAATCCAGCCTCATATACATCATCAGATTCTATGTGGGTTGTTTTTGAGAATACAATCAATTCTAATTACGAAAAATTAAGCAATTGGAAAAAAGAGGAATATTCTAATAATATAGCGCTTTCTTCATTATTAATACAATATCCTATAACAAAATGGTGGGCAGGTAGTTTTGGTTTATTACCATATAGTAAAGTTGGATACAATATTTCTGAAACTAATAGTATTAATGATTCCACTTCATTTAATAATCTATATACAGGAAATGGGGGATTAAATACTTTCTATTTAGGAAACGCATTTAAAATTAAGAAATGTTTGTCTATAGGTTTTAATGCATCAATACTTTTCGGAAATATTAATAGAAGTACAGATATCTCTTCATCATTGTCAGATGAAAATTATGGAGCTCATTATGATATTGATTACACAATTAG
Source organism: Bacteroidetes bacterium GWF2_29_10 (assembly GCA_001768555.1). GTDB lineage: Bacteria > Bacteroidota > Bacteroidia > Bacteroidales > GWE2-29-8 > GWE2-29-8. The sequence continues at coordinate 39,442 of MEOD01000002.1, forward strand.
TTCTATTTTTTTCAAATATGGTTTACAATATGAAAACAAATTGAATAATAATTATAAATATTCTTTAGGTGTTAGCTTTACTAATTCTGATGAAATTAAATATAAAAGATCATTTATAGCATATACTTATAATTCTTTATCAAATAAAGACACTATTGATGATTATTCAAATTCTAACTTGAAAATAAAACTTCCATTACATGTAATTTTTGGGGCTGTATTAACAAAAAATGACAAATGGTTTGCTGGTGTTGATTATCAATATTTAGGATTTTCCGATTATGAATTTATTGCTGACGAAACAAGTAATTATAAAAATAATAACATAATAGCATTTGGGGCACAAACACTTCCTAATCTAAATGCTAATAAATATATAAATAAAATAAGTTATGGGATTGGATTCCGATACTCAGATGGATATCTTAAATTTAAAAATACAAATATAACTGAATATGCTTTTACATTTGGATTAGGATTGCCAATAAAAAGAAGCAACTCTATTATTAATTTAGGTTTTGAACTAGGACAAAGAGGAACAGAAAAAAATGCTCTACTTAAAGAAAAATTTGTAGCTCTTAATATAACATTTGCCTTTGCAGAAAGATGGTTTTACAAAAAGAAATTTGATTAAAATTAATCATGCTTATTTTTTTATATAATATCCTAAATTAAAACGAGCATAAAACTATGCTTTTTTCTATAAAAATATAATCGAACCGTGAAATAAGGCCTCTCTTTTTCAGCAAGATATGTTTTGAATTCATTCTAAAATTCCGAAATCGTTGCAAGGCAAAATATCAAAAAAAATAATCAATTAACCTGAGTCTTCTGAAAAAACAAGCAACAAGGTGATTATTAAACAATTTTCATTGAATAAGTGCAAATAAATTATTAATTTTGATCAATAATATTGAAACCGTTGCAAAGCAAAATTTCAATATATTATGGACATGTCAGAAAAATTAAACGAGGCAAATATAAAAAATACAAACAAACAAATATGTGTATTAAAGCCATTGTTTTTAGTCAGAAAAAAAGCAATCACACAGGAATTACAGTTCATATATCGGGATCATATTACGATACGTAAATATTTTATAACATTTTAGTATAGTATTATAATTGAGATAATTAAAATGGTTTTACAAATAGAACATAAGTTTTTATGTAATTAGATTAATTGCACATCTATTTTTTATTATAAGTTGTATTATTTTTTTTTAATTTTGCAAAAATATTTTCACTTAAAAGCATCTTTAATGAACGAAAAAAAAATTAAAATTATAGGATTAATAATAATCCTATTTTTTGCTACAAATCATTTGTTTTCACAAACATTCTCAGAAAATGGGATAAATTACAATATTACATCCTCATCATTGCCATATACTGTTGAGGTAATAGCTAAAGATCCTATTTACATGGGAGATATTGTTATTCCTATAACAACTTATTATGATGGCATAACATACGCCGTTACAGCGATTGGCTCAGATGCTTTTGCCAATTGTGAGAATCTAAATTCTGTATCAATTCCTAATTCTGTTACAAGTATAGGAAGTGGGGCTTTTTCTGAGAGTGCAGGCTTAACATCTATTACAATTCCTAATTCTGTTACCACTATCGGAGAATTTGCATTTGGGTATTGTTCTGGACTAACCTCTATTTCAATACCTAATTCTGTTACAAGAATAGCATCTATGGCATTTCATAGTTGCGTAGGCTTAACAAATATTGAACTTCCAAGTTCAGTGAAAATTCTGGAATATGGTCTTTTTACATCGTGTACAGGTTTGACTTCTTTTATAGTTCCAGATTCTGTAACTATTATTGAGGAATTTGCTTTCACTCAATGTACAAGTTTAGCATCAATATCTTTTCCTAAATCGCTTAAATCAATAGGGGCTTATGCTTTTCAAAATAATAATCTAAAAACTGTTGTTTTCCCCGATTCTCTTATAACTATTGGAAATGGTGCTTTTGCTCTTTGTTATAATATGGTTTCAGTAACGATCCCAAGTTCGGTTACGTTTATTGATGAGGGAGCTTTTTATAATTGCATAGGTTTAAAATCTATTATTTGTAAAGCTATATCGCCTCCTGTTTTAGGGGAAAACGTATTTCTTAACGTACCCACAACAACTGCAAATTTACAAATTCATTTTGAAACTATTGATGATTACCAAGATGATGATCAGTGGAATGCTTTTTTAATGTCGTATTTCCCTTTTAAAGTTGATGGGATAATGTATAATATTACTTCATCCGTTGAACCTTACACAGTAGCGGTTGTTGCTAAAACCCCGATTTATACAGGCGATATTATTATTCCTTCTTCAGTTATGTATGAAGGCATAAGCTTTTCGGTAGTTGCAGTTGGGAATGATGCTTTTAAAGAGTGTGAATATTTAACTTCTGTTGTACTTCCAAATACTATTACAACTATTGGAGATAATGCTTTTTGGCTTTGTACAGAATTGGCATCTGTATTAATTCCTAATTCTGTTCAATATATCGGTAATAGTGCTTTTGAGAGATGTTATCTATTGGGGGCTGTTACAATTCCTAATTCTGTTACACATATTGGTGTATATGCTTTTCAAAATTGCTTTAATGTAAAATCTCTAACTATTAACAGTTCTAATACTTATATTGAGTATGGTGCTTTTGATAAGTGTAGTGGCTTGCAATATATTACTTGTTTTGGGGTAAATCCACCTCCATTGGGTAACTATGTGTTTTATAATAACGTCCCGAAAAATATTCCTTTGTATGTTTTAGCTGAAAGTATAGATGCTTACAACGAAGCTAATCAATGGAATGAGTTTAATGTTACTAAATTTATTTACTTTGAAGTGGATGGTATAGCTTATAAAATAACATCAGATAGTGTTCCATACACAGTGGAGGTGAAAAATAAAAATCCATACTATACAGGTAGTCTTACAATTCCAGAGAGTGTAACGTTTATGGGCATTACATATAGTGTTACAGCAATAGGGAATAATGCTTTTGATTATTGTGGCAATCTTGTTTCGGTTTCGATACCTAATACTGTTAAGTCAATGGGAGATTATTGTTTCAGATATTGCAGAAGTTTGTCAGGGATTTCTATACCTAATTCAGTTACAAACATTGGAATATCTGCTTTTGATCAATGCTCTGGTTTAAACTCTGTTATTTTACCAAATTCTCTTAAATCAATTTCTCAAAATGCTTTTTTTTATTGTTCAAATTTAACATCGATAACATTGCCTGATTCACTAACAACTATAGGCGCTTCGGCTTTCAGAGGTTGCGAAAAATTAAGTTCAGTTATAATCTTGGACTTGGTTACAACAATTGGTAACAATGCTTTTTATGATTGTTTGGCATTAACTTCTATTATTTGTAATAAAGCAACACCTCCAACTATAGGTACTTATGTATTTTATAATATACCAAAAAGCATCCCTATATATGTACCTGCTGGAAGCCTAAACGCATACAAAGGATTAGACCAATGGAAAGATTTTACAAATTATAAATGTCCAACTTTTGAAGTAGATGGTATAGCATATAACATTACTTCATCTAACAAGCCTTATGCCGTTGAGGTAATAGCGAAAAATCCAGTTTATGCAGGTAATATAAACATTCCTACACAAGTTATACTGAATCTTGATACATTCATCGTTAAACAAGTAGGTAATAACGCTTTTAACAAGTGCTACGACTTGACAGCTGTTACAATACCTAATACCGTAACATCAATCGGGCAACAAGCTTTTTATTATTGTGTTGGTCTAAGCAGTCTAACAATACCTAATTCTGTTACTGTAATTGGAGATAGTGCTTTTGCAAATTGTTTTGGCGCAAGTTCTATTTTGATGTCTAATTCTGTTACCACAATCAAATCTTATGCTTTCTTTAATTGTTTTGGATTTACTTCTTTTACTATTCCAAGTACAGTTACATCTATAGAAGATAACGCATTCAAGTATTGTTCTGGATTAACAGACCTTTTTTGTAATGCCATAAATCCTCCAGCATTGGGTGCAAATGTCTTTTCAGAGGTCACAAAAACAATACCACTAACCGTGCCTCCCGGAAGAGCTAACGCATACAAGGCAGTAGAACAGTGGAAGGATTTTACAAATATTATTTATCCTCCTTTTGAAATTGATGGAATAGTTTATAACATTACTTCTGATACAATGCCATATACTGTGCAGGTTGTAGCTAAAACACCTGCTTATAAAGGGGATATTATTATTCCTTCATCAGTTACATTAAATGGTGTTATATATTCAGTTACTAAAATTGGAGATGCTGCATTTGCTAATTGTAATGAATTAACATCTGTTAGCATACCTAATAGTGTTAATACCATCGGACAACAAGCTTTTTATTTTTGCACAGGATTAACTTCGATAACAATACCCGATTCTGTTTCAGCTATAGAAGATGAGGCTTTTGGCTTTTGCTATAGTTTGCAATCTATTATTTGCAATGTATCTACACCTATAGTTTTAGGAGTAAATGTGTTTTCGAATGTACCCAAATCCATACCTCTATTTGTTCCTGCTGGTAGCCTAAGCGCATATAAAGAAGCAGACCAATGGAAAGATTTTACAAATATAAAATGTCCTCCGTATGAAGTGGATGGTATAGTATATAATGTAACTTCAGATAATGAGCCATATACAGTCGAGGTTATTGCTAAAACGCCTGCTTATGAAGGAGATATCGTAATTCCATCTTCTGTTGTTATTAATGGAGTAACCTATGCCGTTACAAAAATAGGAGATTATGCTTTTATTGGTTCTTATGGATTGACATCTGTTACAATTCCTAATTCGATTAAAACAATAGGAGGTGGAGCATTTAACAGTTGTTTCAGTTTAACGTCTATTACTATCCCCAATTCAGTTACATCTATTGGAGATGGTGCTTTTTCAAGTTGTTTAAGCCTTGCCTCTTTTGTTATTCCTGATTCTATTACTACTATTGGAGCTTATTTATTCTACAATTGCCCTAATTTAACATCGTTCACTATTAATAGTTCTATTACATCAATTGGTGAAGGAGCTTTTTATAATTGTACAGGCTTAACATATATTATATGTAATCCAACAACTCCTCCTGCTCTGAGTGCAGATGTGTTTTCAGGCGTATCCACCACAATCCCTGTATTTGTTAAGGAAGAAGGTATAAATGATTACAATTCAACACTGCAATGGCAAAATTTAAACATATTGTCAATGTCTATTGCTGATGCAGGAGAAGACAAATCAATATGCTTAGGTAATGAAACAATGCTTATAGCTTCTGGAGGTGATAGTTATACATGGAACAACCTTGTAAATAATGACACTATTTATGTAAGCCCTATAACAAGCACTACATATATTATAACAGTAAGCAATGCTTATGGATTTACAGATATTGATACCGTATTAGTAAACGTAAATGAAAATCCAGTAATAAGTTCATTTCTCACAACAGGACGAGCTTCATGCAATGAAATATCTGACGGATATGGTAAAGTTGTAATGGCTGAAAACAAAGAGTATCTTTATTCATGGAATACAATGATGACCACAGATTCTATCTATGGATTACCTGGTGGCGATTATATTGTAACTGTAACTGATGAAAATGGATGTACTGTTACAGACACAATGACAATATTCCAACCCGACTACTTCCCAGAAGTAAGTAATCTGATTATCTCCACTGGACATACATCTGTATTCGTGCATTGGAATAAGAATGAAGAAACAACATATTACTTTGCCCGATACCGCAAAACTGGGACAACAACATTTACAAGCATATCAATATCTGGTTCTGACACTTCGTTTTCATTGTATAACTTAATACCAAACACCAATTACGAAATGCAAATACGTCAATTCAAAAATTCGACCACTTATTCATGTATGCCAATTCAAAACTTTATTACTAAAGAAGTTGCGGAGCCAAACAATTGTAATACTATAATTAATCCTACAATCTCAAATCTAACAACCAACACAGCTAGACTAACATGGGGAGTACCAGAAGGAGCAACAGCATATATGTTACGTTGGAGAGTGAAAGCAGGACTAGGTCCATGGGTTTATGCAAACCTTTTAGGAACAACAACAACACATACAATGACTTATCTTCTTCCTTCAACAGAATATGAATATCAAATACGCACATTCTGCGGAGGTTTCTATTCAGCCTTTACTGACCTTGTAACTTTTCGTACAGCTTATGGTTGTGGGGACCCAACTGGATTAACTTCTTACGATGTGGCAACAACAAGTGCAGTGTTAAAATGGAATGGTGTCAGTGGAGCAACTGAGTTTAATGTACGTTACAAAAAGACTACAGATGTGACATGGAAATATGCATTTCAGTCAGGCACTAAAGATAGACTTCAGATAGGTTGCGGTATTTGTAACGAAGTAGACAAACTAAGTCCAAACACCCAATACCAATGGCAAATACAATCATATTGTTCAGTTGATAAATCAAGATACTCACTCTTTTCTGCTATCCAAACTTTCACAACTCTATCAGCTAATAAAGCAATGGAGTCCACTTCCAACTCTAAACTTTTAACTTTTAAAACCATTGAGGTTTACCCTAATCCAGCTAATAAAGTTCTAAATATTCTTAATGTTAAACAGAATAGTGCTTTTCTGATATTCAACACAATGGGACAGGTTGTTTATTCTTGCTTTATCAATGATGCCAAAACAATCATAGATATATCCTCTTTTGAACAAGGAGTCTATATTATACGTGCTAATAACCAAAACTTTCGCTTCATAAAAGATTAGTTATTATTGTAAAAGCATATTTCCTCATGGAGGTATGCTTTTTTTTGTTTCTTATGGTAAAAAGGATGAGTTGAGATACTATCCATATGGGATTTTTATGTGTGTGATTGGGTTGGTGCCCCTTGCCAGTTTCCTGTTTTTCGCACTTTTTTCTACTCCCTCTCCGTAACCATTTATTTTACTGAAAAATATCTACCTTTGGGTGTTTCTAATATTAAGATTATGTTTGTTAGAATCAAAAAAATAAGTATGGAAGTTCCTCTGTACAAATAATACAGAAGATTCAAAATCATTATAAAGTTTATAAAACTATTAGGTTGTGCCATCACACAGCAGAAAATAGATAACTTTGTTTTGATTGGCAATCAAAAAATAAAAAAAATACAAAACAGAGTGACTTGTTTTATATGGAAACAGACGTTATAGATGAATCTTTTATTGATTCTTTGTCCAATTTTGACATTAAAAATGTTGGTTATGAATTGATATTTGGAAAGATTTATGACTGTATTGGTTTTTATGCAATAATACGATAAAACAAAACTTATACTAAACCGCTATCATAATATAGATTTAATCCAATGAA
>MEOD01000003.1 GCA_001768555.1 Bacteroidetes bacterium GWF2_29_10
TATTATTAATGAAATAGCAAAATCAGTCGTATTGATTGGTGGAAAAGACGATGCTGAAAAAGCAAATAATATTATTAAAAATACTTCTAACAAAAATGTGTTTAATGCAGTTGGAACGATGTCAATACAAGAATCAGCATTATTTATAAAAAATGCTGATGTTGTTATTACTCATGATACTGGATTTATGCATATAGCTGCTGCTTTTAATAAAAAAATAATTTCAATATGGGGTAGCACTGTTCCTAAATTTGGAATGTATCCATATATGCCTCAGAATAAAGAATTAGTTACAATAATAGAACAAAAAGAATTGAAGTGTCGCCCTTGTTCTAAAATTGGATTTAAAGAATGCCCAAAGAAACATTTTGACTGCATGAATAAAATTAATGCAGAGGATATATATAAGCTTGCTAATAAATAGTTTGTTAATTTATAACGACGTAGATTATGAAAAAAATAATTATATTTGGAATGGGCGATTTCGCTAGGTTTGTTCATTATTATTTTACAGAGGTAGCAAATGAAACCGTAGTTGGATTCACTGTAGATAAAGATTGCCTTAAAACTGATAGTTTTTTAGGCTTACCTGTTATCCCTTTTGAAGATATAAATACAATGTTTCCTCCTGATAATTATAAAATATTTATAGCGTTAGCATATAAAGAGCTAAATAGAAATAGAGAAAAAAAATATAAAGAAGCTAAGCTAAAGGGATATAAATTTGCTAGTTTTATTCATCCTACTGCAATTATTGCTAAAAATGCAAAACTAGGAGACAATTTGTTAATATTAGAAAATAACATAATACAGCCTTTTGTTAAAGTTGGAAATAATGTTATAATGTGGGGTAGCGATTTTATTGGACATGACAGTATTATAGAAGATAATTGTTTCTTATCAATAAATGTTATTATTGGAGGTTATGTAAAAATTTCTGCTAATTCTTTTCTTGGGTTAAATTCAACAATAAAGAACACTGTAAATGTAGGCAAATTCAATATAATAGGAGCCTCTGCTGTTATATTAAAAGATACTAATGATTATGCTGTGTATAAAAGCAAAAATACAGAAAAGCTTGATTTGCCAAGTAATGAGGTAGAAAACCGTTTGATTTAATTTTTATATCATAGTTCCTAAATTCTCTAGCTATAATTAAAGTTTTTATTATATTGAATAATAAATTATCGAAAGCAAAACAACATGAATAAATTAAAAGTTATTATAACTGGAGCAACTGGAATGGTTGGAGAAGGTGTTCTTTACGAATGTTTGCAACATCCAAATGTAGAAAAAGTTTTGGTTATAACCCGCAAATCATGTGGCTATTCGCATTTAAAACTAACTGAAATAATCCACAGTGATTTCTCTGACATTTCAATGCTTAGTGATAGGCTAACAGATTATAATGCCTGTTACTTTTGTCTTGGGAATACTTCATTAGGGAAAAGCGAATCCGAATACACAAAATTAACTTATACGCTCACCATTAATTTTGCCTCAACACTTGCAAAGCTAAACCACAATATGACTTTTTGTTACATATCCGGTGCTGGAACAGATAGTAGCGAAAAAGGACGAAGTATGTGGGCAAGAGTAAAAGGTAAAACCGAAAATGATTTGATGAAACTTCCATTTAAGAAGGTATATAATTTGCGTCCTGCTGGAATCGAACCTTTTCTTCCTTTAAAGCCTTCGCAAACTTACTATAAAACTTATAAATATTTTGGATGGCTTTTTTTATTAATGAAAAATATTATGCCTAATTATGTCGTAGCATTAAAGGATATTGCTGCTGCTATGATTAATGCCTCATTAACTGGATATCATAAATCTATTTTAGAGGTAAAAGACATTAAAATATTGGCAAAAGCTAACATGGCAAAATGAAGAAAATTATGTACATAGCAGTAACCATAATAATTATATTTTCAACCGTAGCAATACTCATTTTGCAACAAGCTAAGTTTGGAAAACTACCTTCAGGAAAACGTCTGGAGAGAATAAAAAAATCACCAAATTACAAAAATGGTTCGTTTCAAAATCAGAGTTTTACCCCTATTATGGCAGAAGATGTTAGTTACTTGTCTGTTGCCAAAGAATTCATTTTTGGAAAAAGAGATAGAATCAAACCAATAGAATCAATACCATCAATAAAAACAGACCTAATACATTTGGACAAAAATAAAGACATTTTGGTGTGGTTTGGGCATTCTTCTTATTTTATTCAAATTGATGGTAAACGAATTTTGGTTGACCCTGTTCTAAGTGATCATGCTTCGCCTTTTTCTTTTTCCATTAAAGCATTTAAAGGGACTAATCCTTACTCAACTGATGATATTCCTGAAATAGATTATCTCTTTATCTCTCATGACCATTGGGATCATCTAGATTATGAAACAATCAAAAAGCTGAAGCCAAAAATTAAAAAAATAATTTGTGCGCTTGGTATAGGAGAACATTTTGAATATTGGGGATTTTGCAAAGATTCTATTATAGAAATGGATTGGAATGAACATGTTACTTTGGATTCAGGTTTTGTTGTAAATGCAACTCCAGCAAGGCACTTCTCTGGGCGTGGGTTAAAACGTAATAAAACTCTGTGGACTTCTTTTGTTTTTCAAACACCAACAATGAAAATATTTATGAGTGGTGATGGCGGATATGATAAACACTTTGCTGAAATCGGAAAAACTTTTGGACCTATTGACTTAGCTATTTTCGAAAACGGGCAATACAACAAAAACTGGAAATATATTCACCTATTGCCTGATGACCTCTTAAAAGCATTTTATGATTTAAATGCCAAACGTTTGTTTTCAATTCATTCTTCTAAATTTGCATTAGGTAATCATTCTTGGGATGAGCCGTTTATGAAAATATCTGCTAATAGCAAAGAGCTAAATATTCCATTAATAACTCCAATGATAGGCGAGCAAGTGAACCTAAAAGATACAACTCAAAAGTTTTCGGAATGGTGGCAAAATATTAAGTAATCATATTGTATTTTTTTTATCTTTATAAAATCTTTACATCTTTAGTGCTTTTCTTAATATTCTATTTATAGCTTACTACCTAACTTTGCGCTCAATATAATTTCAATATTTATGAGTCAAAGTAATTTTAGTTTATCACATTTAAAAAAAATCATTTTTGGGAAAGCAAGAGACATCACAGATGCGTCAACTTTTAGCAAAATATCTTTAGTTGCTTTTTTTGCATGGGTTGGTCTTGGGGCTGACCCTTTATCTTCCTCTTGTTATGGTCCTGAAGAAATTTACAGAAACTTATCTGGGCATACAAATCTATCTTTAATTGTAGGATTAATAACTATAATAACAATATTTGTTATTAGTACAAGTTATATTCAAATAATTAAATTGTTTCCAAATGGAGGAGGTGGATATTTAGTTGCAAGTCGTTTAATTTCTCCTACAGTTGGAATGATTTCTGGGAGTGCATTACTTATTGACTATATTCTTACTATTACTTTGTCAATATCAAGTGGAGCTGATGCAATATTCAGTTTTTTGCCAGAATCTTATCATGCTTTTAAGCTTAGTTTTGCAATAATGGGTTTGTTTTTATTAGTAATATTAAATTTGCGTGGTGTTCGAGAGTCTGTAATGACTCTTACCCCTATTTTTATAATATTTGTTGCAACTCACATATTCTTAATTGTATATGTCATTTTTAACCATTTACCTCAAACTGCGCATGTTGTTCAAAGTACTAGTAATGAGTTTAATAATTCAGTGTCTCAATTAGGCATTTTGGGTACAATTGCTTTAATTTTTAGAGCGTACAGTCTAGGAGCTGGAACATATACGGGTATTGAAGCTGTAAGTAATGGAATTCCAAACTTACGTGAACCAAAAGTCAAAACGGCTTTAAAAACAATGAGATATCTGTCAATTTCATTGGCTATTGCTGTTTTGGGATTAATGATTTCTTACTATTTATTAGATGTGAAATTTATAACTGGAAAGACTTTAAATGCTGTATTAGTTGACAAAGCTACATTTAATTGGAACCCTTTTATTGCTAAAATATTTACATTTACTATTTTAATCTCTGAAGCTGCAATATTATTTGTTGCTGCACAAACGGGATTTTTAGATGGACCTCGTATTATGTCTAATATGGCTGATGACAACTGGTTGCCTCGTAGGTTTATGTCGCTTAGTGACCGTTTAGTTTCTCAAAATGGAATTTTGATAATGGGCTTTGCCGCTCTAATTATTCTTATTATTTCAAAAGGCAATGTTTCAATTCTTGTTATTCTTTATAGTATTAATGTTTTTATCACATTTTCTTTATCTCAATTGGGTATGGTTAGGCATTGGTATTATGCAAGAAAAAACGAGAAGAAATGGTTCCGAAAGTTATTGATTAATGGCGTTGGACTCATTCTTACTCTATTTATTTTATTTACAGTTACTATAATAAAATTTAGTGAAGGTGGATGGTTAACTTTATTAATAACTGGAATAGTTGTAACATTTGCTATTATTATAAAAATACATTATAATAATATTGCTAGAAAAATAATAAATACTCAACGTAAATTAAATCCAAAAATGAATGAAATTATTTCTATTTTAAAAGTAAATAAATCAAAAGACATAGATTATCCTGCTTATGATAAAAATAATCCAACCGCAGTAATTTTGGTTAATGGTTATAGTGGAATTGGGTTATATTCATTTTTCTATTTTATTTCTTCTTTTCATGGGATTTATAAAAACATCATTTTCCTTCAAATAGGGTTAGTTAATACTCATAGCTCTAAAAGTATTGATGATGTTGAAAAAATGAACGAAACAATATTGGGTGATCTTAATAAATATGTGTATTTAGCAAAACTTCTTGGGTTTAATGCTGAGCACAGAAGCGCTATAGGAACAAACATTGTTGAAGAAATAGAAAAAATAACACCAAGCATTTTACTCCAATACCCAAACACTATATTTATAGGAGGACAACTTATTTTTAAAGGAATTTATAGATTAACTAAAATTCTTCACAATTATACAATTTTTGAAATTCAACGAAAATTATATCAAATGGGTGTTACTACAATTGTTATTCCCGTTTCACTTGACGAAATAGATCCTTTATTAAACAAAATTAAGGCCTCAGATGGTGATAATATTAAAATAAAATACTTTGAACAAACATAGATAATAATGGAAAAACTAATTGAAGATTTAATAATACGTCTCGAAAGGGAATCTAAATATTATGAAATGCAGATTCTTGATAAAAAAAAAGAAAAAAACACAAAAATAATTCTATTTTTGTCAGGGAAAATAACATCTCTAACTTTATGTATTAATGAATTAAAACGATTGATAAATTATCGTAAAGGTTTGTAAAATATTATGACCATTTTTTATAAAATTAAAAGTAAACCTTCTCAGTATTTTGTTAGCGTTATTTCTATAATTATAACATCATTTATTTGTTATATTATTTCTGACTATCTTGGTTATAAATCAATTGCTTTAGTTCTGTTATTAATTGTTTCTTTATTGGCTATTGTATTTGATTTCGCTTCTGTTTTAATAGCGGCTATATTGAGTGCCTTGATATGGGATTATTTTTTTATACCTCCTCATTACACTCTCCATGTAGATACAACAGAAGACGCTTTAATGCTTATTATGTATTTTATTATAGCCCTAGTCAATGGAGTGTTAACAACAAAAATTAGAAAAATAGAAAAAATTACTCAATTAAAGGAAGAAAAATTGAAATCAATTAAATTGTACAACACTCTTCTGGATTCTATTTCTCACGAATTGCGTACTCCTATTTCTTCAATCTATGGTTCAACAGATAATCTATTAAACAATCAAAAAAACTTAACAGAAGAGAATAAAGTCAATCTTATTACAGAAATCCATAAAGCATCAGAAAGATTAAATCGACTTGTTGGAAATCTCCTTAACATTTCAAGGCTTGAGTCTGGGAACATAAAAATAAAAAAAGATTGGTGTAATGTTAATGAACTAATATCTGTTGTGATTAGTTCATTAGAACAAGAATTAAAAAAACACAAAGTTGAAATCCTAATTGACGAGCAATTCCCTTTACTAAAATTAGATTATGGATTAATCGAACAGGTTGTAATAAATATAATTTATAATGCATCAATTTATACCGCAGAAAACACAACCATTAAATGTGAAATAAAAATAGAAAACTACAATTTTATAATATTGATATCTGACAATGGCTGTGGGATTTCAGAAGATGAGATAGGCAAAATATTTGATAAATTTTATAGAATAAAAAGAACTTCTACAAATGGGAATGGGTTAGGCCTGTCTATTGCTAAAGGATTTATTGAAGCTCATAATGGAAAGATAAAAGCTTTTAATAATGAATTGAAAGGATTATCTTTTGAGATTAGAATCCCTTTAATAAGTAACGAAATAATGAATTTAAATACTATAAAAAATGAGCAATAGTTCTATACTTGTTATTGATGATGAAGTGCAGATTCGTAAGCTTTTAGAAATAACTTTGTCTTCCAACAATTTTAATGTAACAGAAGCTATAGATGGTAAAAGTGGTTTGTTGACTGCCGCCAATCATCCACCCGATTTAATTATATTAGATTTAGGATTACCTGATATTGATGGGCAAAATGTATTAAAAAATCTAAGAGAATGGTATTTAAATCCTATTATTGTTTTATCTGTTAGAAATTCCGAACTAGATATTATAACAGCTCTTGACAATGGTGCTAATGACTATTTAGTAAAACCTTTTCGCACAGGAGAGTTGTTAGCAAGAATCCGCACAGCTTTAAGATTGTCGCAATCATTCACAACTTCGGCAGTCTTTGAATTTGAAAATATTAAAATTGATTTTGCTAATCATTTAGTCAAAAAAAATGATGAAATAGTTAAACTAACAACAACAGAGTTTTCATTATTGGGTTTATTAGTTAAAAATGAAGGAAGAGTTCTAACTCATAGTTTCATCTTAAAAGAAATATGGGGGGTAAGTTATGTTGAACAAACTCAATATTTAAGAGTTTTTATTGCTCAACTAAGAAAAAAAATAGAAGATAACCCTAACCAACCAAAATTTATAAAAACAGAATCTCGAATTGGCTATCGCTTCATTTCTTAAACAACAACATTTTTTTGAAAATTTCTATTAACTAGTAAGATTTTCTGGGTTGGTGTTATTGAAAAGGTGAATATAGTGGATGTGTCTCGTTCTAAAATAGGTTTACACAAAAAATAGAATTATGAAGAAAGGTTGTATGTCTTAGACAAGGCAAGCTCTGTCTCTACGTTATGTTTTTATTCATTTATATATCATACTTAATTTATAGCATTTACTAAAGAGTGTTCAATAAACTGTGTCGAAAAAAGTTATTATTTTTGACACAGTTTATTGAACACTCTCACACAGTTTGTTGAACACTCCCTTTTACTGAAAAAAAGGTTGGGGTGACCTTAGGGTAACTTTAGGGTGAAGTAAAGGTGAAGTAAAGGCGAAGTAATAGCATATAACGCAATGAAAATTAGCAAGTTAAGTGTTTTGATTTATTGTATTGATTATTAAGTTGTTATGAAAAATACAAAAGATTGATAATAATGAAAAATAGTTTTAAGTATTTTATCTAAAATTAAGGAGCAATGTTGGTAATTAATGCAATTATAGAAAAATCAATAAACAAAACTATTGTTAAGTTGGTTTTATAAATAAACAAAAGAAATTGAATTGAAAAGATCTAGCACAAAATCCCAAATTTCAAACAACTCTCTTTAATGAACAATCTGGGATTATATTAGCCAATGTATACGCTCTTTTGGTTATGAAAATGAATGGTTGGGAGTAACACGGCAGGCTTATTATAAGGATTTTTTAAGATAGTTTGAAATCAGTTTTAGAGAAATAGTTTATACTAAAAGAGGTTCTTAAAATACAACACTTACATTCACGCATGGGCTGAAGAAAGATTTATAAAAAAAATAAGTTTGCGTAAGAAGGACTTCATGTGAGTTTTCAAAGAATTATAATTTTCAAGTCCAATAAGCATTCCTGACTTCGTCATTGCGACACCCAATTCAAA
>MEOD01000004.1 GCA_001768555.1 Bacteroidetes bacterium GWF2_29_10
CATAAGCTAATTGAAAAATTGTTTTCAGAAGATTACTGGGAAAATTTAGACTAATTTTGAATTGGGTGTCGCAATGACGAAGTCAGGAAAAAAAGTGGTAATTTAACATCTAAAAATAGTTTTATAAGACACACTTTTTTGAACGGTACCTAAAAACAGTAAGCATGGGAAAAAGAATTGGTAGTAATAGTTTTTTTTAATTTATCTTAGTATGGATATATTTCCTTTTTTGAAGAATGATTGCCCATCGAAGCATTTTATCTCCACGAAATATGAATATATTCCAGTGTGTACAGGTTTATTTTTATATTTTCCATCCCATCCCAAGTTTTGATTAGTTGATTCGAAAACTTGCTCTCCCCACCTATCAAATATAACAATGCGGAATTCTTTTATAATATTTCCTCTAACGAAAAACAAGTCGTTTTGATTATCATTATTAGGAGTAAAAGAGTTAGGAATGAATATATATGGTTCATTGCATTCATTTTGTAGAACTTCAACAAATATTGAGTCATAATAATAGCAATTAAAGGAGTCTTTGTATAAGAATGTATAATAGTTGTTATTGTTATTGTAAATAATAGGATTATAGGCATTTTCAATATTTATTTCATTGTTTGAAATCCATTGAATATCCTTTATATTTGTTTTGGGAATATTTACAATTATATTTTCTCCATAATTTTTAGAGTATGTTTTATTAAAGTTAGGTAATCCTCCTATGGATAATGTTTTAATGTTTGTATTAGTTTCTATTTTGCAATTTTTACTATCAATTATTTTTATCGAATATTCTCCTTGACATAAGTTGTCAATAAACGTTGAGTTTGATATGTTTTCATTAATAAATATATAATAAGGTTGTTTTCCTCCATTTGTTTTTATTTCAATGCTTCCCTGGCATTCATTTATACATTTATTATTGTTTGTTGTTATTTGAATACGTATAGGAGTGTATTTGTCAATTGTAATATTTTGTTCTTTTATGCACTCATTGTCATCAATTGTCTTTAAATTATATTTCCCTGCGCAAGCCTTATATATAGTGTCATTATTTATAGAGTTATTCCATATAAATTTATAAGGTTTTAGGCCTCCTGTTGCCTGTGCTATTAATATTTTATCACAACTATCTATGCAATCATCATTACTTAAAACAATGATGTTAATTGCTAAATTACTTGTGTCGTTTAGTTTAATGCTTTTACTGTATTGACAACCTGTGTTAGAGAATTCGGTTATTGTGTAGTTATCAACACACAAGTTGGTTATAACACTATCATAAGTTTGCTTATTATTAACGGTGTATATGTAATTTGTGTTATAATTTTTAATAAGGATAGTCCCATTGCATTTATTACATTCAGGTTCTTTAATTGTTTTCAAATCAAAAATTTGATATATTTCAGGAGTTAAATCTAATGAATCGACAATAAAGCAGGCATTATTATCATAAACAGATACAATGTATTTTTTTGCACAGCTATTATATCTCGTTGATTCATTATATCCATCATCCCATAAATATATATAAGGAGGAGTGCCTCCTGTTGTTTTTATATTAATAATTCCGTTACAATTGTTGTTGCATGTGGGTTTTTCATTTATTTCAAAATTAAAAGAAACAGGGTTTGGTGATAATATTTCAAATTGTTCAGACATTTTACAGCCATTAGTATCAATAAAATCAACAGAATAAATCCCTTTGCACAGGCTATCAATGTAGTTTTTATTTATTAATACGTTATTGTAATATGCTTTCCAATAAGGTGTACTATTAAAAGAATATTTCCCATTACATCTTTCTGCGCATGTAATATCGTTTGTATACGATTTTATTTCGGGGGGAGATGGTTTGCTTATTGTTGCAGCAAAACTGTCAACGCATGTGTTATTATTGGTTATTTTAATATAATTTATTCCATCTTTAAGAGAAATAGAAAAAGAATCTTTATAAACAATAATTGTATCGGAGTTTATATAAAGATAATATTTTGGATTTTGTTCTTGAGTTATTATAGTTATTTTACCTGAGGAGTCATTGTAACATTTTGGATTTTCAATCAGGTAATCGTATTGAAAATTATCAATTACTTCAATAAATATACTGTCATACGCTTTGCAAGATAAGTAAGATGCAGTTACGTATAAATAATGGCTTGATAATGGAGTTATGGTTAATATAGAATCATTACTACCATTGCTCCATTCTAAATGAGAAAATACTCCAGAAACATTAATTATTGCATCGTTATTTTTGCATATTTTAATTGAGTCTTGAGTAATGTTAAATATAAAAGGGTAGTCGACATTAATATTAATAGAATCTTTATTTTTACATCCCCATGTGTTTTCGCCTAAAACAATTAGAGTAGTATCTTTTGTTGTAGTTATTATTATTTGTTGTATTGTGTCTCCAGTACTCCATAAATATTTTTCTGCGCCATAAGCTTTTAATAATATACTATCTCCAGAACATATCTTTTTATCTATTCCTGCATTGACTATGGGTAAATTATAAACTACAATTGGAATAGATTGTAGTGCTATACAATTTTCTTTATAAGCATTTATAAGCAATATTGCAGTTTGTTCTGCTATTAGATTTATACTATTTTCTAATAGCTTGTTGTCATTAAAAATTAATGAATCTGCATCTGTTTCTATTTTTATGTTAATACTGTCTTTTTGACAATAGCTAAAGTTATTATTACCTAATACATTTACTTGAGGGAGTTTTTTTACTTTAACTTTTATGTATTCTTCACAAAAACAATTTTCATTAAATAAGTTAACCATTAACAATGTGTCTTTAGTTACCTTGAATTTAATAATGTTAGAAGTGTCGATATTGTTCCAAATAGCAGTTTTAACATTATTAATTTCTAATTTTATAGTATCATTAAAACATATTTCATATAAAGAATCCAATCCTGAATATGGTATGTTATTAACATTAACTGAAATATTCTTCTTTATTATGCAGTTATTATAGTTATAAATGCTTACAGTGTAGGTTATGTTTGTTGTTGGTGATGCTATGAAAATAGAAGAATCTGTTTGCCCGTCGCTCCAAATATATTTATACTCTTTATTTAGATTTATCTTTAAAGAATCTTTTTGGCATATTGAAGTATCAGTAGTTAATTCGAATTGAGGTGATGTTAGTATTTTTATATTAATAGAGTCATAAGTATTGCAGAAATTCTTATTAGTTTCTAATATGTATTGTAAATTTAAAGAGTCGTATAATAGAGAACTATTAAAATGAAAATTAGTATTACTATTAGAAGAGTCATCTAAAAACTCATAAGGTGTCCATTTGTAACTGAAATTGCCTGTGTTATTTATTCCAATATTAATAGTATCGTATTGGCATACATAGTATTCATCCTGATTTATTGTATTATTTATAGGGACAACTGCTACATAATTATTGCAAATACAATTGAAGAAGCTATCTTCAACAGTAATTAGTATATTACAATATTTATGAATATCAGAATTTTTAATAGAATCAATGATATTGATAGAATCAAATAGGTTAATGTTTTGAGAAATTATAAAACTTTTAATTAACTTGTCCGAAGTATCTATTTCATTATTTCCATTTGCATCAAACAGATATGATATTTTTAGTTTATTTTCTTTATAAAGGTCGCTTCCTTTATTAATTATTTTATAATTTAAATTAATGGTGCTGTCATTGCTTGCTTTTTTTTGTACATCTTCTATAAAAATAAAAGAAGTGTAAACGTATAATGGTTTTTGTACATATCCTGTGCTTATTTTATAATAGCATATATTATTAATCAATGCACAGAATTCGTTTTCTGAAATATTAGTACTGACTACAATATTGTAATTACCACAAGATATAGAAGATTTATCTGCTGTTATCATAAACTCAAATACCATACTGTCATTAGGAACGATGTTTTCAGGTATTTTAATTGAAATAAGTTCCTGATTATTATAATTTGTTTTATTAGGAATCAGAATAGAGTCACAGTTATGTAAACCTGTTATAGAATTACTAACAAAAAACATTCCTTCAGGTATTATAATAGACACCGAATCAAGTGCTCCAGTAGCAGCATTTCCTTTATTTAATATTTTAATCTTAATTTTGTTGTTTTTGTTATCACATGGAGTTATAGGTTCTGTAATAACATCTATTTCTGTATTGTATGGTTGTATAGCTCCGTTTATATCAAAAGAAGTTGACAGGGTAACCTCTCTTGATGTTACAAGACCACAACTGCTTTCACCAAAAAACATAAATGCCATGTAACTTCCTGAAATATATCCACAATCTGCAATAACATCAAAATATATTCTAATTGAGTTTAACAAAGTATCAGTTAATCCATTTAATCCGTTTTTTGCAAGGAGAGTATCAATTTCAGAAAGATTCCACTCCCATATAGTTCCAGATATATTCTTTGGATTAGGAATTAGATTAAAAAGACTGGTATCTTTAAAAGCAAGGAAAGAAGAATTAGGAATAATTTTAGTGCCATTAGGCATTATTACTCTTAGTTTAATATTGTATGCTTTTCCTAATTGTATATTTCGACCTTTAACATGGAATCTTGTAGATTTACATAATTCCACGCTGTCTTTTTGAAAATCAATATTAGTAATTAAATAAGGCATTTGAGGAGTTACAGCCAATGTTTGTTTACTTAATTTGCATTTATTATTATTCTCATCTTCAAAACAATTATAATATGCAAACATGTCAATTTGTTGAGGTTCGCAAGAATGATTAACACCTTTTACAACTAAATTAATTAGTTCGTTTGATTTTAATTCTCCTATTATGTAATTATCACTTTGCAAGTTATATTGTAATCCATTTTTATCAGTAACATTAGTAATTTTTATGTTATTATTTTCAGAGAAGAATATTTTTACTTGATTTATGTCAAATAAGCTATTATTGTTTATACTGACTAGCCATTCTAATGTACTATCGTTCGGGTTTATTAAAGGCAAAAAAGATTGCAAAAAGATTGAAGGCGAGCTGTAATTTACATAATCCATAGTATTGTTAAGAGACTCAACAAATGGTTTCATATCAGAGCTTTTTAAGTTATCAGAGTCTTCATAATCAAATTTATAATACACAGGAGTAAAAGTATCTTTTTCAACTTCACATGTTGGAATAAATTTAATCTCAATGTTTCCGGAAAAACCATCATCGCTTGGATATATTATTCCTCCTTTATCTGTGTATATATTTGTTAAGTCAAACTTTAATGTATCAGCAGAAATATCAATAGGAGTAATGCTAATCCATGGAGATGTGTAGCTAAGTATAGTTCCAGCTGTTCTTATTTGGTTAACATTAGCAGAATCAAAAATATATCCTTTAGGAGGGACCATTGAAACTGTTTTTAGACGAGTCCATTGTCTATATTCATAAGGGAATAAGTTTCCTCCATTATAATTAGTACAACAAGGTCCTGCGCTAAAGTAAAAAGGTTTTTTTAAAATTAATTTATCACAATTATAGTTATAATAGTATGCACCAGCACTTCCCATGTAATAGTAATAAGATAGCAAATAAACAAATGATAGCAAGCTGTCACTAGAAATGTTTTTTTTTAATAAATCATTTGCTACAAAAACTTTGTCTTTTATATTACAGTTTCCTGCTTCATATTTTGTTTTATTGTATATGTATGATGTTTTTATAATTATAGAGTCTTCATCCGCAAATAAGCTATCATTTAAAGAATATTTTTGCATAACATAATCAAAGTCAAAATAAATCTCTAAATTATAATAACTTGAATCGGATGAATAATAATATTTAAAAGGTTTTTCTATTGTAAATATTTGATTTTTTCTAAAAATAGTAAGTATAGCTCCAATATATGTAAGATTTGTCCCATTTTCTAAATTTATATTAGGTATAATATATTTGTATCCAGAAGATTTGCTTTTTGTATTTATTTTACCTATTATAGTTGAAACTAAAGTATCTCCAAACATCATTCTATTTGTTTTTACAATATTTTCGTTTATATTTCCTACATTATCAGCAATGCCATCATTATCGTTGTCAGGTAGACCATAGTTCTTTCTTTTGTATTTACTATCTAATATACAAAATCCCTCATTGTCTGTATTGCATAATACTGTAAATTTTCTAAAATATTCGTTTATGGCAACTTTGCAGGCACAAGAATCGGATGTTTTATAGTAAACTTCTAACTTTACTTCTGAATTACTATTACTTTTATTATTGCAATTTCCTTCAATATCAAAAATAAAGGAAGATTGCCTAAGATTCCATGGAGCATTTCCTTTAAAGATCGCAGTTATAATATTTCCATCAATAATAATATTGCTAGGTAACCACTTATTTATACCGTTACTACGAAGTATTTGTAAGTTTCCTTTATATTTTATTTCCTCAGGAAATGTTATTTTAAACTCATAGCTTTTAGTGTTATCTCCAGGATATCCATTTGTGATATAATATAATAAGTAATCAACAGTTTTAGTTTCGTTGTTTTTTAATATATTATTGTTGTCATTGTTTAGCACTTCTAATGATACTGAAGAAAAGTTTCGACCTAATGTATGAGGTATGTCATATTTTTCATTGCATAGATTTTTATACTCTCCGTAAAATCTCCAGCTACCTATATATCTATTTCCACCAAATTCATCATAGCAACAGTTTCGTAAATTAAAGCTTAAAATAACAGAATCATTTCCACTAATTTTAGGAATAGTAATATTTACTAATCCTGCAATTTCTTTATCAACACAATGTTTGTCATTTTCTAAATAACTATCAATATCCAATTTTTTCTTTATTCCATTATTTTCAATATATATATTATCTTTCTCTATCCAAGAACCAGTAGAAGAAACAAAATATGTTTGTCCTCTGTGCATAAAAATACTCATTTTTATATCTAAAGCAGCACCTAACCCATTATTTTTAATTATTATTTGTTGTATATTGTCATTATCTTTCCCTAAGCATTTATTTAATTCATTGATAACTTTGAAATTTAGGTTAGGGGTATAAGCGGGGAAAATAACATTTCCTGTTACTATATTATTTTGGCAGTATTGCATATTGCATCCCCAATAGATATTATAGTTTGATTTTACTGATTCGCATTTGTTTATTTTTATTTTTTCACAAATGTTAATAATTTCTCCATTTTCAAATAGATCATTATTGTTGCCTATTGTTTTTAGGTCATTTTTATCAATTTGTATTTGTATTTTTCCGTTTGCATTGCTTATGATTTTCCCATGATTTATTGCTATTTGCTGCAAACCTTCTCCATGTTCTATTTCTATAATAAATTCTTTTAAGGAGCCATATCCAGCATTTTTAATATTAAAACATCGGTCAAAATTATCACCTATATCACCTGAGTATGTTTGATTTAGTAGGTCTGTTATAGCTAAATATGGGTATCTGACTAATGGAATATAACTTGTTTTTCTATCGAAAGTCTTAAACCCATTGCTAGTTTTATAATCAATAATACTTTTAATTGCTAATATTTTCCCTTCCGAAATGAGATACATCAATTCGCAATTTGTTTGTAGCTTGATTTTAATTTCGATGTAATCAAAAGAATAAATGTCCGCTAATTTAAAAGTTGGGTTTAATGAATCATTGTTATCCTGAACGGCACCTTGAACAGAGTATTTCTCATAAACAATACCATTAGGGATATTTACAGTTAGCTTAACATTGCTTAACACAAAAGGAGAAGGATTATATATGGAAATAATCATCTCCTGCGAACTATCGCAGACATTAAAGCTTGAAGGGATGAAATTTTCAATGTATAAAATGTTTCCTTGTCCAAAATTCTTTTGCGACAGAAATGTAAATAAAATAAATAATATTGAAATGAAATATTTATTCAAAATCATTGTTGTCCGTTAAAGTTTTTTTTTTAAAAGAGCCTGATTATAAATCAGGCTCTTTACTTTTGCAATATTTTTATTCACCACAAA
>MEOD01000005.1:0-2062 GCA_001768555.1 Bacteroidetes bacterium GWF2_29_10
GCTGCAAATATACAAAATTATTTAACACAAACAACTGTTTGTTAATAATTTATGTAATTATTTTATGAAATTTTGCCTTGCAACGGTCTCTTTCTGTAATTTTTATATAGAAGAAGGTCTTATATATTGCTTGCAGTGTTTAATTAAAAAGATTAACTGTTTTCTTATAGTATAACAAAATATAATCTTTTTCTAATTTCAAGTTAAAGTAACCATTTTAAGTTAAAATGAGTATAAGCATAAATAAATTAAGGTAAGAACAAAATTTATAGATGCTAATTTTTAGACCAAAATTTTTATTATATTTTGCTTGCGTATTTATAATCTCAATAAATTATAATAGTTATGCTCAAAAGAAAGATGCTGGAGTTAATGAGCAAAAAAAAATAGCTGAAGATTTATTTAACAAAGAAGATTATGATGCTGCTTATACTGTGTATTCTTCATTATTAAGCAATAATCCCAAAGATCATGATTACAATTATAAATTTGGAGTATGCTTAATAAAAGCCAATAGTAAAGAGAGTGAACAAGCCATAAAATATTTATTATATGCTTCGACAAATCCATCGGTTCCTGTCGATGTTTTATATTGGTTAGGAAAAGCTTATCATGTCAATTATAGATTTTCAGAGGCAATAGACTATTACAAGAAGTTCAAAAATATTGCAGATGAAAAAACACACAAAAAATATGATGCAGACAGGGATATTCAGATGTGTTACAATGGGAAACGATTGTTAAGTACTGTAACAGATTTGTATGTATTAGAAAAGCGACAAGTAGATAAACAAAACTGGCATAGAAGCTATAATTTATCAGAATTTGGAGGAGCTATCATAGAAAAACCAAAGGAATATGTTAGCAAAATAGACGAGAAACAAAATGATAATAATCTATGCTATTTTTCAAGAAATACAGGGACTTTATGTTATAGTAGCTATGGAAATGAAACAAATACAGGAAAAGATATATACATGGTAAAACGTCAAAGTGATGGTCAATCATGGTCTTCTCCTGCAAAGTTTGAATCCAATATCAATACTTTATGGGACGAAGATTATGCAGTGATGAGCAATGATAAACAAACATTGTATTTTTCATCAAAAGGCCATAATAGTATGGGAGGATATGACATTTTCAAGAGTAATTATAATAGTAGCACAAAAAAATGGTCAACACCAATCAATTTAGATTTTCCTTTCAGTACACCTTATGATGACATAATGTTTGTTCCTGACGCAAATGAAGAATATGCTTACTTTGCATCAAACAGGGGTAGTGATTACGGGAAAATTACTGTTTATAAAGTAAGAATAGAAAAGAAAGATGATGCAAATGTAAACTTAATGGTAGAATATGATTTAGAAAAAAAAGACAAGCAAGATAGCATATCATATTATTCCAGTGTAGAAGTTCTAAGAAGTAAGTCTCAATTGGAGGTAAATGCTAATTATGAAATGTTTAAAAATAAGGATAAGCAAAAATCCATATCAGACACGAAAGAAGTAACAGAAAAAGAAGAACAAATAGATGTTAATGAAGAAGGATTAAGTAATAAAGATATATTACAAATAGCAAAACAAGAAGTTGAATCAGCAACAAAAGAAGCCTTATTTTTAAAATACAAATATGAAACGGCAAAAGATGTTTCAATTAAATTTAGACAAGAAGCTAATGATAAATTGAAATTAGCTAAAGAAAAGTCTCTCCAACATAAAACAAGTCTGGATAATTCTGTAAAAAACAACCTACAAAAAGAAATTTCCATTTTAGAAAAAGATGCTGAACAAAATCTCAAGGAAGCTATAGCAAGTGAATTATTAGCAACACGACTTGAAACGGACTATATGATACGCCAACGAGAAGTAGATGATGCAAAACAGTATGTTCAAGACATTGAAAAAGCCTTAAATACTAATTCAATCGACAAACTAACCGCTTTGCTAAAGGAACAACAAGCAAGACTTGAGAAAAGTGTGGTTGACGCAGGGTATGAAGACACCATGAGTGTAGAACAACAAAATTTCTTTTTAAAATATGGAGAAATAGATAAAAATGC
>MEOD01000005.1:2073-9944 GCA_001768555.1 Bacteroidetes bacterium GWF2_29_10
TATCAGAGTTAACAAATGATAACAGAGAAATAAGGAAAAAATTAGATAAAACTAAATCTCGCAATGAGCGAGAGGAACTGCTATTAGTAGCAAATAATAATCAAAAAAAAATAGATAATAAGAGTAAAGAAATTGACTTAATTAGCTTAAAAACTGAAGATATAAAAAGAGATATCAATTCAAATAGCCAAAATGTACTTGAAATAAGTAAAATAATGGCAACAATTAATTTTGACTCAATATTAAATAATATAGACACACTTAATAGTGCCTCAAAATACTTATCATCAAATAATGAAACTGACAAAACAGAAGAAGAAGAATTAGCAGAAGTTCCTATTATAGAGAAAGAACAAAATACTCCAAAACAACCTACCACTGATGTTAAATCTAACTTACGCGACAAATATCAAGAAGAAAATGTTGATAAAGCTTTGTTAGATATTTTTTCAACCGTAGAATCAGGAAATACAAAAAGAGATGCTAATATGGTTACTCAAGTAAAAGATTTTCTACTAGAATCAGCAGAACTTGATATACTGTACAAAGAAAAAAATGATTTATCAGATATGGTAAATAAGGAAAAAGATGTTATAAAGAAAAGGTATATACAAAAACAATTGAGTATAATTGAAGATTACATTGTTAAATTAGAAAATAATAATAAAGATAAAAATGTCAGCAACAAAGAATATTCAAGTAACATAAAGAAAATACCAGCAAAAGAAATAGCTGATGATTTAATGGCTCAATCATTAAAGTTAGAAGAAGAACTTAAGGAAGAAAAAGTTCCAGAAAAGCAAAAAATTATAAAAACACAGATAGACGAAAAGCAAACAGAAGCATTAAACATAATCGCAAATTTAAATACTAAGGAATACATTGAGAATTCTTTAAAGCTAAGAGATGATATGGATTATTTAAATAAAAATAATCATATGGTAAATGATAGTCTGCTTAAAGAAGTTGCAAAAACAGAATCTTATCATAGTAAAGCAATTATTTTCAAGACTGATGCCTTAAAAGCAAAAGATAACGAAAGCAAGAAAAAATGGCTTTATGAAGCTTACAAAAATGAACTATTAGCTATAACATTACAAAAAAATATAGAAGAAAAAATAGAGCAAGATAAGCAAATGATAGTTGAAGTAGAAAAATCCAAAATAGAAGAAGATAAAAAAGCTATATCAACAGAAACAGAAGCTTTAAAAGAGGAAGAAAAACCAGAAGAAGTATTGGTTAGTGAAACTGACAATGCTGTTCTAGATACAACCACCAGTGTTAAAAATATTTTGAGCAGTACACCTGAAGTAAAAGAAATTGATAATAACTATCAGATAGAAAAAACTAAGGAGAATAGCTATAATAAAATGGCAGCTCTTATAGAAGATGAATTAAATCTGCTAAAAAAGAATATAGCAGTAGCAAAAACTGCAAGTGAAAGAGTGATGATAGCAAACAGGATAAAATTATTAGAAACAAGTCTTGCCGAAAATAAAAATAATGCCACAATAGCAAAGGATAATATGAAGAAATATGCTATTAAAGGAGAAAGTCGATCCGCTGTTAATGAATTATATTTAGCAAAAAGCTTATTTCAGGAATCAAAAAAATATTTTGATCAAGCAGATAAAATTCGAGATAAATCAAAAAAGAAATCAAATCAAAAAATTATAAAAGAACTTGAAGATAAAGGACATAGTAAGGCTGTAGAATCAATGGAAATAATAAATATAATTAATGAACATAATTATATATCGAATGATCCAGGAATAGATATTGATAATGCCCTTTTTGTTAATGAAGCAGCTAAAGATAGTGTAAAAAGATATTATGATGAAGCCGAAAAATATTTTGAAAAAGCACAAAGATTAAGACAAGAAGCAAAGAAAGAAATAGAACCAGAGAAGCAAGAATATGTTATGACAGTTGTTTATGAATATGGGGAATTGGCATTAAAAAATCAAAAAAAAGTAATAGATTTAGGAATGCAATATGTGATAAAGGATACAAATACACTGTTTGCTAAAAATATAATGAAAAAACAAGCACAACAAGCAGAAAGCCTGACTTTGAGTAAGGATTATCAAAAAGATAATAACATAATAGCACAAAAAGAAGAACCAAAAGAAATAGAAGCACCTAATAATCAATTAAATCATGTTGATAGTGCATTTGCAAATGTTGAATTAGAAAGAATAAACAAACCAAAAGAACAAGAAGAATTTATTCCAGATAGAGACAAAGAATTTGCCAATTCTAAAGAAAATAAAGAAGAATTTATGGCAAATAATCAAATTGTAGAAAATAAAAGAAATTCTAAGGAACAAGAAAAAAAAGGGAATAATGTCTCAAATACCCAACAATCTAAAACAAATAAAAAGAACAATGAATTAGCCTCTACAGAAACAGCTAAGAAACAAAATGAAAACAATAAAACAAACACGGATGAAGAATGGGGTGCTACAAATAAATCAAAAGAGCAAGTAGCCAGCAACGAAAAACAAAATAATAAAAACGAAACAAACACGAAGAATGAATTAGCCTCTACAGAAACAGCTCAGAAACAAAATGAAAACAATAAAACAAACACGGATGAAGAATGGGGTGCTACAGATAAATCAAAAGAGAAAGTAGCCAGCAACGAAAAACAAAATAATAAAAACGAAACAAACACGAAGAATGAATTAGCCTCTACAGAAGCAGCTAAAAAACAAAATGAAAACAATAAAACAAACACGGATGAAGAATGGGGTGCTACGGATAAATCAAAAGAGCAAGTAGCCAGCAACGAAAAACAAAATAATAAAAACGAAACAAACACGAAGAATGAATTAGCCTCTACAGAAGCAACTAAAAAACAAAATGAAAACAATAAAACAAACACGGATGAAGAATGGGGTGCTACAGATAAATCAAAAGAGCAAGTAGCCAATAAAGAAAAACAAAATAATAAAAACGAAACAAACAAAGCAAACAATGAATTAGCCTCTACAGAAAAAACAACTAAAAAACAAAATGAAAACAATAAAACAAACACGGATGAAGAATGGGGTGCTACAGATAAATCAAAAGAGAAAGTAGCCAACAACGAAAAACAAAGCAATAAAGACGAAACAAATAAAAAGAATAATGAGTTAGCCTCTACAGAAACAGCTAAAAAACAAAATGAAAACAATAAAACAAACACGGATGAAGAATGGGGTGCTACAGATAAATCAAAAAAACAAATAGCCAATAGCAAAAAACAAAATAATAAAAACGAAACAAACAAAGAATTAGCCTCTACAGAAACAGCTAAAGAGCAAAAAGAGCAATTAACTAACACTGAAAAACAAAAAAAGAACACAACAACTACAACAACACCAACTCAAAATAATGACAATAAGGAGTTAATCAGTAACGATGAAATTATAGTATCTAATTATTTTCCAAAAGATACAACAATAACATTAACCGAAAATGTTAATGAAGTTGTAAAAGCAAATTTTTATTCTCAAGCAGAAGCAAAAAACAATCAAAAATTAGATAATATATCAAATAAAATTTCCGGGAACAATTCCACAGAAATTAGTTATGTAGAAGATTTAATAAATGAATTAAAAAATAAACCTAAAACTGATTTTGCTCCAATTATAAACAATTACGAACAAAACAAAGAAATCAAACAAGACAAAACAAATAAAAAACAACCTAAAACTCAAAAAACTAAAGAACAGCAAAAACAAATTAAAAATTGGGAAAAGAATAAAGTAGTTATTCCTGTTGATATTTCAATAACAGGAGACGTTCTTAATAATGAAGAAAAATATATTTCAACATTAAAAGAACAATCAAATAAATATTACTCGGAATCAGATAAAATAAGGCAAAGTGCCAAAGGTAAAAGTAAAAAGAAAAGTAAAAAACTACTAATAATAGCAAATGAACTTGACAGCGTTGGAGCTATATACGAAACATCTGCAAACGAATTAATGATTATTGAATCAAATAATGCTTATGTAGAAAATATAAATGAATTTGTAAATGTATCAACAAAAGATACTGGGTTTAACAACTCCGTAGAAATAAAAAATATAATAGAACAGTCTAAAATAAATCTTCAAAAATCAAATAATAAATTAGCAGAAGCACAGAAAACCAATAATATAAACGAAAAATTACAATTAAATAAGGAAGCTAATAGTTATCAAAAAGATGCAACCAAGCAAATAAATGATGCAATAGAACTAAAAGCAAAACTAAACAAACAAAGATTAATTGCTCTTGAAGAAAAAAGAAAAAAAGAACTGGAAATAGAAAAACAGAAAGATATGCCTATTACTACAATAAATAATCAGGTAATAACGGGTATTCTATTTACAAGTCCAACTGTCGAGAACAATCTTCAAAACAATAACCCAGATAACATTGTAGAAAACGAAATTAAACCTCAAAGAAAAATTCAATATGAGCAAAAACTGCCTGATGGATTAGTTTATAAAGTGCAAGTTGGAGCATTTAGAAAACCTTTAAAGGAATATCTATTCAATGAAATGCGTCCTTTGGCTGGCGAAAAAACACCAATGGGATTTACCCGATACACTGCAGGTATGTTCTCCGATTTTAACAGCGCTGATTTAGCAAAAGAAAAAATTAGAGAATTTGGATATAATGATGCTTTTGTCGTTGCTTATTTAAATGGAAAAAGAATTAATATCAACCAAGCAGAACAAGCATACAATAGAGGTGAAAATATTGTGGATAATAATAAAATCATCGCATACATAACAAATCAAGCACAAAAACAAGAACAAGCTAATTATACAAATAATCAAAATACTTCAATTCAAAACAACATTGTTGAGAAAAACGAAGAATTAAATAAAGAAGAATATACAGAAGCAGGAACAAATATATTGACTAATAAGGCAATAACTACTGAAGATTTTAAAACAAATGACATTACCAGTTTTAGTGGACTATATTATACTGTTCAAGTTGGAGCTTTTAAAGAATATTTAACAACTAATAGTTTATATGGCTTATCTCCTCTTTTTTATGAAAAATTACCTAATGGTTTAGTAAGGCATTATTTTGGGAAATATGACAAAATTGGAGATTCCAAAAATGCTAAGAGCATAGCAAACAATCAAGGAGTGAGAGATGCATTTATCGTTGCTTTTAGAAATAATATGAGATATGTGCCTAATGAAGAAACTATTTTAGAATTTGAAAAAGAAGAAACTGAAAAAAATTATCAAGCTACTACTCCTACAACTAACTCTAGTGTTATAAAACAAACATCAAATACAGATAAGGAAATAGAATTAGTGTTTAAGGTACAAATAGGTGCTTATCGCAACCAAGTGCCTGTTCAAATAGTAAATTCATTATTAAAAGCTGTAAAAGATATTAAAATCGACAACCACCTACTCCCAACAGGAATAACTATATATACTACAGGAAATTTCAAAACATTTATTGAAGCAGATGAATTAAAAAAAGAACTTGTAAAAAATGGATTAGCAGATGCTTTTGTAACATCATACAAAAATGGAGTAAAAATAACAGTGCAAGAAGCCATCAAAATTCTTGATGCACAATAATATTTTGGGAAATTAACTCCTAATATATTTCTCTTTTTTAGTTATGTTTGTTATGAGGCCAATTTTTATAGAGGCTTTACTTTTTTTAGTTTACATGCTTTATTGGATATTGTCTAACATTTTAATATATTATTATAAAAAAGGTTATTTTTTTACTTTTTTTTTTGAAATTTTGCCTTGCAATAGTCTATCGAAATTTACAATTGTCCATTATCAATTATTCCCATCTTAACAAACTCCTTCTTAACTCACTTGTGAGCGCCTATGAAAGAAGTTTATAGAAAAAACGTCGAAAATCACACGTACAGATTGAATAGAAAGAGAGCAAGATAATTTGATCTTGCCTCTTTCTAATCTAAAGATAAAATATTTTTTGATAATTAATAATTTTATAGTAGGTTTGCTTTTTAGCAAAACATATAGAATAATCTTATGATTTTAATCTATACCCATAAAATTACAAACAGACTTAAATATATTTTTAAGATTATTTTCAATGCATTAATTGATTCAGAAATAAAATTTACAACAAATAAGGATGAATTTAATTCTTATAATGGAGTTAAGTTTTCTTATACAAACAGACCTATTGCTGATGAATTATTTTTTGCTTGTTCCTCTATTCTTTTTGAAACTGGGTTGGAGATTAAAGACATTGAATGTTTTACATTTGAGGATATGCCTGCTTTCTTTAAAGTTTCAAATTCTTCAGTTTTACGTTTTGACCCTTTTGCTGCAAGTTTCTATTTAGTTAGTCGTTACGAAGAATATTTACCTTTTATTAAAGATACCCATGATAGATTTGAAGCAAAAGATAGTTTAGCTTACAAAAATAATTTTCTTGACAAACCTGTTGTAAATATATGGGCAGAAAAAATAAGAAGCATTATTAACATTAGATTTGGAGATGTAATTGAATCAAAAAAGAAATTTAACTACATACCAACTATTGATATAGATAATGCTTTTGCTTATAAAAATAAAGGATATATAAGAACTATAGGGGCAATTCTAAGAGCATTATTCAAAAATGATTTTGCAGATATTTCAAAAAGATTAAAGGTAATACTTAACTTAGAAAAAGATCCTTACGATACATATAATTTGCAAATAGAGCTCCACAAAAAATATAAACTAAAACCTATATACTTTATTTTATTTGGGGAATATGGAACTAATGACAAAAATATTTCACCTCAAAATATTGAATATAGAAAATTAATTAAATCGCTTTCAGATTATACTGATATAGGGATACACCCTTCTTATAATTCATGCAAAAATATAAAAACTTTAAAAGCTGAAATTGATAAACTTTCTGAATTGCTTAATAGGGATATTACTAAAAGTAGACAGCATTTTTTGAAAATGATGTTTCCTGAGACTTATAGGAGGTTAATAGAACTTGACATAAAACATGATTATACGATGGGTTATGCCTCTGAATTTGGATTTAGAGCTAGTATCTGTAGTGAATTTAATTTCTATGACATTGATTTCGAATATGAGACTCCACTCATAATTCATCCTTTTGCTTTTATGGATTCTACTTTAAAAAACTACAAAAAAATAAACATAAACAATGTTATTGACATTTTAGGACCATTGATAAGCGAAGTAAAAAAAGTTAATGGAACATTAATATCAATATGGCATAATGAATCACTTGGCAAAAAAGACAATTGGGATGGATGGGATAATGTTTATGAGGAAATATTGAGAATAGCTACAGAATAATTATACGATTGGAGAATATATTAAAATATAGAACTTGCAATATATTACTTTTATTAATAATATTTTCCTTTATTTGCAATATAGAGTCTGCTTATGCTCAAACAAAAAGAGATCCACGAAAATACACTGTGCAGAATAGACAGTATGGGAAACAACCAAATAAGAAACACAGGAAAAGTTTTCACAAAAAAAAAGAATTATCTGTTATAAATTTAAATGTTGGGGGCAGAAAAAAACAAAAAAATGTTTACACTAGACGCATTTCAACTCATAAATTAGCAAAAAAGCAAAAGTTTGAGAAAAACGATATGCATTTTGGAGTTAAAGCTAAATCAACAACAGGAAAGAGCAAATTAATATCTTTAAAACAAAGGGGCAACAAAAAAGAAAAAGAAAGCCTTTCTTTTGGAGTTAAGCCTAAATTAAAAGGTGGATTTTATGGGTATAATCCAGCGACAAAAAAAGTTAATTCAGAACGTTTTGGCACAAAGCGTTCAAGAGAAGGGGATATACTTTCTTTTTCTTCAAAAGGCAAAAAAACTACGG
>MEOD01000005.1:9968-10254 GCA_001768555.1 Bacteroidetes bacterium GWF2_29_10
GAGGATTAAACAAATTTAAAGATATAAAGAAACGAAAGGAAACATCAATAATAAACCTGAATTTGGCAGAAAAAAAAGACAATAAGCAGAGAAATGTTTATATAAGGCGTATTTCTACTCATAAAATGGCTACAAAGAAAGCAAGAGAAGACGACAATATGAGTTTTGGAGTTAAAGCTAAATCAACAAGAGGAAAGAGCAAATTAATGTCTTTAAAACAAAGGGGCAACAAAAAAGAAAAAGAAAGCCTTTCTTTTGGAGTTAAGCCAAAGGAAAAAGGGGGTTT
>MEOD01000006.1 GCA_001768555.1 Bacteroidetes bacterium GWF2_29_10
AACGCTACGCATTAGAAATTAAAGCCTAAATTAGTCATTTTTTTTAATGCGGAATCTGGGTTTAACTCAGATTACGCATTAGAAATTAAAGCCTAAATTAGTCAATGCGTAATCTGGGTTAAAAAAACGTTTGTATGTTTCTCTAATGGACAATCTGGGTTAATTCTATTTTTTTGTGCAAACCTAAATTTTAGGACGAGACAGTTATTGTTTATAACAAAAAACCTCTTGGAAATTTAATTCCAAGAGGCTATTTATTTTAATAATAAAATATGATGTAATTATTCTGTTACTTGTAGTTTTTTTGATTCTCTTTTGCGATCGTTTTCATCAAGAATAATTTTTCTAATTCTCACATGTTTTGGTGTTAACTCAACGTATTCGTCTTCTTGTATATATTCCATAAACTGTTCCAATGAAAATTTTACAGCTGGTGCTATTCTTAATTTCTCGTCAGAACCTGAAGCTCTCATATTACTTAGCTTTTTGGTCTTTGTTACATTAATTACAATATCC
Source organism: Bacteroidetes bacterium GWF2_29_10 (assembly GCA_001768555.1). Classification (GTDB taxonomy): domain Bacteria; phylum Bacteroidota; class Bacteroidia; order Bacteroidales; family GWE2-29-8; genus GWE2-29-8. Next base: position 517 of record MEOD01000006.1, read on the forward strand.
CCTGCTTTAACATGTTCCCCTATAATCTGTCCTGCATAAACATCTTCGGTTGGTTCTAAGAAGAAAGAACCTCTATCTTGTAATTTATTAATTGCATAAGCAGCTATAGTACCAGTGTCCATAGATATAAGAACCCCATTCTTTCTATTAGGGATTTCCCCTTTCCATGGTTCAAATCCTAAAAATCTATGAGCTATTATGGCTTCACCCTCTGTAAGTGTTAGTACATTATTACGCAAGCCAATTATTCCTCTTGATGGAATCTTAAATTCCAAATGAATATGATCATTTTTTGGCTCCATTATTATCATTTCTCCTTTTCGAGTACTAACAAATTCAATTGCTTTCCCTGCAAATGCTTCTGGAACGTCTATTGTTAATGATTCTATTGGTTCATTCTTTATTCCATCTATCTCTTTTATTATAACGCGAGGTTGACCAACTTGAATTTCATATCCTTCACGACGCATTGTTTCTATTAATATTGATAAATGGAGAATACCTCGTCCATAAACCATTATTGAATCTGGATTATTTGTATCTTCTATGCGAAGAGCCAAATTCTTTTCTATTTCTCGTTCAAGCCTTTCTCTTAAATGCCTTGATGTTACATATTTGCCATCTTTCCCATAAAAAGGAGAATCATTTATGGTAAACAACATACTCATCGTTGGTTCATCTACATTTATTGTTTTTAATGCTTCTGGAAATTCATTATCTGCAATAGTATCACCTATTTCAAATCCTTCTATTCCCATCATTGCACAAATTTCTCCAGGACCAACTTCTTTTGCTTTTATCTTGACTAAACCGTCAAAAACCATTAATTCTTTTATTCTTTGCTTTAGTATTTTACCATCTTTTTTCATTATGGATACCATCGCATCCTTTTTGAAAACACCCCTTGTTACTCTTCCTATTGCTATACGACCAACATAAGAAGAATAATCTATAGATGTTATTAATAATTGTGGTGTTCCTTCTAAATATATGGGAGCAGGAATTTTCTCTAAAATAACATCTAATAAATGACAAACTGTAGTCGTTGGTTCATTCCAATCTGCTGACATCCACCCTTCTTTTGAAGACCCATACACTGTTGGAAAATCTAATTGTTCTTCTGTAGCATTAAGATTAAACATTAAATCAAATACCCCTTCTTGCACCAACTCGGGATTGCAATTAGGCTTATCTACTTTATTTATTACTAGAATAACTTTTAAGTTTAATTCTATTGCCTTTTGCAACACAAAGCGTGTTTGTGGCATCGGACCTTCAAAAGCATCTACAAGCAGTAAGACGCCATCTGCCATATTCAAAACTCGTTCAACCTCTCCTCCAAAGTCAGCATGACCTGGTGTGTCTATAATATTTATTTTAACATCATTATAAATTACCGAAACATTCTTAGATAAAATGGTAATTCCTCTTTCTCTTTCCAGATCATTGTTATCTAGTATTAAATCTCCTGGATTTTCATTTGTTCTAAATAAGTTGCATTGATATAATATTTTATCTACTAAAGTTGTCTTCCCGTGGTCAACATGCGCTATAATCGCAATATTTCTTAATTCCTGCATAAATTTTTTAAATTTTTTGCAAAGGTACTTAGATTTTAGATATTTCCAACATCTCTTTAATTTTATATTTTATATCAATAACTTAAAAAGAAAAACTATAAATAAAATACACAAAACCTTCTTTACAAAAAAAAGTGAATTACTTTATTGTATCTTCTTCTATTTGTTGCGTGGAATAATGTAATACTGGAAAATTTATCTCATCTTTAATAATAAAAGCATTTGGAAAATAATCAATAATATAATTTAATAAACCTTGTGCTTCAAAACTTGTTCGAAAATCTCCAACTCGTATTTTATAATTTGGTTCCTGATACATTAAATAAGATTTTGTATTGGGAAATTTTGCTATAAAATCTTCATCATACCTCTTTACACTTATCAAACTGTCATATTTGATTTTAATTATATTTGATTTTATTTTAGAATTAGCTCCCGAATCAAAATAAATTTGAATGCGAAAACCTGGCTGTGTTTTTATTCGCTCAGAAATGTCTTTATGTTTCTCCATTATATTATTAGCCATAGCTTTATCAATTATCTTAACCTGTGATGTTTGTGAAAAAGCATTACAGGTTAACATAATTGATATTAAGAACAGTAATAATCTCATCCTATTTTACACTAATTGTTAAAACAGGAATATTTGAATGATTAACAATTTCCTCTGCTGTAGAACCTAATATAAAACTAAATGTATTTGAATTAAAACTTGATTTTATTGATATCAAATCTGCATTAACATCTTTTGCATATTGAATAATGCTATCACTTATGTTTATATTTTGTATTGCTGCTCGTTTGTATTTAATTTTGTTTTGCTTAAAATAATTAACAGCTTTGGTAGAAAAATCTTCTGTCTGATTTTTCATGTCTTCAAGCCCTGTTGTATTACAAGCAACTATATGCACTTCTGCATCAAATAACTTTGCAAAATCAGCAACAAAAGGAACCTTTTTTACTGTTTCATTATCAATATCCAAAGGCATTACTATTTTTTCTATTTTATGAATGCATTGTCCATATCTAACTGTAATTACTGGACATTCTGAATGCGTTACTATTTTTGCTGCATTACTACCAATCCAAAATTCTTCAAAACCAGAAACACCATGAGTACCAGCTACAATTAGATTAGCATCTATATATTTCGCTTGATTAATAATTTCTTGATATACCTTACCTTCTCTTATTTTATATTCCATTTTACCAAACTTCATTTTAGGTTGAAAACGAACTATTAACTTTTTTAATTTATCATGCGCTTCTTCTGCCATAGACCTTACTTCAAAAGGAAATTCTGAATCGAAATTTTTCTTATTTACCCATACTAATAAAATATTAGCTTTAATTACATTCGAAAGTTCAACGGCATAAGATATAGCATGAACTGAACCCTTAGAAAAATCCGTAGCAACAACTATTGTTTTCATTATAATTTTATATTTTAGTAAATAATTATTTTGATACAAACATAATTATTCTTTTTTAAAAACTTATTCTTTTTTAAAAATTTATGTAAGTTTGTCAATTAAAACAAATTTAACAACACTCATTTTATGAAAAATAAAATAATAAGAACCTTTTGCTTATTAATATATTTTTGGTCTTTTTCCCAAATTCTGTACTCCCAAAATAGTGTCGGAATTTCTGACTCTGCTAACTTCATTCCTGATAATAGTTCTATTTTACACTTGCATTCAACTAACAAAGGATTCCTTTTACCATCCTTGTCACCTATTCAAATTAATAATATTTATAAACCTGCAACTGGATTATTAGTTTTTGATAATATGAAAAAAAACTTTGTGTACTGGGATAGCTCTCAATGGATATATTTAAATGGAAGTGGAGGATGGAGTCTAAATGGAAATAGTGGAGCATTAAAAAGTATTAATTTTATAGGAACATCTGACTTCAAACCTATAGAAATTCGTACAAATAATATTAAGAGAGGATTTATTTCTGAAGAAGGTCAACTTATATGGGGAAATACAAACAAGCTTTTCAACCAAGGAGAAAATGCAACTTTTATATCTAATCAAATTTTTCAATATCCTTTAGTTGCTTATAGTATGTATAATGGACCTGGTATTTACAGTAAAACAATTGAAAATAATAATACAGCTTTTCCTGCATTGCTTGGTGAATATTCCGGATCTTATAATATAGGAATAGGTATTATGGGAATATCTACTGTCGAAAATGGAATAGGAATTGAAGGATTTGTTCTTCATGACACTGCTACTGCTGGGCTTTTTAATGGAGACCTTCTATATACAGGACAACTTCTTCATATATCTGACGAAAACTTAAAGAAAGATATAACTCCTCTTTCAAATGTGTTAGACAAAATAAGTTTAATTAATTCCTATGAATATTATTTTGACACACAAAAATATTCAGGAATAAACATGTCAAAAAATATTTCTTTTGGATTTCTTGCTCAAGAATTACAGAAAATATACCCAAACCTTGTTGTTGAAAAATATATTCCTTCTTATGATAAAAACTTTGAGCGCCAAGAATCTCATAAAATCAAAACTATTAACTACATTGGAATCATCCCAATATTATTAGAAGCAATCAAAGAACAACAATCGGAAATTAATGATATGAAAAACAAATTGAATTATTTAGAAAAACTTATAGAAGCTAAATAATTCTCAATAATTTGTAGAGACACAACAATTTGTGCCTCTACAAACATAAAACTAAAATAAAAACTTATTTTTCTTCTTTTACTTCTTCGAAATCAACATCTTGCACTTCTGCATCTTGTTTTGATTCATTATTAGTATTATTTGGTTGAGCGTTTTGCTCTGTGTTTTGTGTGTTTTTATACATCTCTTCTGATGCAGCTTGCCATGCTTTATTTAGGTTTTCCATTGAAATATCAATTGCTGCTATATCCTGATTTTTATGAGCTTCTTTCAATTGATTTAATGGATTCTCTATAGCTGATTTATTTGCTGGAGAAATCTTTTCACCATATTCTTTCAACTGTTTTTCTGTTTGGAATATTAAAGAATCGGCTTGATTTAATTTGTCAATCTTTTCTTTTGCTTTTTTGTCTGTTTCTGCATTAGCCTCAGCTTCGGTTTTCATTTTCTTGATTTCCTCATCTGATAAACCTGTTGTTGCTTCTATTCTTATTTGTTGACTTTTATTTGTTGCTTTATCTTTTGCTGATACATTTAAAATTCCATTAGCATCAATATCAAATGTTACTTCTATTTGAGGAACACCTCTTGGTGATGGCGGAATACCATCTAAGTGAAATCGGCCTATTGTACGATTATCTTTTGCCATAGGTCGTTCTCCTTGAAGTATATGTATCTCAACAGAAGTTTGACTATCTGCTGCTGTAGAAAACACTTCTGTCTTTTTTACTGGAATTGTTGTGTTTGACTCTATTAATTTTGTCATTACACCTCCTAGTGTTTCTATTCCTAATGAAAGTGGTGTTACATCTAACAAAAGTACATCTTTTACTTCTCCAGTAAGAACTCCTCCTTGTATTGCTGCTCCTAGTGCAACTACTTCATCTGGATTTACTCCTTTTGATGGTGTTTTTCCAAAAAACTTTTCAACTATATCTTGAATAGCTGGGATTCTTGTTGAACCTCCAACTAATATAACCTCATCAATATCATTAATTGTCAAACCTGCATCAGCTACGGCTTTTCTGCATGGTTCTATAGTCTTTTGTATCAAATCATCACATAATTGCTCAAATTTGGCTCTTGTTAATGTCTTTACTAAATGTTTTGGAACATTATCAACCGGCATAATATAAGGTAAATTTATCTCTGATGAAGCTGTACTAGATAACTCTATTTTTGCCTTTTCTGCAGCTTCTTTTAGTCTTTGAAGTGCCATTGGATCTTTTCTTAAATCTAAACCTTCGTCTTTTAAGAATTCATCTGCTAACCAATCTATAATTCTATGATCAAAATCATCTCCACCAAGATGCGTATCTCCATTAGTTGATTTAACTTCAAATACACCATCCCCTAACTCCAATACAGAAATATCAAAGGTTCCTCCTCCTAAATCATAAACAGCAACCTTTACATCTTTATTCTTTTTATCCAAACCGTAAGCTAACGCAGCAGCTGTAGGCTCGTTTATAATTCTTTTTACGTTTAATCCTGCAATTTCACCTGCCTCTTTTGTTGCTTGTCTTTGAGAATCATTAAAATATGCAGGAACAGTTATTACCGCTTCAGTAACTTCATGACCTAAATAATCTTCTGCTGTTTTCTTCATTTTTTGAAGAATAATTGCAGAAATCTCTTGTGGAGAGTATTGTCGATCATCAATTTTTACTCTTGGAGTATTGTTTGTTCCTCGTTCCACAACATAAGGAACTCTATTAATATCATTAATTACAGAATCATAGGTTTCTCCCATGAATCTTTTTATAGAAAAGATAGTCTTTTTGGAATTTGTTATTGCCTGTCTTTTTGCAGGATCTCCAACTTTCCTTTCTCCATTTTCAACAAAAGCAACTACTGACGGTGTTGTTCTTTTGCCCTCATTATTAGGAATTACAACTGGTTCATTTCCTTCCATAACAGAAACACATGAATTTGTTGTCCCTAAGTCTATACCTATAATTTTGCCCATTTTTATTAAATTTAAAAAATAATCAAATAATTTTATAAAGAGCAAATCAATGATTATGCCATTTTTTTACAAGTAATTATGTCATTAATAATTATGACAAAAGAAAGGATTTGTCATTAATGTTATGACAAAAATTCAATAATTAGAAAGTTAGGCTTATTCCTAGAGATGGCATAGTGGGTAATTGATTTATTCTTTTGTTTTGAATCTTGTCATAATAGAAAATATTAGCCCTATTATACACATTCGTTACTCCTAAATTGATTTCTAATGTAGAGTATTTAGAAAATATAAAAGACTTGCTTAAACTAACATCCAATCTGTGATAGTCTGGAAGCCTGCTACTATTGGTTTCTCCATATATAGTACCTAATTCATGATTCTTTGAAATATAATCTGTAGAAATACCTTCATCAAACACTATTTTTGGATAATAACCAGTTATTTGAGTGAAAGGAAAACCTGAACCTAAATTCCATCGTGCAGAAAAAAGCCATGTTTCCTTTTTCCCAAATTTGTAATTAGCACTAATATTTGCATTGTGTCGTCTGTCATAATGGGCATAATAATTAATGATACCATCATCTTTAAATATAAAAGAATAGGAATAGGAACCATTAAAATTTACTTTTTTCAATGAATATGTAAAAGAAAAATCAATGCCATATGCTTCTCCTGACTCATAAATAAAATTTTTCTTTTGAATGTCTGGTATTAAGTAATTCTCAGGCAAATCATCAAATTGTTTATATGGGTTAAGATTTGTTAGTAGTATGAAATTTTTGTAATATGATTCACAGTTAAGGTTAAAATTTTTGAAAATATCCCATTCAAAACCCAATACTGCATGCCATGCTTTTTGTAATCTTGAGGAAATTTCATCATCTTTATATGAAGCAGGTAAATTTTCAACACTTGATATAAATCCAGTAAAAAGGTTTATTATTTCTCTATCTGTTGACGTACTTGTTAAATTTTGAGAATATAATCCTCCCGCAGCTTTAAGCCTAAAATTCTCTAACATCATATATTTTATTGCCAATCTTGGCTCTGGTGAAATATCTGCAAGAGAAGCATAATATTGAACTCGTATACTAGGTTCTATAATAAATTGTCTTACCTTTATTTTATCTCTCACAAAACAACCAAATTCAGTCGCATTATCCGATTGCTCTATTTCTCTACCTACTGTATTTTTTAATTTGACATTTGTTTTAAACCCATTTAACTCAATACCATATTTTATTTCGTGAGCACCAGTATATTTTGCTAAATTCATACCTGCCGTAAAACCTCCCACAAAGCTTTCTTTAGGTATATTGCTTTTAATTTCTAAAAAGTCCACCTTGTAATCAGAATAAGCAAAAAATCCTTCCATCTTTGTATTTGATGAAGATGGCAACATTATAAAATTTGCCCCTAATCCTTTTATCCTCCATTTCATAGATGCAATATCGGGATAATTAACTTTGTCATTATAATTAAACCCAAAAAAGTTTAGTTTATTTCCTTCTTCTGAACTTAATGTAAGTTTCCCATAAAAATCATTAAAAGCATAAGGCAATGAAGCTGTATCTATATAATTATAAAATATGTCAGAAGTTTTGTCTAAGTAAGAATTTTTATATGACAAAATAAATGTTGGAGTATTATCGTTTTTCTTTTTATTCAATGGACCTTCTAATAATATTTTAGAACAAAAAGTATTTGCTGAAACCTTCCCTCCTAAATGACTATTTGAACCATCTCGTGTAGTAATATCCATAACAGAAGAAATTCTTCCTCCATACTCCGCATTAAATCCTGCCGTATAAACATCTATTGACCTGATTATATCTGTTTCAAAAACAGAAAACAAACCTATTGAATGAAATGGATTATAAATAGGAACTCCATCCATCAAAACTTTATTTTGAATTGGAGAACCCCCTCTAATATATAACTGGCCTCCTTGGTCTCCCGTAAATACAACTCCTGGCATTGATTGCAGATACTGCGCTATTTCTGGCTCGCCACCTATTGATGGAATTAATTTTAGCGCCATAGGAGTAACAGTCATTACAGAAGTCCTAATATCATTTATACTTTCTTGCTTCTTTGCGTTAACATTTATTGTATTAAGTTGAATATCTGCTTTACCTATGTAAAATGTTTTTGTAATAACTTTTGTTTTATTAAGATCAATATCAAATGTTGCAGAATCATACCCTAAAACTGAAACCATTAATGTGTATTTTCCTTCTGGTATTTTTGATATTGTGTAATAGCCTTCAATATCTGCAATCACTCCATATTTGGTACCTACAAGAAAAATATTGGCAAAAGATAAAGGCTCTTTAGTGTCTTTATCAAAAACAAAACCTTTTACTATAGAATTTTGGGCAAAAGCATAATTAGAAATTAGTAAAATTACTGTTGTATAAAATAATATTCGTCGCATTTGTTTGAAAATTTTTCCACAAACCTAATACTTATTTTTTTAATATATCATAAAAATCTAATTCAAAATTAAGTTTACAATCAATAAATCTATACTTTCCTCATCTATCAGTAAACATAAATATCATAAAAATAATATTTACAATCTATTATGACCAAAGAATAGTGTTATATATCAGGGGAGGCAATAAATTAAAAATAATTATCATTTATTTAAAAATTATGTCGTATGTTTGCAACATAATTCATCTAAAAATTTTAAAAAACTAAAAATGAACAAAACTTGATTTTAATAATTGGTCACACATAGTGAAAGGATTGCTAATTATGGTAGCTCGTTATTATTAAAAGATACTAAAATAGAAACAATTAAATAAAAATTTTATGACATTCGCAAAGAAAGAATTATTTGATGACGACTTGCAGGAGATGGCTTTATACTTTAAAGTGCTGTCTCATCCTGCACGACTTGCTATTTTAAAATATTTGGCGGAAAAGAAAACCTGTATATCTGGCGATATATCAAACGAACTGCCATTGAGCAGAACAACTGTTTCTCAACATCTCCAGGAATTAAAGAAAGCGGGTCTTATTCACGGAGAGATTGATGGAGTAAAAGTTAATTATTGTCTTTGTAATGAGAATATAAAAAAACTTAAAATTATGATTGATGAATTAACCGAACTTATTGATGTAGAAATAAAATGCACATTATGAAAGTATTAATATTATGCACAGGAAATTCCTGTCGTAGTCAAATGGCCGAAGGATTTATGAAGAATCTTGACAGTACATTAATGGTTTATTCAGCAGGAACAGAACCAGCCAAAAATGTTAATCGTCTTGCTATTCGCGTTATGGCTGAAAAAGGTATTGATATTTCAACTCATTATCCAAAGTTAGTAGATGAATTTATTAACCAATCATTTGATTATGTTATTACAGTTTGTGATAATGCAAATGAGACTTGCCCTATGTTTATCGGTAAGGTTAAGCATCGTTTGCACATTGGTTTTGAAGACCCATCGGATGCTGTAGGAACTGATGATGAAGTTATAGGCGGATACCGAAGAATCCGTGATGAAATTGAATTAAAGTTTAAAGAGTTATATAACACAATTAAAAAATTAAATACAAATGAGTAATAATGCAGAAAACCTAAAGAGGTTAGTAAAAGAAAAATATGGCGAAATAGCCAACCAAAGTAAAGAAGTAAACCAAAGTTCATGCTGTGGGACAGGCGGATGTTGTTCTTCAACAGACTACACAATATTTAGTGAAAATTACACGAGCCTATCTGGTTACAATCCAGATGCAGATTTAGGTTTGGGTTGTGGTATTCCTACAGAATTTGCCAATATCAGAAAAGGGGATACAGTTGTTGACTTAGGTTCAGGAGCTGGAAATGATTGTTTTGTAGCAAGAGCTATCGTAGGAGAAGAAGGAAAAGTAATAGGTATTGATTTTACAGAAACAATGATTGCAAAAGCAAAAACTAATGCTGAAAAATTAGGCTTTAAGAATGTTCAATTTCGTATGGGAGATATTGAAAACATGCCTTTAGGAGGAGAAATAGCCGATGTTGTAGTTAGCAATTGTGTGCTTAATCTTGTTCCAGACAAAAGAAAAGCTTTTTCAGAAATATTCCGAATACTTAAGCCTAATGGTCATTTGTCAGTTTCAGATGTAGTAATAACAGGGAGTTTGCCTGATAAAATAAAGGAAGCAGGCGAGATGTATGCAGGATGTGTTTCCGGAGCAATTGACAAAAATGAATACTTAAAGATTATAAAAGATGCAGGTTTTGTGGATGTCGAGATTAAAAAAGATAAACTAATAGATATCCCAGAAGAAATATTATTAAAATATATTTCGCAAGAGGAGTTAAAACAATTAAAGGAAAGCAAGACTGGGATATACAGTATTACAGTTTATGCTGCAAAACCTCTTTGTGGATGTGGATGCAAAAGTGGATGTTGTTAATTAACATCATTAATCAATTATGGAAAAACAATTAAGCTTCCTTGATCGTTTTCTTACATTGTGGATATTTCTAGCAATGTTAATTGGAGTGTTTTCGGGCTATTTGTTTCCGCAAATAGCTGGTTTCTGGAACAGCATGAGCAATGGCACAACTAATATACCAATTGCCATAGGGCTTATACTGATGATGTATCCTCCTTTAGCAAAGGTTAAATATGAAGAGTTGGGGAAGGTGTTTCGCAACTGGAGAATATTATCATTGTCTTTAGTGCAGAACTGGATTATTGGTCCTATACTCATGTTTCTGTTGGCAATAGTTTTCCTGCAATTCAACGTTGACTATATGTACGGACTTATCCTTATAGGTCTGGCAAGGTGTATTGCAATGGTAATTGTGTGGAATGACCTTGCAAAGGGAGATGCAGAATATTGTGCAGGGCTGGTAGCATTTAATTCTATATTTCAAGTATTGTTCTTCTCTGTATATGCTTATTTGTTCATAGCTATAATGCCAGGCTGGTTTGGAATTCCTACGAATGATATGGTGCAAAACATTACAATAAGCCAAATTGCAGAAAGCGTATTCATATATCTAGGCATACCTTTCATCGCAGGTTTTATAACAAGGTTTATTCTTATCCGTATGAAAAGTAAGGAATGGTATCACACAAAGTTTGTTCCACGCATAAGCCCTATAACCCTTATAGCACTATTGTTCACCATCATCGTTATGTTCTCGCTCAAAGGGGAAAATATTGTTAAGATTCCATTAGACGTTATCCACATAGCAATTCCGCTTACCATTTATTTCGGGATAATGTTTATTCTGTCGTTCTACATGAGCCACAAAGCAGGTGCTACATATGAGCAGACGGCTGCACTTTCATTTACAGCAGCAAGCAACAATTTTGAACTAGCTATTGCCGTTGCCATTGCTGTATTTGGAATCAATTCTGGAGAAGCATTTGTAGCTGTTATAGGGCCTTTAGTTGAAGTTCCTGTATTGATTACATTAGTAAATGTATCGTTTTGGTTTAAGAAAAAATGGTATAAAAATCAATACTAACCAACTAAAATTAAAAACTGTCTCGTCCTAAAATAGGTTTACACATAGAATTAGAATTATGAAAAAAGGCTGAAGGTTAATTCAAGACAAATCCATTTTACTGATGTCTATAAAGCATTTTATTTAATTTTTACATTGTATTTTAGGTTTGATAAAAATGTAAATATTTTATCTTTAAAGTTACCTTGTATTATTATTTCGCCTTCTTTAGCGCTTCCGCCTGTTCCGCAACAGGTTTTTATCTTTTTTGATAAAGATTCCATATCCTCTTCCTTCCCAATAAAACCTTTTATTAAAGTAACAGTTTTGCCTGCTCTTTTTTTTGAATCAATAGAGATTGTGAGTTTTTGTTTTTCAGGAGCTAGAGTTTTAACTTCATCATTATCTTCGTCATCAAACTTGAAATTAGAATTAGTGGAGTAAACAATTGAAAAAATAAACATAAAATTAAATTTTAAAATGATGATTTTATTTACAATAACATGTCTTTTATTTTCTCTGGAACAAATAAGTTGGGGTTCCCACCATTTGATAGGATGTCTCGAATAAGAGTAGAGTTTACAGCAGAGAAGTTCACATCTGTTAGAAGCATTATAGTCTCAATATCTTTATTAATTAAATGATTAGTTAATGCGATTGATTTTTCGAATTCAAAATCAGCTGCATTACGCAAGCCTCTTATGATAAATCTGGAATTAACTTTTCTGCAGAAGTCAACCGTCATTCCCTCATACCACTCAACCTTTACATTGGGATAATCTTCAAAAGTTTTTTTTATTAATTCAATTCTTTTTTCTAATGTAAAATAATATTTTTTAGTTGAATTAACCCCTACCCCTATGATTAACTCATCAAAAATAGTTAATGCTTTATGAACTATTGATTCATGTCCTTTTGTTATAGGATCAAAGGAGCCTGGAAATACTGCTAATTTGATGCTCATGATTTTTTTTAATTATGCTTAAAGAAACTAAAAAATGATTTACCATATTTTCTTTGGTCAAAAATATTTTCTTTCATTTGAAAAGATACTTCTTTTGGATGTTCTACAATTAACCATCCTGAATCTTTTAATATATTGTTTTTAAATACTAATTGAGGAATAAGATTTATAGAGTCTGAGTCATAAGGAGGATCTGCAAAGATAATATCATACTTAGAGTTGCAATTCTCAAGATATTTATAAACATCGTTTTTTATTATCATTATATTATCTGTAATTTTAAACTTTACAGAGGTTTCCTTTATAAATTTGACACATTTCACCTCGTTTTCAACAACGGTTGCAAAATTAACGCCTCTTGAAATAAATTCATAAGTTATATTCCCAGTGCCTCCAAATAAATCTAGTGTAGAAATGTCTTTAAATTCAAAATAATTGTTGATTATATTAAAGACGCTCTCTTTAGCTAAATCTTTTGTTGGTCTTGCGGGGAAATCATTAGACGGGGAAAAAGAACGTCCTCCCAAAAATCCTGTAACTATACGCATTGGTATGAATTTAATAATGAATAATGTAAATTTTCAGGGAACTCATCAAAAATATAACTATAATTAAAACTTTCATTTCTTTTTATAAATGAAATATCTTTAACATAAATTTTCAACTTATCATAAATGGAAGAGTTTTTATGTAGTTCCCCAACTATAATTAAAGAAAATTTAGATTGTTTTAATTTGAAGATTTCGATTATATAATTTATGTAATACAGAATGTCATTTGCGCTATTATATTGGAAGCAATTTGCGATATTTAAATCTTGACCTTTAAATAAAAAGACGTCAATATTGGACTTTCTAAAATTCACGCATAGTTTGTATTCGTCAAAATCATTTCTATACTTAGTAATAAAGCTATTAATAAGAACATTGTAATTGTTTAAAAAAATCAAACTACTCCCTAGACTTTCATTTACCAAATTATGCAATCCCTTATTCATCCTGTATAATAAGGTGCTGTCTATATTCTTTACAGATTCATTAATAATTACTTCTTTTTCAGGATTAAACAATTCATTTAGATTAAAAATCTTTTCCCTTTGTTCAAAATCAAATAAACTATTAGGTATAATTACATTTCCATTAGAATTTATAAGAAATGATTTTGAATAATAAGGAAGTTGAATTACATTATCTGAGGAAAATATTAAGGATAGCTCTTCTGTAATTTTTTCTTCTTGCTTAGCAAGTTCGTATTCTCTAAAAAATATATATTTATATTTTTTTAAATCAAAAATAACATACCTAATAAAATTATCATCCAATTCAACTGATAAATGATATTTTCCATAATCATTCTCATCATATATCTCATCTTTTAAGTCATAAATAACTTTATGATTGTATGCCATATCTAATATTTGAGTAATATTTTTTAAATTATATTTAGCAAAGTTATTAACAATTTTTGTAATATTTATAAAAATATTAAAAAACAAAAACAATAACAAGTTATTTGCCTAAAATTAATATTGTTTATTTATGATAAATTTACAAGATATCTTTAAGAATGTTAGAAGATAAGTGTTATAATAATTTTATAAATATTTATTTTTTTAGGAAAAAAATGTATTTTTGTGTAAACTTGTAAAATATTTTAAGGAAATATTGAGAATGGATGATATTATTGACTTTATTGTAATAGGTTCGGGGCCAACAGGAGCAGAAGTTGCACGTACTATTTCTGATGCAGGTAAACATGCCACGATGATTGATGTTGGAATTAATGCGGAGCAAGCGGATAATACAGACAATGATTTTTTATCAATAAGAGAAAATTATACTAATCAAAAAGATTTATTTTTAGGGAAGTTTTATGAAAGTGTGCCTTGGGGTGATATAAAAACAGGCGCTCAGCTAACTCCTAACAGAAAATTTATTATAGATTTAGTGGATATAATAACTCCGATTATATCTTCCAACTTTTTCCCAATGGAGAGTCTTGCTTATGGTGGGCTAGGTAGTGGATGGGGATTAGGATGTTATTCTTATTCAAAATCAGAAATAGAGCAAATAGGTCTTAATTATAATTTAATGAATGATGCATACAATAATCTTGCAAAATATGTTGGTATTGCTAGTCCAGATGGTGATGCTTTTAAATATTGCATGAATAATTCTCAATATTTATTGCCAAAATTAAAAATGGATAACTCTATTTCTAAATTATATGATATATACTTAAAAAAAAGAGAAGAACTAAACAACAAAGGATTGTTTATGGGCTTTCCACCTCTTGCTATTATTACAGAAAACCATAATGATAGAAATAAATGCAATTATTTTGACATGGATTTCTATACTGATGTTAATAAGCACTCGTATCGTCCTTGGTTAACAACAAATAAATTAATAGAAAAAGGTTCTCTTAATTATATTTCAAACCATTTGGTTATTGATTTTAAACAGGATGCAGATGGAATTGTATCTGTAAATACAACAAATATTAAAACTCTTGCTAAAGTTACTTATAAATGTAGAAAATTAATTATTGCTTCAGGAGCCTTAGGTACAGCAAGAATATTATTACGTTCTTTTAAAGATAAGTTAAGTCGGCTTTCTTTACTCTCAAATGATTATACATACATGCCTTGCTTAAACTTAAAAATGCTAGGGAAGCCTCTTGAGCAATTTAAAACGAGTATGGCACAAGCTGTAATGTTTTATGATCCAACTCAAAAAAATGAAAATCCGGTATCTATTGCTTTATTCACATACAGGTCACTATTATTATATAAATTAATAAAAGAAAGTCCTCTTAATTTTAAAGACGGTTTAAGCATTATGAACTTCTTGCAATCTGCTTTTGTTATAGCCGGCATACATCACCCAGATAGTGAATCTTCAAAAAAATACTGCAATCTTGTAAAAAATGATAATCAATATACCTCAGATGCCTTATTTGTAAGTTTTAGCCAGAAAAAAGAAATAATGCAAAGAGATAATGATAATGAGAAGAAGCTAATGTCATTAATGCGTAAGCTATATTGTTTTCCTATAAAAAGAATAAAAGCTGGAAATGGATCCAGTATACATTACGCAGGAATACTCCCTTTTAATACTTCCAATAATGGAGTAATATTAAACGAAAAAGGGAATATAAATATTTCAAATAATGTTTATATTGCAGATGGCTCAGGATTTAAATATTTACCAGCAAAAGGTATTACGTTTACACTAATGGCAAATGCTCATAATGTTGCTAAAAACGCTATAAATTCATAATTTGATAAGATATTAACCTTTATAGTAAGGGGCAAGACCAAATAATCTTGCCCTCCTCATTTCAAAACCATACCTGCTATTTCCCTACATATAGCTTTCATATCACAAAAAGATTAAGTCTTATAAAAGTGACAAGATTTGACAGATACCAATTGAATTTTGAGATAACTTTTAACATTTTAAGAACAAGTATTGAGACCATTGCAAAAAGTATGTTTCGAGACCGTTGCAAGGAAGAATTAGATATTTCTCCACACCATCACTCGTTGTCAAAACTCTATAAATCAATATACTATACAAAAACACTTAAAATGCTAATTTTCATTGCGTTATATGTTATTACTTCGTCTTTACTTTACCCTAAAGTTACCATAAACCTACTTTGTTCATTAAAATGCTGACAATAAATGTAATATATAAATGAATGAAAACATAACGTAGAGATATAACATCCCTTGTCTAGGACATATCGTCTTTTTCCTTAATTCTAATTTTTGTGTAAACCTATTTTAGGACGAGACAATTCTTTTTCTTTAATTTTTATCTTTACAAAGGGCTCTACAAAATTTTGTTGTTGCCTTTTTATTGTATTTCTAATCATAAATCATTAGTATAATATTACCTCTTAAAATTAAAAAAAACTTCATGAATATTTCTTTAATTTATTTTTTATTAATTTAGCATTTGAAAAAAAGAAGAGAAATTTATTTAGTTAAATTTAAAAAGATATGAAAATATACTTATATTTGCTTTTTTAAAAATATTATTAATTATTGTTTTTAGTATGACAAATTTAATATTTAAGCTTATACATAGCATTAAAAAACTATTGTTTTTTGCTTTTATTTTGGTGGGGTTACCTCTTTTAAAAGCACAATCTAATGATACTATTTTGGTTATTTATAATTGTGATTTTTTTGTTAACAATGACGCTATTGTTTATGTTAAAAATGCTTCTGTAAAAAATAGCAGTGAAACTTTTTATAATTATGGAAACATTACTATAAAAGGAGGAATCCGTAATTTTAATGGAATTATGAAAGGTAATGGCACTTACAATATAGAAGGTAATTGGAAAAATGATGGAGAATTTATTGCAGGAATAAACAACGAATCTAAAGTAGTACTTGATGGAAAATCTGATATTAATCAACAATACATTACAGGAGATTTTAAAACAGATTTTTATGACTTAGAACTTAGTGGTTCAGGATTATACAAAACCTTAACTATTGACGCATCTGTTAAAAACAAATTATTACTTAATGACAAAATATTAAATACTGATAGCTTTACTTTTTTTGTCTTAAATCCAGACGTTAACGCAATTTCAAGAGAAAACACTACAGCCCCTAAAGGAATAGTAATGAGCTCTAAAGGTGGAGCATTAGGTCGCACTATGAATATAAGTGATGAATATTTATTCCCTGTTGGATCTACAAAAGGAATAGCTCGATACAGGCCTCTTGTTATTACACCAAACACAAACATTGCTAATGAATATTTAGTGAGATTTGTAAATAACGATCCTTCTACCGACAGTCTTTTTATTACTAATGATACTACTTTTAATTTTTTAGATACTACAGCATGTTATGCTAATAACAGATTTTATCATGAAGTTTTAAAAACTAAAGGCGATGATAATGTTAAAATTACTATTAATTTCGATAGTATTATTGATGCAAATTGGGATGCTATTGCAAATTGGACTTGGTGGCCTAATCATTGGGTTAATCTAGGATCTCCTATTGCTGGTGTTAATAAAGATTTTAAATCTATAGCACGCAAAAACCTTAGCATAAATGACGATCCTTTTAAAAGAGACTATTTTGTATTAATTGCTCAAAGACCAAGCCCTTCTAATTTAAATGGACAAACAAGAATATGCTACGGCGAACCTAATGAAATAAATTATTTTGCTTCTGGAGACCCAACAAATAAATATCATTGGAGTATTTATGGAGGAAATATTATTTCTCCTGACACCGCTTCTAATGAAATAACTATTCAATGGGAAAATTATTTAGGAGAAAAAAACATTACTGTTAAAGAATTATCAAAATTACCAAATTGCACGTCCTTTCCTACTGCATATAAAGTAAATGTTTATCCTAAACCTGTTGCAGATTTTGTGGTTGCAAAAGACAACAACAAACCATTAAATAATGATGCAACATTTTTTGAAATAGACTCTTCTACTGTTTTAAGTTATGACTTATTATCTTTCATTAATCTTGCACCCGATAGTAATTGCAATTATTTTTGGGATTTTAGCGATGGAGGAAGTTCTTCTAAACACAGCCCTTTTCACACATTTAGTGCATTAGGTAATTACCAAGTAATGCTATTAACAACTAATCAATATGGATGTAGCGATACTGCTTACACTTTTATAGATGTTATTGAAGGTATGTACTTCCCTAATGTGTTTACTCCTAATGGAGATGGTTTTAATGATGTTTTTGCATTAAGAGGAAGCGGAATGAAAAGCTTTGTTCTTAGTATATTCAATAGATGGGGAGTACTAATGTATGAAACTATTAATCCTTATGAAGGATGGGATGGTAAAACAGTAGCTGGATTAATGGCTCCAGGAGGCGTGTACTATTATATTCTAAATGCAAAATCAGAAAAACAAGAATATAAATACACTGGATTTGTCACGCTAGTTAAATAAAAAATGAAGCTTTATTTTTATTAATAAAACCGAAGCCCTTTTGTTAGATTTCCGTTTTTTATTTCATTTAAAGTTTCATTATCTAATTCTTTATATATAGAAAAAGTAAACCTATTTGTAAACAATCCCAATCCATTTGTTATATTAGTATACACAGGCTTCTCTTGATTTAAATCATTTGAAGGACTATTAATATCTATATAATTTAAGAAATCTTTCTGTGCAACAGCTATTATTATTTTCAGATTAACTACTTTTCTTTTAACTTCATTATTTATAGAAATTTGATTTGAAAGATTAAGAAAATAACTCTCTGTGTTAAATTTAGCTCGCATTTTTTCTAATCCATCAGACGTTTTTGACTCATAATGACCTAAGTTAAAGTCAACAGAATCGAATCTAAGAAAATTGTCATTATTATCGTATTCAGTATATATCGTCCTATAAATAGGATTATAAACTACACCATTTTCAATTGAATACCAACTTATTTCTTTTGAATCAGACGATGCAAAACCATAAGTACCTGGATTTGTTATTAGTTTATCTGGCTTAAAATTATCTAACAACTTCGTATTTCCAGTCGCAATTTTACCTGTTTTTAAATCTTTTACATAGAGCTTTAATGATATATATTTATTATCTTCTCCTGAGGATATAATATCGCTCTTACCTATTATATATATGGGTTGTTGCTTAACATTACTGCCAGAAGTATTAATTGTGTCAATTGTTGGAATAATTTTCTTTATAAAATTATTGTTATAATATTTCTCCAGATAAACTTCTACTTCACTTGGATTATAAAATATATATTCAGGATTATTTATATAATCTTCTGGCGATGATTCCGTAATATAAGACTTTTGTACTTTTATATATTGTTGTTCTATACTTGGATCTAATATTGCATAAATCAATGGTACGGTTTCCGATTCTGGATTAACAACTTCCAATTCGTTTTTACAAGCGTACATGAATAAAATCAAACACACTGTTGTAAATAATAGACTTTTTTTCATTTAGGGGCTTTATAAATTAAAAAAATACTTAAAAATCCAAATATTATATTAGGTATCCAAACTGCCATAAAAGGATTTAACGTTCCATAAGTCGCAAAAGTTGTAGATACCTGCATAAATAAAATAAAAGAAAAACTTAAAGTTATTCCTATTCCTATATTTAAACCGATACCTCCACGTGTTCTCTTTGAAGATAATGTAAATCCTATTATTGTTAAAATTATTGTAGCAAAAGGGAAAGCTATCCTTTTATATTTCTCAATAAAATAAAACTGAATATATTCTGTCCCTTTTATTTTTTCTTTATTAATAAATTCATTGAGTTCAAAATAATTCATTGTCTCTATATTGTAAATCTTATCTGTTAAATCCGTAGGTTTTATATGAAGTTGTATTTTTTTTTCATTTCCAAGCCTTACTTTTTCTCCAAAATTATTAATATGCTTCTCTACATAATTTTTAACTATCCAGTTTTTTGACAATGTATCCCAAACTATTATATCTGATGATATTTTATAAATAAGTTTTCCATTTTTAATTTTTTCATAAGTAAAACGAAAACCACTATTATTATCTAAATTAAATGATTCGAAAAATACAAATTCTCCAGGACGTGTCTGTAAATGTAAATTTCTATCAGACATATTATAGGAACTTCGTATATACTTATCTTCAAAATTTATTCGCTTTTCATTTGATTTTGGCATTATAAAATTTGACAATAATAAGGACATCAAACAAATTATACCCGCAGAAATCAAATAAGGCCTTAATAACCTTTTAAAACTAATACCACTTGTTAACATGGCTATTATTTCAGAATCACCTGCAAGTTTTGAAGTAAAAAATATAACTGAAATAAAAGTAAATAAAGGACTAAACATGTTAACAAAGTATGGAATAAAATTAAGATAATAATCAAATATTATCAATTTTAATGGAGCATCTTTTTGTATAAAATCATCTATTTTTTCTGATATATCAAAAACTATAACTATAACTATTATCAATATAATTGAAAACAAAAATGTTCCCAAAAATTTCTTAATAATATATTTATCTATCTTTTTTAGCACCTATATATCTACATTTATTAAAATCAACTCCTATTCCATATTATCTTTTTCCCAAAACCTAAAGTATTATCCGTAAATTTAATATATTCTGGGACTATTTTCCAAATATCTCCATCCGCAAAAATAGCAAAAGGAAATCTTTTAAGATAAATATTTTTATAAATAGATATCTCGGATTCACCTATTCTATATATTTTACCCGTAAATTGAATTCCTTGTATTTTGCCAATAAGCTTAGTCTCCAGAGCAATAATTCCACTAGCATTATCATTAATTAATGCTTGTTGTGCATGCTTGGTATTTAATTCTGATAGTATTACAAATTCATAATCATTATTGTTAAAAGCATAAAAACAAGAACAACTATAAGGACTATTTTCATGAATTGTTGATAATGCCAATAAATGATGTTTTTTTATAAAACCCAGAATATTCTTTTGAAGTTGCATTATTGTGTTTTAATTTATCAAATTAACGTTTGACAAAGGTATCAATTAATTTTACAAATTAATCAAATTAAAAGAATGGCAAGCAACAACACCTGCCGTTTCTGTTCTTAATCGCGTATTCCCTAAACTAAGTGCTTTAAAATCTTTTTTAATTGATATTGCTATTTCTTCTTTAGAAAAATCCCCTTCCGGACCAATCAAAATCAGGCTATCTTGACCCTTTTTTACATAATCATTTAAGGATTTCTTTTCAGTATCATTACAATGAGCTATAAATTTATTCTCACAATGATTCATTTCAATAAATTTATTAAAATGAATTACATTATTTAATGTAGGCAAATAAAATTGACCTGATTGTTTTATAGCAGAAATAAGTATTTTTGAAATCCTTTCTATATTAACTGTTTTGCGTTCTGAATTATCTGTAATTATAGGAGTTATTTCATTAACCCCTATTTCTGTAGCTTTTTCAACAAAATATTCAAACCTGTCTATATTTTTTGTAGGAGCAATTGCTATATGCAAATTAGCTGTCGGGTATTTCTGCTTTTCTTTAACTTCTATAATTTCAACTTCTAAAATTTTTTTCTTTTGATTTATGGAAGATACTAAAGCATTATACAAAAAACCTCTTCCATCTGTTAATGTTATTTTATCATTAACTTTAAGTCTGAGAACTTTTATACAATGCCAAGCTTCATCTCCTTCTATAGAATGCTGTATTAGATTATTAGTTAACGAATCATCAAAAAAAAGATGCATCCTTTATCCACATTTAGTAAATCCACAACTCGTACAACTAACACAACCTTCTTGGTAAATTAGTGAATTATTATTACATTCTGGACATTGTGTTTCTGTCGGTTTAGTTCCATTTGGTATGTATTTTTTCAATGCTCGCTCAACACCGATCTTCCAAGTGTTAATTGACTCTATATCCAACTTGAGATTACCAACCATATCAACCACATAAACCAATGGCATACCATGACGTAATACTCCTGAAATAAGTTTAGCATAATTCCAATATTCTTTGCTAAACATTCTTGATAGTCCTTGAATACTAACTTTATATCCCTCTTTATCCTTATACTCAAAATCATATCTGGTTGTTCCATCTTCATTCTTAGCCTTTATTACCCAACCTTTTTCAACCCAACTTTGTATAGGAAAACTTTCTGCCTTGCCAGTAAAAATTTCATAAGGACGTCCATTTAATAATCCCACTACTGCAATCCATTTCTCATAATCATTTTGAAAACGAATAATATCCGCATCCAATACTTTTGGACGTATAGGTGCATGATGTTCTAATACTTCATCCTTTTTTGTTTCCGATTTCTTTTCTTCTTTCTTTACTAAAACACCTGTGCGAGAACCATCTCTATATACAGTAATACCTTTGCAACCTTCTTCCCATGCAGTAGTATATATTTCGCCTATTAATTCTTCTTTTGCATTATTTGGAACATTTACAGTTACACTAATTGAATGATCAACCCATTTTTGTATTGCTCCTTGCATCTTAACTTTGTTTATCCAATCAACATCATTAGCTGTTGCTTTATAATAAGGAGACTTTTCTATAATTTCATTTAATGAATCTTGATCCATCTTTCTAACTTCATCAACATTATATTCATTAACTTTTAGCCACTCTAAAAATTTATGATGAAAAACATTATATTCCTCCCAAGCATCTCCTGATTGATCAATAAAATCAACTCTAACATTTTGATCATTAGGATTAACTTTTCTTCTTCTTTTATATGCAATCATAAATACAGGCTCTAAACCAGATGTTGTTTGCGTCATCATACTTGTCGTTCCTGTTGGAGCAATAGTTAATAGAGCAATATTCCTCCTTCCATTCTTTTGCATATCTTTATATAGCTCTGGATCTGCATCTTTTAATCTTTGTATAAATGGATTGTTTTTCTCCTTTTCTGTATCATAAACAGGAAAAGCTCCTCTTTCTCCTGCTGTCATTACGCTTGAACGATAAACTTCCACAGCTAGTGTCTTTTGTATATTTACACTAAAATCTGTTGCATCTTTATTCCCATATATAAAACCTAAAGCAGCAAGCATATCTCCTTCTCCTGTAATACCAATACCAGTTCGACGACCCTCTATGCATTTTTGCCTGATTTTATTCCATAACTCAATTTCAGTCCTTTTTACATTTATAGTTTCTGGATCGTTTTTTATTTTATTAATTATTTTTTCTATTTTTTCTAACTCTAAATCTATTATATCATCCATCATTCTTTGAGCAACTAAAGCATGATTTTTAAATAATTCATAATTAAATCTTGCATCTTTTGTAAATGGACTATCCACATAACTATATAAATTTATAGCTAGTAATCGACAACTATCATAAGGACACAAAGGAATCTCTCCACATGGATTAGTAGAAACAGTTTTAAATCCTAAGTCCTGATAACAATCAGGAACAGATTCTCTTATTATTGTATCCCAAAATAAAATTCCAGGTTCGGCTGATTCCCATGCATTATGTACAATTTTTTTCCATAAATCCCGTGCCTTTATATTTTTCGTAACCAAAGGAGGTGCATCTGTTGTTATTTTATATTGTTGCGTGTATTCTTCATCATTAACTACCGCTCGCATAAAAGCATCATCTATTTTAACAGAAACATTTGCTCCTGTAACTTTATTTGTTTCTAACTTTGCATCTATAAAACTTTCCGCATCTGGATGTTTTATTGACAAGCTTAACATTAATGCCCCTCTTCTGCCGTCTTGAGCAACCTCCCTTGTCGAATTAGAATATCTTTCCATAAAAGGAACTATTCCCGTTGAAGTTAATGCACTATTCATAACAGGACTGCCTGCAGGCCTTATATGAGATAAATCATGTCCCACTCCTCCTCTTCTTTTCATTAATTGAACTTGTTCTTCATCTACTTTCATTATTCCTCCATAAGAATCTGATGGACCATCAAGACCTATAACAAAACAATTAGACAATGAAGCTATTTGAAAATCATTCCCTATACCAGCCATAGGACCACCCTGAGGAACTATATATTTGAATTCTTTCAAAACACTAAAAATTTGCTCTTCACTTAAAGGATTTGGATACCTTTTTTCAATACGAGCAATTTCCTTAGCTATTCTTCTGTGCATCTGGTCTGGACTACATTCGTATATATGTCCGTTTGAATCCTTTAGTGCATATTTATTAATCCAAACAGTTGCCGAAAGAGAGTCCCCTTCAAAATACTCCGTTGCTTTTTCTAACGCTTGCTCAAAACTGTACTTTTTCATACTATTAAATCTTTCAATTTCAGTTTTTTCTATATTATTAATTTTATTTACTTCTATAATCAATTGCAAATCTAAATCCTTAGATTTTTCTGTCTCCTCATTAATATCATTATTTATATTTAAGTCTTCAATCTTAGGTCTGGTACGAAGTTTAAGAATTTCCTCTTCATAATTTTTTACTTTTTTTTCGTTTTCGTTTATTGAAGATTCTGTTTTAATAAGTTCATTATCCATATTATAAAAATATTTTTATTGAGACAATTTTTTTTAAATAATTTTCTTTTTTTTCATTTGCAAGATATAAATTATATAAAAAGGAAGGTACGAATTTTTATTAACAAAATGATTTTTTTTTGTTAAAAAATATTTTAAATTTATATTGACTTTGATAAAAAAAATAGTTTTAAATTTTATTTTATTGTTTATAAAATATTTAATACATTAATTAAACATTCAATGTATTTAAAATCACGTCTTATTAATTTAATTATATTTAACAAAATGTCTTATTTAAAACATCCTACTTAACAAATAATTACGCCTCATTTTTTACAAAAAATTATAATAACAGCACAACTAAATATTATAATAAAAAAAACTATCAGACAAAATAAATTAAACTTTTTCATTTGGTTTTCAAAATAAATTAAATTTGGTTTTTATTTTAATTTCATGTAGGTTTGCAGTAATTTTTATATTGAAACATAGATTTGATTTATAGCTTAGTAGATCTATTTTGGTTTCCTAAAAAATTGAAATTATGAAAAATATATATTTAGTTAGGCATGCTAAAGCTGAACCTCAAGATTATAATATATCTGATTTTGATAGAAAACTAATAGACATTGGCATATTAAGGTCTAAAAAAGTATTTGAAAAACTAAAATCCAAAAATCCAAAAATTGATTTAGTAATATCTAGTAGCGCTATTAGAACAATAATGACTACTGAAATTTTTATTAAAACATTTAAATATGACAAAAAAAATGTAATGTATAAAAAAGAATTATATAATTCGGAGATAGAGGATATATTTGAAATTTTTAAAGAAATCAATAATAATGTTAATAATATTTTACTTGTAGGACACAATCCTGCAATTACTAATTTAGCAAAATTATATTCTAATAACGCCTCAATCATAATGAAGACATCTGATTTGGTTTCTGTGAAAATTTTAACCGAGAATTGGATAGATGTAAATAAATCAAATACATCGTTTGATTTTGATATTATTGCAAAAGAAATTTAAATAGTTATGAACAAAACAAAATACATATTCGTTACAGGCGGTGTTGCCTCTTCTTTAGGAAAAGGAATTATATCTGCATCATTAGCTAAACTGCTTCAAGCTCGTGGCTTTAATGTTACTATACAAAAGTTAGACCCATACCTTAATATTGATCCAGGAACTTTAAATCCTTACGAACATGGGGAATGTTACGTTACTGAGGATGGCGCAGAAACTGATCTTGACTTAGGACATTATGAAAGATTCTTAAACTTAGAAACTTCTCAAGCTAACAATATAACAACAGGAATTATTTATCAGTCAGTTATTAATAAAGAAAGACATGGTGATTATTTAGGAAAAACTGTTCAAATAATTCCTCATATTACTGACGAAATAAAATATAGAATAAAATTATTAGGAAAATCTAAAAAACTAGATTTTGTAATTACAGAAATTGGAGGAACAGTTGGTGATATAGAGTCTTTACCATACATTGAAGCTCTTAGACAAATGAAATGGGAAATGGGAGGAGACTGTTTAGTCGTTCATTTGACTCTAGTGCCATTCCTTGCTGCTACAGGAGAATTAAAAACAAAACCAACTCAGCATTCTGTAAAAATGTTACTCGAATATGGAGTACAACCAGACGTACTAGTATGTAGAACCGAACACCATATTCCCGAAGCTTTAAGAAAAAAAATTGCTCTATTTTGCAATGTAGAATACGATAGTGTTATGGAATCTATTGATACTAACACTATATATAATGTCCCTATTCTTATGCAAGAGGAAGGATTGGATAAAGTTGTTTTAAAAAAACTAAACATAACATCTAGCAATAATGCAGATCTGACAAAATGGAAAGAATTTTTATACAAACTAAACCATCCTTCAAAAGAAATAACAATTGGATTAGTTGGAAAATACGCAGAACTTAAAGATGCTTACAAGTCTATTTTAGAATCATTTATACATGCAGGTGTAGCTAATGATTGTAAAGTAAATGTAGAAATGGTGCACTCTGAAACAATAAACGAACAAAATTATTTAGAAAAACTTGCAGGCCTTAGTGGTATATTAGTAGCTCCTGGATTTGGAGAAAGAGGTATAGAAGGAAAAATCATAACTATAAAATACGCAAGAGAAAATAATGTCCCATTCTTTGGAATATGTCTTGGAATGCAATGTGCTGTAATTGAATTTGCAAGAAATGTATTAGGATATGAAGATGCTCACTCAACTGAAATAAAATCTTCAACAACACACCCCGTTATTGATATTATGGAGGATCAAAAAAAGATTATTAGTAAAGGCGGAACAATGAGGTTAGGCGCATACCCTTGTAACTTAAGTCAAAAATCAAAGGTACAAAAAATTTACAAACAAGATGAAATAATTGAACGACACAGACATCGATATGAATTTAATAATAACTATATATCAGAGTTTGAATCAAAAGGAATGATTCCTGTTGGAATTAATACTGAAAGCGAACTAGTTGAAATAATAGAATTAAAAGATCATGTATGGTTTATTGGAACTCAATTCCATCCCGAATACAAGAGCACTGTTGCAAATCCACACCCATTATTTGTTAGCTTTGTAAACGCTGCAATAAATTATAACGAAAAATAAAAAGTGTTTTAGCTTTTTATTCTATCTTTGCCACCTTAATAATTATTAAATAATATTGGATAAGTAAATGGACAAACAGTCAATAACAGGAATTGTATTAATCGCATTAATATTAATCGTCTTTAGTTATTTTAATAAACCTAAAGAGAACCTAAAAAATACAGAAAATTTTAAAAAAGACACTCTCGTTGTTACTCCTAACAATATAGAGAAAAAAGATACTGCAAATAAAGTTATTCAAGAAATTGAAGCCATTGAATCTGTAAATAATGTTAATGAAGGAGCTTTCTCTAACAACCTAAAAGGAGACAGCAAATCTATAATTATAGAAAACAATTTAATATCTGTAAATATTGCTTCTAAAGGAGCTATAATTAACAAGGTTAAACTAAAAAGATACAAAACATTTGAAGGTAAAGATTTGTTTTTAACAGACGAAGAAAATAATAAAACTAATCTTAAATTTTTTGCAGAAAATAGGCTTATTGAAACAAAAAATATATTTTTTGAAACAATAAACTATACAAAAAATACCAAAACAACTAAAAGTGATTCCATTGTAATTGGATTTAGAGCTTACGCTGATTCTTCAAAAAAATTAGGGTACATTGAATTTTTATACAAATTAAAAGAAGATGACTATACAGTCGATTTTTCGGTGAAATTTGTTGGATTAGAAAAGATAATACCTCAAAATATTAATTACCTTACTATTGATTGGGAATCAACTCCTAATTCCTTAGAAAAAAGCCTAGATAATGAAAGGCTAACTTCTACTGTATATTATAAATACCTAAAAGATGAAGCGGACTGGCTTTCTGAAACAAATGATGATAAAGAAACTTTAAATAATAAAGTTAAATGGATTGCTTTCAAACAACACTTCTTTTCATCTGTTCTTGTTGCTAAAGATAATTTTATTAATGCTGAAATAAAAATAAATAAAATTAACAACGAAAAAACAAGACTACTAAAAGAAATGTATGCATCCATATCCATACCTTACCAACCTAACCCAAATAATGAATATCAATTTGATATGTTTTATTATTTTGGACCTAATCACTATGGGACTTTAACTCGTTATAACCTAGAATTCGAAAAAATGATTCCTTTAGGTTGGGGGATATTAGGTTGGATTAACAGATTTGCTGTTATCCCAGTATTTAATTTTTTAAGTTCTTTTAATATTAATTATGGTATTATTATATTAATATTTACTATTTTAGTAAAAATTATCCTATTTCCTATTGCATACAAAACGTACTTGTCTAGTGCAAAAATGAAAATATTAAAACCTGAAATAGATGAAATTAATGCTAAATTTGGAACTGAAGAACCTCTAAAAAAACAACAAGCAGTAATGAGCTTGTACAAAAGAGCTGGCGTAAATCCTATGGCTGGATGTGTCCCTATGCTTTTACAATTCCCGATTTTAATTGCATTATTCAGATTCTTCCCTGCTTCTATAGAACTTCGACAAGAAAGCTTCCTTTGGGCTGATGACTTATCTTCTTATGATTCTATATATGATTTAGGATTTAATATTCCTTTCTATGGAGATCATGTTAGCTTATTTACGATACTGATGACTATATCTACAATAATATACACAAAACTTAACTCAGATAGTTTTGGCTCTAATAATCAAATGCCTGGAATGAAAATAATGATGTATGCTATGCCTATAATGTTTCTTGGAATATTCAACAATTATTCATCTGGCTTAAGCTATTATTATTTCTTAGCTAATGTATTAACATTTGGACAACAATTTGCCATAAAGGGTTTTATTGATGAAGATAAACTTCATAAACAAATTCAAGAAAACAAAAAAAGACCTATAGCATCAAAAAAATCTTCTTTCCAAAAAAGATTAGAAGATATGGCTAAGAAAAAAGGATACAAAAAATAATGAATAAAACTCAATTATTTAAATCTTATATATCAAAACGAAAATTACCACTTAATTACAATGAAAGTGACAAATTTAATTTTGAAGTAGAATTTGAAAAAATTATTGAGCCTTCTTTTATTTATCATTTCTCAAACGCTTACATAACTTATGAGGGAATTGTTATTTATAATTATAAAATTGTACAAGAAAGCCTTTATCATCAATCTGCTAAGTCAAAATATGGGTTAAAATACATTTTAAAATCATTAATAAAAAACAAAATAACCAAAATTGACAAAAATGTAGCTGTTATTTTTAATGAGTGGGGCACTGGATATGGACATTGGATGACAGAATCACTCCCTAGACTGATATCTATCAATAATATTGAGAATTTATATATTATATTACCCGAGAATGTACTTCCTTCAATCATTGATTCATTAAAACCATTCAATATAAAAAACATCATTTACATAAACAAACACACAACAATTAAAGCTGAAAAAATTATTATGCCAACTTTAATTGCTCAAACAGGCAATTATAATGAAGAATCAATACAATCATTAAGAAGTATTTTTAGAAATTATTATAGTAATAAAATTAATAACTCTAATCAACGAATTTATTTAAGTCGAAATAAAGCTAAAAAAAGAAAAATTACTAATGAAAACGAGTTAATAAATTTACTCATTCAATTTGATTTTAATATAGTATACGTAGAAGATTTATCTTTTGAACAACAAGTCGAAATTTTTATAAATACACAATATCTCGTGAGTATTCACGGAGCTACCCTCGCTAATATGATTTTTATGAATCATAACACAAATATAATTGAAATTAGAAATAAATTAGACAAAAGAAGCTTATGCTACTATTCTTTAGCATCAGCTATTGATATTAATTATTATTATATATTTGCTCATCCAAATAATCCTAGATTAAAAAACAACTCTGACCTTACAATTGAAATCCCTAACTTCAAAGCAATGTTGGACAAAATATTTAAAGCATAAAAATAATAAAGCCTCATTAATTTTCATAATTAATGAGGCTTTATTTATAATAAAAAAACAAAATGAAAAATATTTTAACCTATTTTCATAAAATCATTTCTTATAGCATATAAAACAATATCTGCTGTAGTTTTTGCATTAAGCTTCCTTTTGATATTTGTTCTATGTGTATCTACAGTTCTTGTACTAATAAAAAGTTTTTCTGCTATTTGGCTATTTTTGTAACCATTTGCTATTCCTACCAATATTTGTATCTCTCTTTTTGATAATTTAACATCTGGATATTTTGGCTTAGAATCCTCTCGTGTTTTCCCAAAATTGTTAATCAATGTTTCTGCTATAGCTTGACTAAAATACTTGTCCCCTTTTAAAATACTTCTTATTGCCTTTATCAAATCTTCTTGTGAAGAATTTTTATGAATATAGCCATTAGCGCCTGCTTCTATAGCACTAATTATGTTCTCATAATCATCATGCATAGAAAGAACTATAATTTTTATATTATCTGGAAGTTTTGCTATTAATTCTAATCCATCAACCTTTGGCATTGTTATATCGGTTATAACAACATCAGGCTTTAAACTATCAACCATTTCTAATACTTCTTCACCATTCGCGGCTTCACCAACTATTTCCATATCACTTTGGCTACTTATAAAAGTTTTAATAACATCTCTGATCATTCTATGATCGTCTGCGATGATAATCCTTATATTTCCCATGTCTTATACATTTTTTTAGTTAATAAATAGAATTAACTATTTTTCGTAAAAGTAATTTTTTTTTCAATGCAAATATAATATTTTTTTTACAAAAAAAAACATTTAGTGATATTTTAAAATAATATTGATAAAAGATAAGGATATTGATAAAAAAAAAAGCTAAGAATAAACATTCTTTAAATAAAGAATTATTCCTAGCTTTTTTTATTTATTTTTTATATTTTCTATCTACAGATATTTATTATAAATATTCTTAATATAAAAATACTTATTTTTTAACAAATTCTGCAATTTTAGCAAATAACTCAGGGTTATTCAATGCTAAATCTGCTAAAACTTTCCTATTAATAGATACATTACTAGAATGTAAATTGCCTATAAATTTTGAATAAGACATACCATAATTCCTAATCACTGCATTTATTCTTGCAATCCATAATGTTCTGAAATTACCCTTCTTATCTTTTCTATCAACGTAAGCATAACACAACCCTTTTTCATAAGCATTCTTTGCTACTGTCCATACATTTTTTCTTCTAAGAAAATAACCTTTAGTTTGTTTTAAAACTTTTTTTCTTCTTGCTCTAGATGCTACCGCATTTACTGACCTTGGCATATATTTTTTTGTTTAAAGATATTTAGCGTTCAAATAAATGACTCTTTTTGCTAAATAATCGGTTAATAAATTTTTAATTATTAAAGAACAAGCATTTTTTTAATTCTTGATTCATCTGTACTATGTGCTACAGTTGAATGAGTTAAATTTCTTTTTCTCTTCTTTGATTTTTTGGTAAGAATATGACTCTTAAAAGCATGTTTCATTTTAACCTTACCTTTAGATGTTAGAGAAAATCTCTTTTTAGCACCTGACTTTGTTTTCATTTTTGGCATACACTATTTCCTCATTTTTTTAAATTGGACTGCAAAATTAATTATTTTTTATTAATAAACAAGTTCTAAAAAATTATTTTCTAAAAAATTGTTTTGTCGTTGTTATTATTCAAAATTTTCCATTAAAACTAATCTTACTTCTAGTTGTAAATCAATAATTATTAATTAAAAAAAATGACTAATAAATAATAAAACCTTATAAGAATTTTAAGACACTTATAAGGTTTTATTATTTATGAACTTAAAAAGTAAGTAGCTAAACTTTATACAGCAACAGATGCGTTAACTAATATTTCATCATAAAATTCCGAATATGCTTCAATATAATCTTCTTCTGAATGAAGATCAAGAACAGGCTTAGTTGACCTAATAGAGTCAATATATTCCATTAATTCAGGATTAATATTTGGCGAACCAATTGTAATAGCATCAGCATAATCAATAGCGGCTTTATTTATACTAATAAAATCAGTGTTTTTATATTTATCTAAATCTTGTTTGCGAATACCATCCATTTTTAGTTTTGCTTCAACATCTTTGTTAAAACAACCACAATAATCATCGTCATATACTGTATATATGACCTTAGTATCAGAGAAAAACGGATTATCTCTTAATACTCCCTTTAAATAAAGAGGTAGTAAACTTGCTATAAAACCATTGGCATGAATTATATCTGGCATCCATTGTAATTTTTTTACAGTTTCTATAATTCCTCTGCAAAAAAAGATTGTTCGTTCATCATTATCAGTGAAGGCAATATTTTTGTCATCAACCATTATGAATTTTTTACTACTAAAGTAGTCGTCATTGTCAATGAAGTAAACTTGCATTCTCGCAGACTGGATAGATGCTACTTTTATTATTAGTGGATGATCAGTGTCATCAATAATAAGATTCATCCCAGAAAGTCTAATAACTTCATGTAATTGATTACGCCTTTCATTTATACAGCCATACCTTGGCATGAATGTACGAATTTCTTTTCCTCGTTCTTGTATTCCTTGTGGTAAAAAACGTCCAACTTTAGACATTTGAGTTTCTTTAAGGTAAGGATATATTTCCTGAAAAGCAAATAAAATTTTTGGTTTTTCCATTATTTATTATTTGAGAGTTTTCTAATTAAATACAAAGTTACAAAAAAATAACGAATTTTTAATTATTTTTTTTTATTTTTTTTCATAATTTTATGATTTCTTCTTTTAAAATATACTTTTGTAAGTTTTTTTTACCTTTAAAAATATTGTGATGAAAATAATAAAAGAGAGAAAGATACTGCAATTGGAGTTGAATAATATACAAAAAGATGATTCTAATTCTGTAGGTTTTATTCCCACTATGGGAGCACTACACAAGGGACACATATCACTTTTAGAAAAAGCAAAAACTCAAAATAAAATTAACATTGTTTCAATTTTTGTAAATCCTACTCAATTTAATAACTCTAATGATTTGGTTAATTATCCAAGAACAATAGAAGAAGATATTGATAAGCTAGAAAAAGCAGGATGTGATATAGCATTTATCCCAGAAGCAAAAGATGTATATCAAGAAAATACAATAATAAAAGATGATTTTAATTTTGGACATATAGAAAACGTAATGGAGGGAAAATATAGAAAAGGTCATTTTAGAGGAGTTGCAATGGTCGTTAATATATTTTTTGAATTAATTAAACCTAATAGAGCATATTTTGGAATGAAAGATTACCAACAATTGCTAATAATAAAGTCATTGGCGCACGAATTTCATCCAAATATAGAAATAATACCTTGCAATATATTTAGAGAAAATGATGGCTTAGCAATGAGTTCTAGAAATACATTACTTACAAACGTGCAAAGGGAAAAGGCGCCTTTGATTTATGAGATATTGAAAAAAGCAAAAAATAAATTTAAGGGAATTGAAATAGATGAATTAAAGGAATGGGTAAATAAAGAATTTAAAAAAGATGCTGATTTTAATTTGGAGTACTTTGAAATAGCTGATTCTGATAATTTAATTTTGGCTGAAAATAAACACACGCATAAATCGCTAATTGCGTTTGTTGCTGTAAACTTGGGAAAAATAAGACTAATTGATAACATCCCTATTAATTAACAATAGATATACAATATACTATTTACCAAAATATTAAAAGTCATAAAAACAACAAAATAATTTGAAAAATAATAAAAAAAAAATATTATTATTTATTTTACTAACGTTTTTTTTAGGTGTTAGCTTTGCTCAAAAAAAATTAGAAAGTATAAAAAACAATTCTTTTAAGATTGGGGAATATTTAAAATATAAAGTTTATTACCAATCATTATTGACAGGTAAGGTTACTGCGGGTGAAGCAACAATTGAAATAAAAGAATCCTCTAAGACTTTTCAAGGAAGAAAGGCTTATCATGTGATCGGAACTGGTTATACTAAGGGTTTTTTTAATCTATTTTTTAAGGTAATTGACAAATATGAAAGCTATATTGACCAAGACGCACTTGTCCCTTGGTTGTTTGTTAGAAGAGTAAATGAAGGTGGTTATAAAATTAGTCAAGATGTATATTTTGACAGATTTAAAAACATAGCACAAGATTTAATAAAAAAGAAAAATTATGATGTACCTAATGATATTCAAGATTTGTTATCTGCATATTATTATGCAAGGTTAACTGACTCCTCAAAACTAAAGCAAGGGGATACTATTTCAATAAATACTCTTATTGATTTTAAAGTGTTTCCTTTAAAACTTCGCTACATAGGGAAAGTTATATTAAAAACAGAATTGGGACGCGTTAATTGCATGAAATTTTACCCTATACTTCAAGTAGACAAAGTATTTAGCGATGAAGATGCTATGGTTATATATTTTTCTGACGATCAAAATCATTTACCTATAATGCTTGAAGCACAAATACTTGTTGGTAGTGTAAAAATGGAATTAATAAAATATTCAAACACAGTAATGCCTCTAAATATAAAAAAATAACATCATACGTTATTTTAGAAGAAACAAGCTGTAGTGTTTTTTTATATTTCTCTATCTTATTAAAATCTTAAAAATTATCATCATTATAATTTGAACTAATTTCTAAATCTATTTTATTTTGTAGTATAATGATAGAAGAATATATTTCAGCTATCCATAGAGCAAATAATAACCATCCAATAATAGCGGGATAAAATATTAATCTTAAATTAGAGGACATTCCATTAGCGAATACTATGGGTATACCTGTACTTCCTGGATGTATAGATTCTCCTCCAATACGAGGGTACACAATTATAAAGATAATGATAATTATAAAACAAATAATATTATAAACAGATGCTACAAGTTGCTTTTGCATCTCATTTTTGATATTTGCTCTTATTATAAAATATACTACATAAGAGAAAATACTAATAACAGCTCCATTTAATTTAGCATCATTTAACCAAAAAACACCCCATGTAAATTTTGCCCAAATCATTCCTGTAATAATACCTATTAACCCAAATAATAAGCCCGCTTTAGCCGCAGAATAAGAAATGATATCATAATTATTTTCTATATTGCTTTTTGAATCAAAAGCTACAATCAATTTAATTGCATAAATAAAAGATGTTATAAATAGAGTAAACATGGCAATCCACATATTTACATGAAAAAATAAATTACGTATAGTTTGCTTAATAACTGGTATATCAGGAACACTAATATTAAGACCTGCTAATATGCTATAAGATATTAATACAATTGATAATATTTTTAAATATTTACTAATTTTCATTTTCTGCTTTTTTCAGAGCAAAACCAGCATTTAATAAATTGTTCCAGAAATAAGGGTATGATTTTTTTACCACTTCATGATTTTCTATTATCACATTTTCATAAACCAAAGATAAGGGAGCTGTAGCCATAGCCATGCGATGGTCATTATAAGTATTAAAAACAATATTTTTGTCCAAACAATTACTTCCTACTTTGGTCAGATAAAAAGTTTTGTCTTTTTCAGAAAAATTCATACCTATTTTTTTAACTTCATTTTGCAGAGCAATTATTCTGTCCGTTTCTTTTATTTTAAGTGTTTCTAGTCCCTTAAATACTCCCTCTATATTTAATCCTGCACAAGTAAAAATTACTGTCTGAGCAATATCTGGACAATCAATAAAATCGAAATACACTCTATTTGGCAATTTAGTTAATTTCTTTTTGATATTTAATGAGTTGTCTTTAATAGTAGAAGTAACACCTAAATTCTCATAAAAATCCTTGACTATCGAATCTCCCTGCAAACTTTCGTTATTTATTCCTAAAATATTAATATTAGACTCCTTAGACAGTGCAGCAATCTCATACCAATAAGATATACTACTCCAATCGGCATCAATAGTATATTCTGAATCAGAATACATGGAGTTTTCTATTGTTAAAACATTATTATCTTTCCACTTATATTTGATTCCAAATTTCTCCATTAATTTTAAAGTAAGATTAAAATAAGGAAAAGAAACTATGTTTCCAGTAAATTCGAAAGTAAGTCCATTACTAAATGTTGGAGCAATCATTAATAATGCAGAAATAAACTGACTGCTAACACTTCCATCAATTTTTACATGTCCTCCATATAACTCTTTACCTTTAATTAATAAAGGAGGATATCCTTCATTGTTTATATATTTAATATCTGCTCCAATAGATTTTAGAGCCTCAACTAGCAACCCTATAGGCCTTTCACACATACGTTTTTCTCCAGTAATCAAGTGTTCTCCTTCTGTAACAGATAGTAATGCTGTCATAAAACGCATTACTGTCCCAGCCATTCCTACATTGTACGTATTATTTTGTTTATTCCCAATCAATGATAATAATCTGCTTAAAATAACACTATCTTCACTATTAGAGATGTTGTTCAATTTAATTTTATTATTGCTTAATTTATTTATAATTAGTAATCGGTTCGTTTCACTTTTTGACGATACTATTTTAAATTGAGCATTAATATTTTTTTTTATAGCTTTTACCTGTAACATTTTCTTTATAAATTTTAAGATGAAAATTAAATTGCTAATTTTTGTCCTATATATAAAATTCTTAAAATAGATGGGTCTATATTATTTTGTAATTCCATCAAAGGCTCATCTAATCTTTCATCTGACAAATCAAATGTAGCATAATGCATAGGAATAAAATGCTTTCCCTTCAAATCATTAAAAGCATTAATTGCTTCAAGCGGTGAAAGATGAGATTCTTTCATTATATGTTGAGGTTTATATGCTCCAATGGGTAATAAGCAATAGTCGATACTTCCAACAATGCTGTTTATTACTTTAAAATGTTGCGAATATGCTGTATCTCCAGCGAAAAAGATACTTAATTCTTTATATTTAATTAAGTAGCTACCCCAAAGAACTTTATTAAAATCATTAATTAACCTTTTGTGCCAGTGCTTTGCAGGAAAAAATATAATTGACAAATCATTATTAATTTTATATTCTTGAAACCAGCCCATTTCTAAAGAACGCATTTTAAATATATTGCTTATACCTGAAGCTTTTAGAGGCATTACGCACTCTAAATATTCGTTGTTATTAATAAGCGTTTTTAGTGATTTAACATCTAAATGATCTCTGTGTGCATGAGATATAAGAACATAGTCTGCAATTATTTTATTAAAATCATAAGGTAAATTAACGAATCTTTTAATAAAAGGTATATTATAAAAAACTGGATCTGTAATAA
This sequence comes from Bacteroidetes bacterium GWF2_29_10, assembly GCA_001768555.1. Classification (GTDB taxonomy): domain Bacteria; phylum Bacteroidota; class Bacteroidia; order Bacteroidales; family GWE2-29-8; genus GWE2-29-8. The sequence goes on from MEOD01000006.1 coordinate 38,076, forward strand.
ATCTAAGCTTTCCTAGTTTTATAAAAAAAGTAGCATGACCAAGCCACATTATAAATGAATTTTCATCATCATTAGTGTCTATTTCTTTTATTACTTCTAGTTTGAAGTTTTTGCTTTGAGAAGCAAAAACATCTTTTTTTCTTGTTATTTGCCATTTTAAAATATCCCAAAGCTTTATATGAGGAACAGAAGAATCAAGATTACTAAATTTGTTATCAATATACTTATTCCCTTGCCATTTATTATACACAAATGGCAATTGCTCATTATACAAATTTATGTAGTCCATTTAATATTTTAATTTAGACCTTTAGATAATAGAAAATCAGAGTATAATTTATCTGTAAATTGTATATGATTATTAATCCATTTTTGAATAAAAGTCATCAATTTAAAAGTTAAAGCATCTGGATTTCTTTCAAATTCGATTAGAAAATCCTTAACACTATTAATAAATTCGCTATGTTGTTTAATATGCTCTTCTTTTGATGGATAGTTATAAAGCATAAAATACTTCTCTTCTAAACTAAAGTGAGTATGCGTGTACTCTGCTAATTCACTTAATATTTTTTTTGTAATTTCCTTATGCTTATTTTCCATAAAAGCTCCATATAGCTCATTAATGATATCAAATAATTTTTTATGCTGATTATCTAGCTCCTCTATTTTTACACTTAGATTATTAGTCCATTTTATAAATGTTTTTGCCATAATATAATTATTAAATAAATTAACTTGAAATTTTTTACAATAATAAAGCATTAAATAATAAAACGCAAATAATTTTTACCATTATTGCTATAGAAAAATTAAAACGGAGAAAAATTAACTGTATCGTCCTAAAATAGGTTTACACAAAAAATTAGAATTAAGGAAAAAGACTGTAAACTTATTTTAGAATTATCTAAATTATAAACGTTTGTTAGGTCGTTTTTTAATATTTATATATCATGCCTTACTGACTAAGGTTTTGCGAAGAATAGTGCTTCCCCAACTATAAATAACGTCTGTATTGATAAAGATAAAAGTATTTAGGATGGGTTTAAGGACTGATTAATAGTCAGTTTGAGTTAATTTTTATGATAAATATTTAGGGATTTTTACTTTATGGGTTTATTATCTGCAAAATTTATGTAATTTTGCAAAATACTTGCGTGAGTAGTTTAAAATAATGAAATGAAAATCCTTTTAGTCGCCCCCTGTCAAAAAAGCGAGCAACGTCATAGCACAATGAATATTCCACAATTAACATTGTCGTTAATTGCAGCCATGACTCCTCCTAAATATGAAATTGAGATATGTGAAGAAGTTTTTGGAGAAATAATAAATTTCGAAGGAAATTATGATATAATTGGAATAACTCTTATGACACAAACATGCATAAGGGGATACGAGATAGCAAATGAATTTAAGAAGCGAGGTAAGATTGTTGTTTTTGGAGGCATTCATGCAACATCATTACCAGAAGAAGCCATTATGTTTGGAGACGCCGTTGTAATAGGAGAAGCTGAAGATGGTTTGTGGGAAAGAGTATTAACAGATATTGAGGAAAATAAATTACAAAGTTTTTATAAGCTTGATAAATTACCATGTCTACAAAAACATGTTTTTCCAAGAAGAGATTTAATAAAATGTTCTTCTGGGAAATTTTCTATTGCCCCAATTGAAACGACAAGAGGCTGCCCTTATAATTGTGACTTTTGCACTGTATCAAGATTCTTTGGGACCAAACAAAGGCATAAACCTATAGAAGATATTATAAGAGATGTTAAATCATGCAAGCAAAACAATCTGTTCTTTCTTGATGATAATATAACAGGTGATAAAGTGTTTGCGAAAAAGCTATTTGAAGCATTAATTCCATTGAAAAAAACATGGGTTGGTCAGGCTTCAATAAATATATCTAAAGATGAAGAATTGATGAGGCTTGCAAAAGAATCTGGATGTCTAGCTTTGCTTATAGGATTTGAATCAATGACAGACGATGGGTTAAATCATTATAGAAAGACTTTAAAAACTATTGAAGAAAATGTAATAGCTGTTAAAAAGTTAAAAGATTATGGAATAATGACAATGGCTTCGTTAATCTTTGGACTAGACTCTGACACTATTGATAATTTTGATTTAGGATATAAATTTTTAACAAAGGCTAATCCTGCATTTTTTCAAGCATGTGTTATGACTCCATATCCAGGAACCCCTGTTTTTAATAAACTTAAAAGTGAAGGTAGAATTCTTACTGATGATTGGAGTAAATTTGATGCAACAAAGGTGCTTATATCTCCTAAAAACATGACTCCAGAAGAACTATATGAAGGTTATAACAAAATTAAAAAATCTATTTATAGTAACAAATCTATTCTTAAACGCTCGCTTTCACATTTATCATTAGGTCTCAAAAAATCTCTGTTATTCTTTACTCTAAACAAAGGCTATCAATACAGACATGAAGATAGTCTTAAAAATAATATTATTAGAAATAAGGAAAATGATCTAGTAGACTTTGATGTAACTAAATACGTAGTCCCTTATATGAAAAAACAAGCAATAAAACTTAATGATTCCTGCCTGTGTGAGATTGAGAGCTAGTTAATATCCTATTTTCATAACGCAAATATGCAAAAAATATTTAATTTACATACTATTTGTTATTTATTTAATTTATTATTTGTTGACCTTTAGCTTTGTAACGGTCTTATATTATAAATTATCAGTAAATATTCTGGTAGCAAATGTATAATATAAAACCAATACTGTCCTAAATTTTCAAGTAACTATATAATAATATTCTATGAATAGTTCTATATTACAATTTTTATTATGATAACTAATGGACGATTTGATGGAGATTTTTGTATGTCTAAATGATTAAGATTCCCTGTAGTTAAACGAAGACTATTTCTAATGTCTCTTACAAATTTACTTTTTGCAAGCTGACAGAAGCATATATGTTTAATGCGAACAGCTAATGCATTCATTCTCGCGCTTATCCGTTGGCTTTAATTTTACCAGTTTACTAAAACTATTACAATCTAATTTTGATATTATTTGTGAAAAAAAGTGTAACATTTACCATTACGAAAGAGGGTTTTTGTTTTATTTACCTTAAAGGTAATACTTTGGTAAATATTTCCCTTTCTTTTAAATCGTTTAGGATGTTATTGATTTAATCCAAAAAAATAAAATTTATTATAAATATAACTCTTGACTTTTTCAGCTAATCTTAGTTATTAATTTATTTTTTCGACTAAACTCAATTTTATTTATATAAAATTATTTTTGCTTATTTGCTGAAAACAACTAATGTGTAAGCATAAAATATTTATATTGAAAATAATTATATTGCTAAAAATATGTTTACAAACGGCTACAAAAAGTATATAAAACCACCTAAAAGTAAAATTAATTAAAAATTTTTTTTGTAGTTTTAATTTTTAATTCTACTTTTGAACCAAAATTTTATGTAAATTAAAACTAGAAATTATGAAAAAATTGTATCAATTAATCATTATTTGCTTTTGGTTGTTTGGCATGTCATTGTCAAGTATTACAGCCCAAAACAATCCATCTTTGAAGGATGTGTTAAATCCTGATGGAACAGTAAAAAAAGATGTACCAGCAGGAAGTTTTGACCCAACAGGGTATAAAATGACAACAAACAAAAAAGGAGAGCCAGTTTTTGTTAAAGAACAACAATTTGCATCAGGAGATGAAGCCTGGTCTGGAATGTTCTCTTTAAATGGAACAACAGGAATAGTCAAAGCAATAACAGTGATGGATAATAACATATATATTGCAGGTAATTTTTCTACGTTTGGAGATAAATTTTCGGTAAGTATAATAAAATGGAATGGTATTTCTTTTGAAAATATTGGAAATTTTGATGGAGAAATTAATGCTTTAGCTTCAGTAAATGGATACTTGTATGTTGGAGGAGCTTTTACTACAATAAATTCCGTTAGTTATAATAGAATAGCAAAATGGAATGGGACATCTTGGAGTGCTTTAGGCTCTGGTTTTGATGGTATTGTTTATGCCATTTCAGCTTTGGATACAAAACTTTATGTTGGAGGAAGTTTTTCTTATTCAGGAGCAACTTCTGTTAATAATATAGCAATGTGGAATGGTGCTTCTTTCCAAGCAATGGGAACAGGAGCAAATACTGTTGTTTATTCTGTTTTAGCTATTGATCAATATAATGTATATGCAGGAGGTGATTTTTCTAGCATAGGTGGTGTTGCAAACACTTCAAGAATTGCAAAATGGAATGGCACGACATGGGAGCCTATGGGAACAGGGGTTAATTCAACTGTTTATGCAATAGCTAAAAATGCTGGAATTATATATGCAGGGGGCGATTTTAGTTTAGCAGGAGGCATTACTGCTAATTACATTGCAAAATGGAACGGAGCAACTTGGAGTGCTTTTCCCAAAGAAATTAATGGTAGAGTTTATTCTATAATTTCTATTGATACAAATAATATTTATATTGGAGGAAATTTTTCCTATGTAAATACAACTGATTTAGCTGGAAGAATAGCAAAATGGAATGGTACAAAATGGGATACAACAGGATTTAAATCAGGATTATCATCTACTGTTTTTTGTATGTATAAAAACGACAAAGATTTATATGTAGGTGGCGAATTTGCAAAAGCAGGTAATATGCCTTTTGGAAAATTTGCAAAATTTGATATTCCCAATTCAAAATGGAATTCTTTTAATATTAATAGAGCTGTAACAAAGCCAACAAGCACTTCCTTAAACAATGGGTATATAAATGCAGTGTATGTTAAAAATAATAAAGTTTATATTGGAGGAGATTTTTCTTATGCTGGTGGTGTTCAAACAGATAATGTAGCAATGTGGGATGGGAAAAAATGGAATGGCTATGGAACTGGATTATGGGGTAGCTTTGTGTATTCAATTACTGTAAATGATTTTGATGAATTAATAGTAGGATCAACTGCTTATTCTTTAAAATATATAACTAAATGGAATGGAGCTTCTTGGGTTACATTAGGAGAAGGTCTGAATGCTTCACCTTTAACTCTTAGTTATATAGATGGGACTTTGTATGCTGGAGGTGGATTTACTTTATCTGGAAATGGTGTTGATTCGTTAAAGTACATAGCTAAATTTAATGGTACAACGTGGGAACCAATTATTTATAATGGGAAAAATGGAGTAAATGCACGTGTAAACTCTATAGTTGGAGGAAATGGAAATGTTTATGCTGCTGGAATTTTTACCGAGGCAGGAGGCGTTGTTGCAAATAATGTAGCAAAATGGAATGGTACTGCATGGAGTAATTTAGGTGACGGAACAAGTGGAGAAATAAAAGGAATGGACTATTATAATGGTAATTTATATGTAACAGGATTTTTCTCTAATGCAGGAGGCGTTATGGTGAAAAATGTAGCAAAATGGGATGGGACAGTTTGGAGTGCTTTAGGAGGAGGTCTAACTGCACTTAATTATTATAATTCTATTAGCGTGATAGATGATAATAATATAATTGTTGTTGGAGATGGTGATAATGCATACAGTGTAAATTTCTTTAATGGAACATCTTGGGCGAATTTAGGCTCGGGTATATTAGGAGATGTAAATGCTGTTGATAATGATGATTATGGGAACTTATATTTTGGAGGAGATTTTTCTTCCGCAGGGGGTAAGCCTGCTATAGATTTTGCAAAATTTGCATATAAACCTGATGTTTATAATTCTCCTTTAGTTGAATATCTAAAATGTGTGGATGGTAGTATAGTATTAGGAATAGAAGCTTCTGGTTATGGTACTTTAGCTTACCAATGGATAAAAGATGGTGTAGATATAGGTGGAGCAACATCAAGTATATTTAATAGAAATTATTTAGTATTAGAAGATACAGGATATTATTATTGTAAAGTTACTAATTCTTATGGTGTTTCTTATTCTGATTCAGCTCATTTAAGAATTTTATCTATTCCTTCTGTTTTTGCAGGAATAGACCAAACTATGTGCGAAGGAAAATCTGCAACAATTAATGCTTCTGGTGCTGTTAATTATTCTTGGAGTACAGGAGAAAAAACAACTTCAATTACTGTAAATCCTATAATGACCAACACTTATTTTGTTACTGGTTACAATGAAGCTGGTTGTTTTAATACAGATGAAATACAAATTACAGTACAATCTGCTCCAAGTGCTTATGCAGGAACGGATAAAACAATTTGCAACGGAAATATTACGACATTATCTGCTTCTGGAGGCAATACATACTCATGGTCGCCTTCTTTAAGTTTAAATAATCCGAATATATACAATCCTATTGCTCAGCCATCTAATACTACTACTTATGTGGTTACAGTAACTAATTTATATTCTTGTACTGCAATTGATAATGTAGTTGTTACTGTTTATGAAAATCCTATAGCAAATGCAGGAGTAGATCAAACAATATGTTATGGAAATACAGCTACATTAATGGGAACAGGTGGAGGAACATATTTTTGGAGTAATGGATCTTCAGATGCTCAAATAATAGTAAGTCCTATGTCTACAACTTCATATTATTTAACAGTAAGTAGTAATGGTTGTATAGATAATGATACAATTGTTGTTTATGTTAATGCAATGCCTAATATATCTATATTGGGTAATGACACAACAATATGTCAAGGAGCATCAGTTATGTTAAACTCAATTGGAGGAGATTATTATACTTGGAGTAATGAAAGTGTTGGTTCTACAATAGAAGTTTTCCCAACATCAAATAAAACTTATACTGTAACTGGAACTACTGCAAATGGATGTACTGATAGTGATGACATTATTATAAATGTATCAGAAGTTCCATCGGTTGTAATATTAGAGAATGACTCAATAAAAGTATGTGAAGGTGCAGTATTAAATATTACAGCACAAGCTTCTATGCCTAATTGTACTTATTCTTGGTTAAATACAAGTGACATTGATTCAATATTAAATGTTTCTTATGCAATAAATGCTGATTACACTGTAAAAGTTACTTCAAGTAATGGCTGTACAGGAATAGACAACGTTAATATTTCAACAACTGTTATTCCTACAGCAAATGCTGGAGCAGACCAAACGATATGTAATGGAAATGTTGCTAACCTAATAGGTTCTGGAAGTCAAGTTTATTCTTGGAGTACAAATCAAACTGTGGCAAATATATCAGTGTATCCTAATTTTACAATGGATTATTATCTTACTGTACATCCTATAGGAAACCCAGGATGTTATGATGTTGACACTGTAGAGGTTTTTGTAAGTAATTTACCTTTAGTTAATTTGGGTACTGATAAAAACATATGTAAAGGATCTTCTACTACAATTACTGCTACAGGAGCAACTACATACACTTGGAGTGATGGTTTGGGATATGGTGCTTCAAAAACTGTAAGCCCAACTGTTAACACTACATATTATGTAACAGGAACTAATGATAATGAATGTTTTGATATTGATACTGTAATTGTAATTGTTAATGATATTCCACTTATAAATATAGGTAATGATAAAACTATTTGCCAAGGAACTTCTACTACAATTACTGCAACAGGAGCATCTAATTATTATTGGAATACAGGAGATACTACATCTTCCATTATTGTTAGCCCAATTTCAGAAACAAATTATAGTGTAACAGTTACTAATGTTTATGGATGTACAGCTACTGATGCAATTACTGTATTTGTTACTAATACTCCAGATGTAAATGCAGGAACAGATAAAAATATATGTAAAGGATCTTCTATAACGATTACTGCTACAGGAGCATCTAATTATAGCTGGATTAGTGGACAAATTACAAACTCAATTAATGTTGTTCCTATTATGAACACTACTTACACCGTAACAGGTTATATTGAAGGATGTTCAGATATTGATACTGTGATTGTAATTGTTAATGATATTCCTTCTGTAAATGCTGGCATGGATCAAACTATATGTGAAGGAGACTCAGCTTTATTATCTGCATGGAGTTTTGAGCCAGATTCTTATATGTGGAATACAGGACAAACAATAGAAACTATTTATGTCGCTCCAAATACAACAACAACTTATAGGGTTACAGCAATAAAAAATGGTTGTACTCAATCTGACGATGTTGTTATCACCGTTTCACAAAAGCCTTTAGTAAATGCAGGTACAGATAAAACGATATGTAAAGGACAAAGCATAAATATTATGGCAACTGGAGCTACAACGTATTCTTGGAGTAATGGTGTTGAAAATACGAATATAAATGTAAGCCCAAGTGTTAATACTACATATTACGTAACAGGGTATAGTGCAAATGGATGTAATAATAAAGATGACAATATTGTTTCCGTTATTACTGAAATTCCTACTGTAACTGTTATGGCAGGAAAAGATAGTATTTGTAATGGAGGAAGTGTTTATATGTCAGTTTCTGGAACAGGTACTTCATATATTTGGAGTTCAGGAAGTACATCTGGAAGTCATAATGAATATCCTACAAATACTGGTTATATATATGTTACAGCATTTTCTACAAATGGATGTATAAATAAAGATTCTGCTTATGTTATAGTTAATCCTGTTCCATATGCAAATGCTGGTTCTGATCAAACTATTTGTAGTGGAGACTCTATAAATATTACAGCAACAGGAGGAGGAACATATTCTTGGAATACAGCAGAAGCTATACCAACAATAAAAGTAAGTCCAACTGAAAATACTTATTATTATGTTACAGTAACAAATGATAAAGGTTGTAAAGCTTATGACAATATGCTAGTAACAGTTAAATCTCAACCTATTGTAAATTTAGGTCCAGATTCAATGTTATGTTCTGATGATTATTTAATGTTGAAAGCCCCTACTGCTGATACATATTTGTGGAATACAAATAATACAGGAGATTATATTTGGGTAAATCCTCAAACTTCATCAACATATTCAGTTACTATAGTAAGTAATGGTTGTTCTGCTTCTGATGAAATCGTTTTCGATGTTACTAAAGCAGCAAGTATATTATCTCAAACAAATACTATTAATGTTTGTGGAGAAGAGTTAACTTACATTCGAGTAACAGCAGAAGGTGATAACTTAAATTATCAATGGAGAGCTTATAATTCTGATTCAGGAACTTATTATAACTTAGCTAATGATGCTAATCATTCTGGAGTAAATAAAGATACATTATTTATTCAAAATACTCCTTATGATTACTTTGAATGTTATGTCGAAAATGCATGTGGTTTGGCTATTAGTAATTATATAACAGTAACAAAAGGAAATATTAGTGTTAGTGGAGGAGAAGACAAGACTATATGTAATGGAGCTTCTTCAACCTTATTTGCTACAGGTGCAGATACATATTCTTGGAATACTGGTTCATTCTATAATTATACTACAGTTAATCCTTCTATTACAACAACATATACTGTTACTGGATATGCTTCTGGATGTTCTAATATTGACACAATTGTTGTTAATGTGTTTACAGACATCCCTGTAGTTGATGCAGGTTCTTATGTTGCTATTTGTAAAGGAAATTCTACAACAATAACAGCAACGGGCGGAGTATCTTATGTATGGGTTCCTTCTGGTTTTGGAGATAATCTAAAAGCGTCATATACGGTTAGTCCTGCATCTACAACTACATTTACAGTTACAGCAACTGGAGAAAATGGGTGTACTGCAAGTGATAATGTTGTAGTTGGAGTGGTTATGGATTACCCAACAATAAATGCAGGAAGTGATGTTACTGTTTGTTCTGGTACTAATGTAACTACAGCAATAACAGAGAGTGGAGCTTCTTATTACTTATGGAGCAATGGGGAAACAACTAAAAATATAACTGTTACTCCAACTCAAACTACTACATACGTTGTCACTGTAACAAAAGCTTTATATGGTTGTACTGCATCTGATGACATTGTTGTTAATATAAAAGCATTACCAAATGTTAATGCAGGAAATGACAAATCAATATGCATAAATCAAAGCACTATACTTAGTGCTACTGGAGGAAGTTCCTACTATTGGAGCACAGGAAGCACAACAACAAGCATAAACGTTACACCTTCTGCTACTACAACATATGCAGTCACAGTAACATCTTCTGAAGGATGTACAGCGGTTGATGATGTTATTGTTTTTGTAAATCCATTACCTGTTGCCGATGCTGGTCTTGACCAAACAATTTGTAAAGGTTTCTCTGCAACTCTTGTTGCTACAGGAGGTGTATCTTATGTATGGAATGGCGGTATTGCTTATACTAATTCTGTGGAAGTTGCACCTACTACAAATACATTATATTCAGTTACAGTTACAGATGCAAATGATTGTGCTAGTGTTGACTATGTAAATGTGGTGATTTATCCAAATGTGGAAGCAAATATATCAGCTTCTTCTTCTGCTTGTATAGGTAGTACAATAAATATTAGTGCAACAGGAGGAACAAGTTATTATTGGTCAACTGGAGAAATAACAAGTAATATTTCAGTTGTTATTAATGCTCCTGTGGATTATTATGTAACAGTTACTGATGATAATGGATGTACTGCATCTACAGCAAAAACTATAAATACTTACCCATCTCCTATAGCTAATGCGGGTGTTGATAAAACAGTATGTGAAGGATTAGGGGCATCTCTAACAAACTCTACAACTGAATATATGTATAAATGGAGCACAAATGCTACTACTAAAAGTATTACTGTAGTCCCTACTCAAACAACTACATATACTATAACAACTACATCGGATTATTTATGCACAGCTACAGACGAAGTTATTGTTTTTGTTAGTCCAAAACCAAGTGTTGAAACTACAGGACAAAAAACTATATGTAAAGGAGAATCAACTACTTTAACTGCTGTTGAAAATAATGCTACTTATTATTGGACAGGTGGTATAACAAATCAAAGCATTACAATTGCCCCAACAACAAGTACGGCTTATTACCTTACTGTTACAAATACAAATGGTTGCACATCTTCTAGCATGCATACTGTTTATATTAGTAGTCCAGTTCTAGCTATTTCTGCAAAAAATCTATGTAGAGGAAGTGACATTACTTTATCTCCTACTTCAAATTGTGTAGATTTTTCATGGAATACTGGTGAAACAACTCAAAATATTACTGTAAATCCTACAGTTACTACAACTTATTATGTAACAGCTAAAACAGATTTTAATTGTGAAACAAATACTTCTGTAGTTGTTACAATAAGATCTCTTCCTGTTGCAAATGCAGGTGTAGATCAAACTATTTGTAGTGGTTTAAATGCTACTTTAACATCTTCTACTTCAACATACTATACATGGAGTACTGATGAATATGTTAAAACTATTACAGTAGAACCAACTGCTCATACAACTTATACTGTAACTGTTAGAAACAGTTATAATTGTACTGCTAGTGATGCTGTTGTTGTTTTTGTTGGTGGGGTTACTGTGGATTCTATTATTACAACAGGACGAATTACTTGTAATGGAAGTAACGATGGCTTTGCTAAAGTTTTAGCTTCTGGTGCAGGTTTGACTTATTCCTGGACTAATGGAATGGTGATGGATAGTGCTTATGGATTAGCAGGAGGAATGCATTCTGTAACAGTTAAAGATATGTATAATTGTTCTGCAACAGGTTCTGTTTCTTTATATGAACCTTATTACTTCCCTTCAGTTGGAAATGTTACTTTTAGTAATATAACAGATCGATCTGCTCAAGTTAATTGGACTCGTGATTCTGAAAACGCTAATTATTTGTTTAGATATAGAAACAAATCTATTGATGGTCCTTGGAATTATATGGGTATTGCTCCAACTTCTATAAGTGCGAACCTAATTAATTTAATACCAGGAAGCGAATATGAACTACAAATAAGACAATTCAAAAATGATTCTACTTATTCTTGTGTATCTTCTGACGTATTCTCAACGCAAACAATTTGTAATGATGTAGTAGTTAATATTACTGAAATTACTTCAGCAACTGCTAAGGTTTCTTGGAATAAAATACCAACAGCAACTAGTTATATGTTTAGATATAAAGTTATTCCTGATGGAGTATGGAATTACCGTACACTTTCTGCTAATGACACTGTTCTTAACTTATCTTCTCTTAATGCTCTTACTTACTATGAAGTTCATATAAGAGCATTCTGTGGATCTAGTTACTCTAATTTTGTTATTTCTGATTTCCGTACTCAATATAGTTGTGGTATTGCTGACGGACGTACAGCATATGATATAACGTCCACAAAAGCTGTTGTCAAATGGAATGGAGTAGGGGGTGCAGAATACTTCCTTGTTAGATGGAAAAAACAAAGTGAAAGCACTTGGAGATATGTTTGGACCTCTGGAGCTACTGATAGATTACAATTAGGTTGCGGTGTTTGTGCTGTTCAAGATCAACTTTCTCCTAATACAGTTTACGAATGGCAAATACGATCATTCTGTAATGCTGATAAAACTAGATATTCTGACTTCTCTGCAATCAACACATTTAACACTTTATCTGCAAAATCATTAGAAGGTTATGTGGTTGAAAATAAAGCAAACGGGGAAATTTCTTATAATATTTATCCAAACCCAACTATTGATAATTCTACTTTAAATATCAATTTGAATAAAGATTCTCAATTAAATATTGAGGTTTATGACTTACTTGGTCAAAAGATAGAAAATATTTACTCTGGATACCAAATAGAAGGAAATCATAAATTCTTAATTGATAGTAAAACATTTAGAACAGGAACTTATATTGTTAAAATAACTATTGATAACAATACATACCATTCTAGATTAGTAAAATCTGAATAGATTAAATTCTTTAATAACTTTAAAAAGGGTGTTAGGTTTCTAACACCCTTTTTTTATCCCAAATTGTCTATTAGAAATTTTTTAATATCAATTTACTTGTCCTAAATTATTCGTAAAT
>MEOD01000007.1 GCA_001768555.1 Bacteroidetes bacterium GWF2_29_10
TTTTGATAATTTGGATGTTCATTTCTTTCATGAACATACTTAATGTTGTTTTTTTTAGCAAATAAGAAAAAAATAAAACTTGTAATTACCATAAAAGGAAAATTCCCTATATACAACACGTCTATTCTATTTTCTGCATAATCTTTTTTAAGCATTTTTAACGTGTTGAAAATGGATTTAAAAAAAACAAAAGTGCTCCCAATAATATTTTTTGGATTTTTTTTAATAATTGAATTATAAGCTAATAAGAATTTTGGATTCTCTTTTAGATTGATAGTTGATTTTATGTCAGGAATATCTTCTTGTTTGATATTAGCTAAGCTATATACTTTAGCATTATGACCTAATTCGGAAAACCCCTGAGCAAATTGTAAAATTCTATATGTTGAAGCAAGCCCTTTATCTAAGGATACTTTTGTAATAATAGCAATATTAATATTTTTGCTTTTATCCATTTAATTTTTTTTAATAATTTGAGTGCAATAATACAAATTTATGTTTAAATAATGGTCGTTTGATAAGTTTTAATTATCTTTGTTTTCTATAGTTATAAATTAATCTAAAAAATAAAACATGAAAAAAGTTGTATTAATAGGTATTATTTTATTTGCTTACACTTTTTGTTTTTCTCAAATTATAAAAGTTAGCAATATAAATTTCTTTCCTATGGATAGCTCTTTCTACATTCAAAAAATAGATAAGGGGCATTTAGGATTTCCTGACCTTCTTAAGCTAAAGGATAATTCTCTTGTGGTGGTCTACAGGCAAGGAGAAAAACATGTGGATTCGCTTGGCAAAATAATGATTAATTATGGAAGTGTAGATGGGAAAACATGGAGTAAACAAAGGGTTTTCTTTGATATACATGGTATTGATGAGAGAGACGCATCTTTAACATTGCTTCCAAATGGAGATGTAGGGGTAAATTATTTTCATTATGTTAAAGGAGATGGAAAAGTAAAACCTACAATAGTGCACCCATTTTGGGGAGTTTCAAAAGATAATTGTCAGAGTGTTGTAGATATAAAACAAGTAACAAAAGGGGCTTTACTAGTAAAGGACATGAAAGAAGATAATAATGGTTATTGGACCTATGACAATAATCTCCCTCTTATAACAGAAGGAGTATCAAGTCCTGCTATATTATTAAAAAATAAGCTTATACTCCCTTCATATGGAGGAGTAGAAGCGGTAAAGACTCCAAAAGAAGGAAACGAGAAATTTTCGCGCATATCTTTATTTGTTAGTGATAATTTAGGCAAAACATGGACTCGCCGGCTTGTTAATCCTGAAAAAGAAAGTAAAATAAGATTGCAAGAACCTTTTGTTCTCAATATTGATAACCAAAATCTTATAATGCATATCAGGACACAAACACAAAAAAAATATAGCCCTAATGATAAAATGATGCAAAGCCTTTCTTATGATGGAGGAGAAACTTGGTCTGACTGGACTTCATTTGATTTTATTGGTCATGCTCCTTATTTGTATAAATTGAAATGTGGAGTAATAATCTCTGCTTTTAGAATTTTGGACAGTACATTTACTCTTGAGGGTAGTGCTTTCATATGGTCACTTGACAATGGTCAAACATGGAGCAAACCTCTTGTTTTTGACAAACAGAGGAAAGATAATGACTCTTCTTATCCATCAATAACAGAGCTAGATAATAACCAATTTCTAATTGTTTATTACACTGAAAACGGAAAAGCAATAAAAGGAAGAATATTTAGGTATGAGGTTAATTAGTTTATTATTTGGTTTATTAATTTTATTATCAAATTTTTATGTAAAAGCACAAAAGTTTGGTGGTGGTTATATTTTGGCATTTTCTTCAACACAAATAGCTGGGGATAGATTGTCAGGGTTTAGTAAATCAGGTATTGCAACTGGCTTATTCGTTTCTTCAAAAATAAAAAATAAAATATCTGCCGAAATGCAAATGCTCCTAATACAAAAAGGTAGCCGAACAAAAGCTAACGCAGAATACTTTTACAAGGTGACTTTAAATTATATAGAGGTGCCTATAAATTTAAGATATAACCTAAATAAAAGAATGTCAATATATGGAGGATTTGGGATAGCTTATTTATTTAAAAGTATTGAAAAAGACATAGATGGAGAGATAGTATATACTCCTCCTTTCAGAAAAACAGAATTAGCAATGCAAATAGGGGGGAATTATCTAATTAAAAATAACCTCTATTTTGATGTGAGGCTTTCTAATTCAATTATTCCTATTCGTACATATGGGTATGGTTATCCATATATGAATTTTGATCAGTACAATACAGGGATATATTTTGGATTAAAATACTTCTTTTCAAAAGAAAAATAATGAGAAAAATAATAATTGCATCAACAGGAGCAAGTGGGTCAATATACACCTATAGATTAATTAAAAAAATTCTAGAAAGTGGCTTTGATAAAAGTAATTTAGCATTAGTTTTTTCCGACAATGCCGATGTTATTTGGAAAAAAGAATTGCCAAACATTAATATTAATGATTGGCAAATTAAGCAATACCTAGCAAATGATTTCTTTGCTCCATTTGCATCTGGCTCTTCAGACTTTAATTATATGATAATTTGCCCGTGCTCAATGGGAACAATAGGGAAAATAAGCTCTGGCATATCTAATGACTTAATATGCAGAGCTGCAGATGTTATGCTTAAAGAAAATCGCAAGCTTATTATTGTTCCTCGTGAGACTCCATATAACTTAATTCATATAAACAATATGAAAACAATACTTCTTGCTGGAGGAATTATATGTCCTGCAAGCCCTTCTTTCTATTCAAATCCTTTATCAATAGATGAGCTTGTAGATACAGTTGTGGATAGAGTCTTGCATTTATCTGATTTTGATAATATCAAGTCTTTCAAATGGGGTGAGGATAATAGTGTTTAGAATTTAAAAGAGAAACTTATGCCAAAAGTTTCCTTGAATTGTGTTTTTGAAGCTAAGAATAAGTCAACTTTTTTATCATTATTTGTATCTATGGCAGTAGCAACGTCATCGTCATAAATTAGTTGAGTATTAATATTTGCAGATACATATTTATTTATTTTCATGGTTAAAAGAACCTCCCAGTTAACATCTATATTTCCTGCTTTTTCCATATAGTTAGAGAACATATCTAACTTGCTTTGGAAAGAAATATTTTTTACAATTTCAAAAGAAAGCATTGTCTTTATATAGCCTCCAAACTCGTTTCTAATTCTTTTTCCTTCTTCAATGACATTTTTTCCTGTATTATCCATCCGCGCTTTCTCCACACCATACATCCCCCTATTTGCTAAAATTCTGTTATTTACTATTGTTGACTTCCCTGAAAAAGGCGACAAAAATAGAGTGAATTTATCACTTGGTTTATAGTCCATACCTAATGCCATTGTAATATACGCAGGAGCCAAAAAGTCAGATATTATTGTTGTATCTTTGCCATAGCTGTATCCTTTATTAAACTGTGTTTTTGCATTTATAAGAGCACTATAATACCATTTTCTTCCTGCCGCTAAACCATATTTGGAAGAAAAGTCAATCTTATCATCCATTTTCATCAATGCTTCATCCTTATTTTTATATACTCCATACCTAAGGTCAAAAGTATTATCCCATACATTTTTCCCTTTTTTGTAATTAACATATAAGTTTAAGAAAGTTATATTTGAAAAAGAATTTTTACCTCCTTGTGCCCAGTTTTCAAATTTAACTTGAGATAAGGTTGTGGTGAATAATCCTCCCATTTTCCATACAACAACCGAATCTTTTTTTACTTTTAAAGTATCTTCAACTGGCTTGGCAAAAGAATTATTAAACAATAATAATAAACAATAAATAAGAATTATTTTTATCAATTTCATTGCTTAAAATTTGGAACGTTTATTTGTTAGTTATTATATTTGTTTTTAGGTATTTATTATCAACAAAAGAAAATGCACCTAAAATTAACAAAGAATAGAAAGCATCACCCATAATTCCATTATTAAAAAAAGGTATTGCCATTGTGTATGCTTGTAATAGTCCATTAAAATCTTTAGGATATAAGTTTGTTGTTGCCCACATACCAAAGTTAGTTATAATAAAAAATAATGACGAAGATAATAATGAAGCTCCAACAACATTAACTGTCTTTATTTTCTTTAGTAATACATTGCCCATTAACACAGTTATTGCTATTGATAAATATACAAAAATCATAGTGCTGTGGAAGCCTATAATTAAATCACTTAAAAACATTATTATTAAAGGAATAAAATACGCTAAATATTTTTTATTGAGAAAAGCTCCACTAAATAAAGCTATTGCAGCTATTGGTGTAAAATTTGGATAATGAGGTATGAATCTAAATAATATTCCAGCAAAAATTACAGATATTATAGCAAAAGATCTAATGTTTAATGTGTTTTTCATATTAGTTTTATTTTTTATTTTTGAGCAAAATTATAAAAAAACATTAATTTTTGCCCAAAAAATAAAATAATTTTTATATAATCATTCTCGTATAAATAAGTTTAAACATATTTATTATCTGTAATAATAGCTGTTCAAATAATCATAGAGGCTATAATAAGTATTGTTTTTTTTGTTTATAAAAAATAAACGTACATTTGCTAAAAAAATTATATTTAAAGATGATTTCTGCTATTAAAAAAATCTATAAAAACTTATTAGTTTTAAAAAAACTAAAACATATAAACTCTTGGTATTGGGCAAAAATGATTCATGAGAGAGATATCCCTATTGATAAATTTGAATATAATAAAGCTAATGATTCCATAATAATAAAAGAATTTAATTACGAGCTTAAAAAGGATGATAATCTTGCAATACTATACGCATATAATATTGCTCTAAATCTTAATAAAAGATTAGGATTTAAATTTTATAAAGAAAATAAGGAAGCTGTTTTTGACTATAATGGCACTAAAGCTGTCATCAAAACTTTAAGTGACTTTTATATTGTACAAGAAATATTTTTTCATAATGTTTACAGATTTTACACAAATAATTCCATCGTTCTTTGGAATATAGGCACAAACATTGCTTTAGCTGATTTGTATTTTGCAACACAAAATGATATTATAAAAATTTATGGATACGAGCCTTTTAAAAATAACTATGAAGAGGCTCTTCATAATATAAGCCTCAACCCTCCATTAAAAGATAAAATAGAAATATTTCAGTCTGGTATAAGCAATAAAGATGAGTCTGTCGAACTTGAATATTCCCCAGAATATAAAGGCAATAGTGGAAAAATTGGATTAAAAGAAGGAATGAAATCTTTAGCTAATATAGAAACTATTCAACTAAAAGATGCAAGCTCTGTTTTTAATGATATTTTAAGCAAACATCATGATGCCGAAATTATAGTGAAAATTGACTGCGAAGGAGCCGAATATGATATTATTGAAAGACTCGCTGAAAGTAATCTTCTTCAACATGTTAATGCCTTTTTAATTGAATGGCATCAAAAAGGAACAGAACAGTTAATTCAGTATTTGAATAAAAATGGGTTTATATCATTTACTTATGGTGAGGACAACCATTATGTAGGAATGATTTATTCAGTAAGAACGGGAAAATAATTTATTGATGAATAATTTTTTCAATAAGATACTTCTAAAAATACGACATGAGTTAAACTGTTATTTCCCAAATAAAACGGTCTATTCCATAAAAGAATATCTTACAGAAAACAATCTATTAACTAATTACAGCACCATTCACCCTTCATACAATATTGAATTTAATTCAGCAAGTAATGTATTTGCAGAATATAAAAACTTGCAATTTCCTGAAATATTTTATTGCAATTTGGGTAATTGCATTGTATTCAAAAGTTTTGAATTTATAGCAACAAAAAGTAGCAAGAATCTGTTTATACAGTCAAACCCCTATAATGATTTTTATTATTCACCGACATTATTTGATAGTTACAACGCATCAATTTCAAAAAAGCATTATTTGATAAAAGAAAAGTCCACTTTTATTAAACTAAAAAATAACTATTACCATTTTTATTTCGACACTCTGCTTCGAATTATTTATTATAATCAATATTTATCTCCAAATGTAGATTTATATATTGACAAACCTTTTACTGCTTGGCAAAAAGAAATATTAGAACTATTAAATATTAGTAATTTAAATTATAAAGTTATTCCTGAAGAACATGAATACATTGATTTCAAACATCTATATTTTGTTTCTTTTTCAGGATTAGGAGCAGGAATAGGTGATTTTAATGCAATTAATCTGTTAAATAGCAAGCTTATAGAAAAGCTAAATAAAAGCAATAAGCAAAAAAAGATCTACTTAAGCAGGGCAAAAGCAAGCCATAGAAAAGTTGTAAACGAAAATGAACTAGTCCAACTATTAACTGAAAAATATAATTTTGAAATTATATATATTGAAGAAATAAAATCAATTAGCCAGCAGTATAATTTGTTTTTTAATGCTTCACACATTATTGCTGTTCATGGTGCTAGCCTAACAAACCTTATTATTACAAAGGATATTTATGTTGTAGAACTTCTAAATGAGCAACACCTCGTTACAAGCTATTCGCATATCTCTAATTGTCTTAACAATAAATATTTCCCTGTACTATGTGAAAATCAAGGCGAAGGAGATATTATTGGCAAAGAAAAATCATTCGTTCATAATGATATTATTGTTAACATTGATGCAATTGATAAGGTTCTCTGTGATTTGTAAAAAACACTGTCTAAACATATGGAATCTCGTTCTACTTAACGCGGATATTTAAGAACTTCCATCTTTGGGGCTTTTTAATGTTGTTTTTATGATTTCCTACTTGTTATTAAATCCCAAAGAGGCGATATTTGTGTTAGCGGGTAGGGGAAAAAATATAATTTATTTAAAAAATGTATTTTTTAAATAAAAATTTATACATTGCATTTTGATTTATGATATATTAAAAAATCATGTCAAGTTATAGCCAAATATATTTACAAATGGTTTTTGCTGTGCAAGGGCGAGAGAGTTTTGTGGAGGAAAAGTTTCGAAATGAATTTGAAAAATACATTTGTGGAACTATTACCAATAAAGGTTGTAAGGTTTATGCTATTTATTGCAATCCTGATCATATTCATATTATGCTTAGTTTGAAACCGAGTATTTCTGTTTCTGATTTGGTGAATGTGATAAAAAGTAATTCATCAAAATTTTTTAATGAAAAAGGATGGGTAAAGAACAAATTTTCTTGGCAAAGTGGTTATGGAATATTTAGTTATGGTCGTTCTCAAGTTGATGTTGTGTGTAAGTATATTCTTAATCAATCAGAACATCATAAAAAAGTTAGCTTTAAGGATGAGTTTATGGAATTATTGAAGCGATTTGAAATTAAGTATGATGAAAAATACATGTTTAAATGGTTGTGAAAGTTTTTTTAAGATGTCGCCCCGTTGGGGCTTGTAATGTGGAGGATTTCTCTTTTCCACCCGCTAACGCAGGTGGCTACTAAGATGTTGCCCCGTTGGGGCTTAAAAATAAATAATATTCACAAAAAAACAGCGCATTTTCCATCCATATTAGAGCCTCAGAGAGATGATATCTTGGTAGCCACCTGCGTCAGCATAACCACAACGATCCTCATTATAGCCTCAAAGAGGCGATATCTTAGTAGCCACCTGCGTTAGCGGGTGGTACAAAATACAGCACACATTTTGAGCGCCGAAGGTGCGACATCTTTCCTGCATCTCAATTATTTAATTTTTCCCCCATTATTTTTTTAATATTATGAATTTCCACCTGCGTCAGCATAACCACAACGATCCTCATTATAGCCTGTCTCGTCCTGAAATAGGTTTACACAAATAAATTAAAAAATGAATAATAATAGTAAAGTTATTTCAGGATTTAGAAAGAGTGGAGATATTCCAAT
>MEOD01000008.1:0-5506 GCA_001768555.1 Bacteroidetes bacterium GWF2_29_10
GCGAAACAATTACTCTTTCAGAACCATTTATAATAAATGTACCTTTTGGAGTCATGTATGGAATCATTCCTAAGTAAACATCTTGGATTTTTGTTTCAAAATCTTCATGTTCATCATCTGTACAATATAATTTCAGCTTTGCTTTTAAAGGCACGCTGTAAGATAATCCTCTTTCTAAGCATTCTTCTATTGCATACCTAGGAGGGTCAACAAAATAATCCAAAAATTCAAGAACAAAATTATTTCGGGCATCTGATATTGGAAAATTTTCGCTAAAGACCTTAAACAAACCTTCATTTTTTCGATTTTCCGTATTTGTATCAAGTTGAAAAAATTCTTGAAATGATTTTAACTGTATATCTAAGAAATCAGGATAATCATACTGAATCTTAGTTTTTGAAAAACTAATTCTATGTTTATTAGTTTTTTCTGATTTAACGTTGCTCAATTTAAAACTATTTTTTAATTATATTACAACTAAATTTTATTTTTAACATATAAGAAGGAATATTAGACAACAGTAAACATAAATAAATTTAGACGTCATTTTTTGTAAATGACATCTAAATTTATTTTAATTTATAGAAAAGTAAAAGAATTACTTAATTTCAACTTCAGCTCCTGCTTCTTCTAATTGAGCTTTTATTGCTTCTGCTTCTGCTTTTGTAATACCTTCTTTTATTGCTTTAGGAGCTGCATCAACTAAATCTTTAGATTCTTTTAAACCTAAGCTTGTTAATTCTTTTACAAGTTTTACAACGCCAAGTTTAGCTTGACCTGCAGATTTTAGAATTACATCAAATTCAGTTTGTTCAACCACAGCAGTGTCACCACCACTAACAGCACCCATAGCTACTACAGGAGTAGCAGCAGGTTCGATACCATATTCATCTTTTAGGATTTTTGCTAGTTCATTAACTTCTTTTACTGTTAAATTTACTAACTGCTCAGCAAATATTTTTAAATCAGCCATTTTTCAAACGTTTTTATTTATTTAACTATTATATATACAATTTTACTATTAAACTTTACTTTTCAGAAAGAGTTTTTACTATTCCGGCAAGTTTATTAGAACCGGATTGTAATGCAGAAATAACGTTTTTAGCAGGAGATTGTAACATTAAAATAACATCACCTATTAATTCGTTTTTAGATTTCAGATTTACTAATGCCTCAAGTTGGTCATCACCAATATAACATGATTGTTCAACGAAAGCAGCTTTTAAGATTGGTCGATCTTTCTTTTTTCTAAATTCTTGAATCACTTTAGCTGCATCATTAGCATTTTCACAAAACATTATTGATGTAGGGCCATTAAGGATTTCATACAAAGTGTTAAAATTTTGTTCATCTCCATCAATATTTAATAAAGCTTTTTTTAATAAAGTATTTTTTACTACTTCCAGCTTTACTTTTCTATCAAAGCATAATTTTCTTAATTTGTAAGTATCTTCTACATTCAAATCAGATATATCAGTGATATAAAAATGGTTATTGTCTTTTATTTTAACAACCAAATCATCAATAAATTGTGTCTTTTCTTGCTTATTCATATCATTAATTTTATTATGTCGTAAATGATTTTGGTTCAACTTTCACACTTGGACTCATAGTAGAAGACACGTATACGCTTTTAACATAAGTTCCTTTAGCAGAAGAAGGTTTTAGTTTTATGATTGTTTGAAAAAATTCTTTAGCATTTTCATAAATTTTATCACCTTCAAAAGATACTTTACCAACAGAAGAATGAATAATGCCATATTTGTCAACTTTAAAATCTATTTTACCAGCTTTTACTTCGTTAACAGCTTTACCCACTTCCATTGTAACTGTTCCTGTTTTTGGGTTAGGCATTAATCCTCTTGGTCCTAAAATTTTACCAAGTGCACCAACTTTGCCCATTACATTAGGTGTTGTTATAATAACATCAACATCAGTCCATCCTGCTTTAATTTTATCAACGTATTCATCTAATCCTACGAAATCAGCGCCAGCTTCTTTAGCTTCAGCTTCTTTTTCAGGAGAACATAATACTAATACACGAACTTCTTTTCCAGTTCCATGAGGTAATGTTACGATACCTCTAACCATTTGATTAGCTTTTCGAGGATCTACACCTAACCTAACATCAATGTCAAATGAAGCATCAAATTTTGTAGTAGTAACATCCTTTAAAATTTTAATAGCATCTTGCAAAGAATATGTTAAATTTTTATCATATTTTGCATCAACCATTTTTCTATTTTTTGTCAATTTTGTCATTTCAAAAAAAATATAAATAAATTATTATTTTTCAAAAGGATTATCACCTTTAACAGTAATTCCCATACTTCTGGCAGTACCAGCAATCATTTTCATAGCAGATTCCATAGTAAAAGCGTTCATATCTACTTTTTTATCTTCTGCAATACTTTTTACTTGATCCCATGTAACAGAAGCTACTTTATTACGATTAGGTTCTTTAGACCCAGACTTTAGCTTAACAGTTTCGAGTAATTGAACAGCAACAGGAGGTCTTTTAATTATAAAATCAAAAGATTTGTCTTTGTAAACTGAAATAATTACAGGTAATAATTTTCCTGCACTGTCTTGTGTTCTGGCATTAAACTGTTTACAAAAATCCATTATATTAACACCTTTAGAACCTAAAGCAGGTCCTATTGGTGGTGATGGATTTGCTACTCCGCCCTTTATTTGCAATTTTATCATTGCTACAATTTCTTTAGCCATTTTCTTTTAAATTTTTTTTTTTAGTTTTCTTTCTGTACTTGCGTATAACTTAATTCGAGAGGAGTTTTCCTTCCAAAAATTTTAACAATAACTTTCAGTTTTTTCTTTTCTTCATTAATTTCTTCAATTATTCCATTAAAATTTTTAAAAGGTCCGTCAATAACGGTTACAGATTCTCCAACAATAAATGGTTCTACCATTTCTTCATTGGCTTCTGCGAGTTCGTCCACTTTACCAAGTATTCTATTCACTTCGTTTGCCCTAAGAGGTACGGGTCCATCTTTCTGACCGAGGAAGCCAAGAACACCTGTAACATTTTTTATTATGTGAGGGAGTTCTCCGATCAGCGAAGCTTCGATTAGAATATATCCAGGAAAAAAATTTCGTTCTTTACTAATTTTTTTTCCTTTACGTATTTGATAAACTTTTTCTGTTGGTATTAGCAATTGATTAATCAAATGCGATACCCCATTTTTCTTAATTTCATTTTCAATATACAGCTTTATTTTCTTCTCGCTACCGCTTATAACTTTTATTACATACCAAAATTTTTCTAAATCACCCATATCTTATAAGTTACTGAAAGTAAAATTAAAAAAAATTATATATTAGTTTCATTAAATTTTCAAAAGAAATATCCATTATGAAAATTATAAATGTAATTATGATTGTAGCAATTGAAACAACGATTGCACTTTCTTGTAATTCATTCCACGTTGGCCAAGTAACCT
Source organism: Bacteroidetes bacterium GWF2_29_10 (assembly GCA_001768555.1). Taxonomy (GTDB): domain Bacteria; phylum Bacteroidota; class Bacteroidia; order Bacteroidales; family GWE2-29-8; genus GWE2-29-8. The sequence goes on from MEOD01000008.1 coordinate 3,462, forward strand.
TATTTTTCAGTTCGTCATAAGATTCTTTTATATATAATTTAGTGTTTTCTAACATATTTTTATTAATTTGCACGGGTGGTAAGATTCGAACTCACGGCCAATGGTTTTGGAGACCACTACTCTACCAGCTGAGCTACACCCGTAAAAAAGATAAACACTTAACCGAAGTAAATGTTTATCTTTTTCATTTATATAAATTATTCAATAATATCAGTAACCTGTCCAGCTCCAACTGTACGTCCACCTTCTCTTATAGCAAATCGTAATCCTTTATCCATAGCAATAGGAGAAATTAGATTTACTTCAATACTAATATTATCACCTGGCATAATCATTTCTACACCTTCAGGTAAGAAAATTTCTCCAGTAACATCAGTTGTTCTGAAATAAAATTGAGGTCTATATCTGTTATGGAATGGAGTATGACGTCCACCTTCTTCTTTTTTCAAGATATATACTTCAGCTTTAAATTTAGTATGAGGAGTAATAGAACCTGGTTTTGCAATAACCATTCCACGTCTGATTTGATCTTTATCAATACCTCTCAATAATAAACCAACGTTATCACCAGCTTCACCTCTGTCTAATATTTTTCTAAACATTTCAACACCAGTTACAACTGATTTTAATTTTTCAGCATCTAATCCAATAATATCAACTTGCTCTCCACTGTTAATAACACCTCTTTCAATTTTTCCAGTAGCAACTGTACCTCTACCAGTAATAGAGAATACATCTTCCACAGGCATAATAAAAGGTTTGTCAATATCTCTAACAGGTAATGGAATAAAGTCATCACAAGCTTGCATTAACTCTATAATTTTTTCTACCCATTTAGGATCTTCATTCAAACCACCAAGAGCGGAACCTCTAATAATAGGAGTATTTTCTCCATCGAATTTATAGAAACTTAATAAGTCTCTTATTTCCATTTCAACTAAATCAAGTAATTCTGGGTCGTCAACCATGTCGCATTTATTCATAAATACTACCATTGTAGGTACTCCAACTTGGTAAGCTAAAAGGATATGTTCTCTAGTTTGAGGCATAGGTCCATCAGTAGCTGCAACGACTAATATAGCTCCATCCATTTGAGCAGCACCTGTTACCATGTTTTTAACATAGTCAGCATGTCCTGGACAGTCGATATGTGCGTAATGTCTATTTACCGTTTGATACTCCACGTGAGCTGTGTTAATAGTAATACCTCTTTCTTTTTCTTCAGGAGCATTATCTATTGAGTCAAATGAACGGAATTCTGCTCCCCCAAGTTTTGAAAGATTAAGGGTGATTGCAGCAGTTAATGTTGTTTTACCGTGGTCAACATGACCAATTGTTCCAATATTCACGTGAGGTTTGGAACGTTCAAATTTTTCTTTTGCCATTTTAAAATTCTCTCAAATTAATAATTAATAATACATCTAATATTTATATACAAAAAAATTAAGCAACTTAAAACAATAAGTTACTAAAAAAATCCTCTGTTAGAGCCAATGACGGGATTTGAACCCGTTACCTCGTCCTTACCAAGGACGCGCTCTACCAACTGAGCTACATCGGCACTATGAGCGGAAAACCGGGCTCGAACCGGCCACCTACAGCTTGGAAGGCTGTCGCTCTACCAAATGAGCTATTTCCGCATTATTTTGTGTGGGGGGAGGAGGATTCGAACCTCCGAAGGCATCGCCAACAGATTTACAGTCTGTCCCATTTGACCGCTCTGGTATCCCCCCAAACTTTTTACTATTTTTTAATGATGAGCCGATGGAGGGATTCGAACCCCCGACCAGCTGATTACAAATCAGCTGCTCTGGCCAACTGAGCTACATCGGCAAAAAAAAATATTAAAAAAAAATCAAAGAACATTTCTCAAAAGAGTTTGCAAAGGTATAAATAGTTTATTTACTACCAAATTTTTTTTTAAATATTTTTTTGTTTTTTTTGATTAATATTACTAATCAAATATTTACAATTAAAAAAAAATTATTTATTTCTTATTTTATCCTTATACTTCTTCAATTGTACCTTTAAAGCGTCCACACATT
>MEOD01000008.1:5527-7552 GCA_001768555.1 Bacteroidetes bacterium GWF2_29_10
TTTTTGCTTGTTTTTTAGAAAACAAATCACTTCCTTTAATAATAAGAAGTACTTCAACTATTTTATTTTCATCATTAGATGTATTTTCTAATTTTAAAATTACTTCAGCGCCAATAATTCCATCATACATACTCCATAATTTATTAAGTTTTTCATTAATAAATTCTTCCAGTTTTTTATCTGTTGAAAAATCAACTGCATTAATTTTTATATTCATAATTTATTCTCCTTATATATTTTATAATATTAAATTAGGCTTTTGGATGTGCCTTTTTATAGACTTTTTTTAAATTTTCAATTGTATTGTGAGTATATATTTGAGTAGCGGCAAGGCTAGTATGCCCGAGTATTTCTTTTATAGCATTAATATCAGAACCATTATTGAGCATGTGAGTAGCGAAAGTATGCCTAAGAACATGTGGACTTTTTTTCTTTAAAGTTGTTATTAGAGTCAGGTATTTTCTTACAATTTTATAGACATCAGTTCTATTGACATTTTCTCCTTTTTTATTTACGACCAAATATTCATTATTATTATCAAAATTCATGTTTCTAATGTTTCTATAATTTTGTAATATATCAACCATTCTTTTGCTAAGAGGCACTATTCTTTCTTTATTTCTTTTACCTAGTAGCTTTATGTTTAATGCGTCAAAATCAATATCTCGATCTTTTATATTACATAATTCAGATACCCGCATACCAGTGACATAGAACAATTCAAGAATCATTAAGTCTCTTACGCCAAAGAAATCATCAGCAAAATGGACATTTTCAAATAGGTTATAAGTAGCCTCTTGTTCTAAAAAAGAAGTAAGTCTTTTAGGAGCTTTAGGCGATATTATTTTAACCATTGGGTTTATGTCTATCATTTTATTTTTCAACAAATACTTAAAAAAAGTTTTTAATGACGATATTTTTCTTTTTACAGTTGTAGCATACTCCCCTTTTTCTATCAATGAAGCTAACCAACTTCTAATAATAAGGTGATTAGCTTCATTAATATTGTTTAAATTGTATTGTATTTCAGAATATTTAACAAATTGCATTAAGTCATTTCTATATGCATCAATAGTATTTATAGAATAACGTTTTTCAACTAATAAATATTGTAAAAAATTATCAACAATCATTAAAATAATGTTGTTTTACATAGAAACCATGCTGTCTTGTAATTTCTTTATGTATATTGCTTTTAACAATTCATGTCTTCTAATAACAGATGGTTTTGTAAATTTTTGTCTTTCTCTTAATTCTTTAACAACGCCTGTTTTTTCGAATTTTCTTTTAAGTTTTTTCAAAGCTTTATCAATATTCTCGCCTTCTTTGACTGGTATAATAATCATACGATTCCTTTTTTTTAATTATTATTTTCTAAAATGTTAATTTAATTTAAAAAGCAAAGATACTATTAATTTTTTTTAATTATTATTTTTTTTATATTTCTTTATAAAAGTATTATTTTTTTGCAATGTGAATGCCTGAAATAGTATGACCGTTTTTGAACGTTTTTTTTAACAATAATTTAAAGGTGCTCGCATTTGTGCCACTTTGGGATTTGGATTGTATGCTTACAAAGGGCGTATTCAATACGCCCCTACGTTATAATTTAACAAATTTAAATGTTTGATTTTTAATCTTAATAAAATAAATGCCACTGTCTAAATGATTAATGTTTAATGTGGCAATTGAATTGAGAATGGAGAATTGAGAATGGAGAATTAATTGTCCGTAGATATTGGAGATTTCTACAAAAATATTTGGTCTTTTGCTTGTTGTTTTTATATATAACCTATCATTAGCAGGGTTAGGATAAATTGATAATTGATAATTGATAATTGATAACGAAGAATTCTCAATTGATAAGGTGTCGCAGTGGTCTGTTACGGTTACGGTTATGCTGTCGATAGTTTCATCGAATTTGAAGTCTTTGACATGGAGATAGTATTTTGTGGTGGTGGTTGGCTTTACATAAGGGCGAGCAAGAGATGTGTCGCTTAGTCCTTCAGCGGGGAGCCACATATA
>MEOD01000009.1:0-13817 GCA_001768555.1 Bacteroidetes bacterium GWF2_29_10
GCCGTATGCCGAACGGCACGTACGGTGGTGTGAGAGGTCGGGGAGGGAATTAATCCCTCGCCTCCTACTCGATTTTTAATAAGCAAATTGCTTATTTTGAAATTATTGCTTGTTTTTGTCACGATTTTGTGCTTAAATTTGTAAAAAAAAACGTTGTTAATTATGGAAACAGAAACTAAACACATAAACTTATCCTATTTAAGTCAAATATCAGGAGGTAGTAAAGATTTTGAACTAGAAATGATGCAGATGTTTATTGATCAAATCCCAGATGCTATAACTAATTTAGGCATTGCTGTGGATAGCAAAGATTGGGATCGAGTTAGAGCTATATCTCATAAGGCAAAATCATCTGTTGGCATATTTGGTATGAATGAAATCAAAGATAATTTATTTTTTATTGAAAAAAATGCCAAGGAATTAAGTAATCTTGATGAAATCAAAACCGTTTTTGACAAGACCAAAAAACTTATAGATGAAGCAATGGAAGAATTGAAAAATCAAATCAATAGTTGATAGATTATATACTTATAAATGATTAATTATTATTAACTCTAAAATTGTTGTTGTGTTTCTTTTATAAAATTGCAAAATAAATCTAATATTACTAGATTTGTCGTCATTTTATAAAAATAAATTAAATCTATGGGTAAATTATTTGACCAATTATTAGAGGATGTAAGAATAAAAGAGGGCTTAAAAGCTTGTATAAATTGTGGAACGTGTACTGCTATTTGTCCTGCTGCAAGTTTTTATGATTATGATCCACGTTATATTATAAATGAAGTTCAGAGTAGGGATGATGAGAGAATAGAGAATCTCTTAAAGGGAGAAAAAATATGGTATTGTGGAGAGTGTATGTCTTGCAAGACAAGATGTCCACGCGATAATACTCCAGGGCTTATAATTACTGTTTTGAGAGCTATTTCTCAAGATAAAGGATATTTTATAGAATCAGAAAAGGGACGCCAACAATTTGCTATAAAAAGAACTGTTGGAGAATGGATATTAAAATATGGATATTGCACATATATGGAGGGGGCAGGTACAGATCTGTTTCCAGAGCAAGGGCCTATTTGGGATTGGAGGCAAGATAATTGGCGAGAAGTTATAGACCAATTAGGTGGTAATTGTGATGGAGATGGGCCTGGTATATTAAGAAAAGTTCCAGAAGAAAGTTTAAATGAACTAAGAGCCATATTTGAAGTAACTGGAGCAATGAAACGTTTCCAAACTATAGAGGATTATTCAAGAAATGCAGCAAAAGAAGACGATATTGAGTTTAAGGACACAGGCATAGACAATAAATATTTTGAAACTGTATATAAAGACGTCAAAAAAAATCATTATTTAGACACTATCCAATAAAGTTTGTAAACTAAAAAGTTTACTTATTATTTTAACTAGTTGCAAAAATAATTAAAAATTGATTAAGAATAATACTCCGAGACCGTTGCAAGGCAAAATTTCATGCTGCAAATATACAAAAATATTTAACACAAACAACTGTTTGTTAATAATTTATGTAATTATTTTATGAAATTTTGCCTTGCAACGGTCTCAACTAGTGTGTTCTGTGTTTTTTTATAAGATTCTGTTTAATTCAATATATTATTTTATGTTTTGCCCTGCAATGCTTTATCTGTGGTTAAACATTATTATTTCCCTATACAGAAATTGGCAAATATGTTTTCGAGTAAATTTTCAGTAGATATAGTTCCTGTAATTTCACCTAGATAATGTATTGCAGAGCGAATATCAATATTGACGAGGTCAGTTGTTAGCCCATTATTTAAAGCATTTAAAGCATTCTTTAGATAATTTAAACTCTTTAATAGATTTTCAGCTTGTCTTGCATTTGAAATAATAATTTCATTTTCTATAGAAATGTCTCCAATAGTAATTTTAAAAAGTATTTCTTTTAGTTTATCTATGTTTATTTGTTTTTTTGCAGAAATTTCAATTAAATTTTTGTTTTGATAAATTATTTGCGGTATATTAACTTTACCATTAATTTTATCAATTTTATTAATAATAAAGACGTATTCTGGTTTTAATAAGTTTATAGTATCATTGCAAAAGTAGTTAATGTCATTTAAAAATTGATTAGCATTTTCTTCATTAATATTTTCTGCATCAAAAAGACATATAATTATTCTTGCTTCATTAATTTTTTTATAAGTTCGACCTATTCCTTCTTTTTCTATTTCATCATTAGTTTCTCTGATTCCAGCAGTATCAATCAATCTAAATTTTATACCTTTTAATGTAATTATTTCTTCTATAGTATCGCGTGTAGTTCCAGGTTGGGCGGAGACTATAGCTCTTTCTTCATTAATAAGAGTATTCAATAGTGTTGATTTTCCAACATTTGGGTGCCCAGCAATAGCCACTGGTACTCCATTTTTTATAGCATTACCTAAAATAAAAGAAGAATGAAGCTTTTCAACTTTAGATATTAATAGTTCAATTAGTTCAACAAACTTTTTTCTATCAGCAAATTCCACATCTTCCTCTCCAAAATCAAGTTCTAGTTCCATTAATGAAGCAAAATTTATAAGTTCTATTCGTAATGATTTGATTGTATTTGTTATTCCGCCTTTTAATTGTTTAATTGCTATTTTATGAGCCATTTCAGATTGAGTTGCAATTAAATCAGCAACAGCTTCTGCTTGAGACAAATCCATTTTCCCGTTAAGAAAAGCTCTTTGTGTAAATTCTCCAGGTTTAGAAGATACAGCGCCATTTTGTAACAATAGAGTTAATATTTTTTGAGCTATATAGTTTGATCCATGAAAGTTTATTTCAACGACATCTTCACCTGTGTATGAATAAGGGGATTTAAAACAACTGACAAGTACTTGATCAATCAATGTTTCTCCGTCTAATATCATTCCGTATTGGATAGTATTTGGTTTAACTTTTTTTAAGCTAAATTTATCTTTATTACATCTAAATATTAAATCTACTATTTCAAAGGCATTAATTCCAGATACTCTAATTATACCAATAGCACCACCTGTTGATGTAGCAAGCGAACAAATTGTTTCGGAATAATTCATTTCATAAATTATAATAAAATTCAAAAATAGTAAAAATTACCTTCTGTTTTTAATTTCTCTTTGGTATGCTTTAAAAAAATGCTTAAAAAATCGATCATTTTCATCTATTAGCATTTTTGCTAATTTGTATTGTAAAGATTTTTTTAGTTCTTCTTCTGCATAATATTTTGCAAAATATTCTTGAGCCTCTTTGGTTAAATCTGTATTTTGCATGTTATTTTTTAGTTTTAACAACAATTTTACAGCTTCTTCTAGTTTGTAATGTTTCGAATAATAGAAAACCGCAGAAAGAATAAGCTCATTATTGTTGTAATATATATAATCCCAGAGATAAATATGAGAATCAAATTCATCAGACATATTTTCTTTATTATATATAAACTCTGCCTTATCATAATTTTTTATAGTATTGTAATAATCTTTATTGTTAAAATAATATTTTGCCGAGTCGATTAATTTTTGATAATCTGCAAACTGCTCTATTTTTTTTTTATTTTCAATAACTTCATTTATTTCTATTTCGCATTCAGTATTTCCCTTATAAATTGATATGATGGAATCATACATCATATCAGCAAAAGCATATTTTTTATCAATTAAATAAAAGTTTGCTTTTTGGTTATAATCATTAAATTTACGAATAATGGTTTCACATAATGAATAATTGTAAACTTTAGCGTTACTTTGTTGGTTTTTGTCAATGAATATCTCTTCATTTTTTGTTCTATGAATATCTATTGATTTTTCTATATTTTGAGTGAATAGAACTAATGAATCTTTTTGAGAGCTAGTAGTATGTAAAGTATTTTTTAAGAATTCAGTACATTTCTTATACGAAGCACTAATATCATCATTATATCCGTAACTAATAGCTTTATTAAGGGCTTCAATTGTTTTGTAGTAATTGTTATTATTGCTTTCTTTTTTTGCTAATGTTGTATAATATTCAAAGAAACCTTTTGTTAATTTTAGATTAATTTCTTTATAAATATCTATTGTTGCAATTGAAATATTAAAAGTATCTGTAAAATTCTTTAATTTTTCAAAAAGATTATTTGCTTCAATAATTTTTTTCTTTTTTATTGCCTCATTAATTCTTTTTATCTTCATTGTAACAAGTAATGTTGATAACTCATCTATACCATAATTAAAGTGAATGAATTCTTTATTCTGTTTTTGAAATTCCATTGTAATAACAAAATAGTTTTCAGCTAGGTCGTATAAATTTTTATTTATAGCTTTTTTTGTTACAGATATGTATGAATCATACATTCCTTTTTTTGATTCTGAATAAGTTTTTTTTATATCATAAGAACAATTACTAAATTGCAATTCATTACATATAATATTTGCTTTATCAAGACATTCCATTGCTTCATTATAGTTTTGTTTTCTATTTAAAGAATTTGCTCTACCAATCAATTCATTGTATTTCCTATAACAAATATCAAAAAACTCTTTTTCATTTAATTCATTACCAAAATAATATTTTGATAATATTTTTAATAAACTCTGAACTTCATTAACATTATCTCTATAAAAAAAATATTCAATATATTTATTTGATACTGGTAAATAAAATAAGTTTTCTTTACATCCTTTGTGAAAATATTTAATAGCATTAATAGAGTCTTCTTTTTCTAAATATTCATTTCCTTTTTGAAAAGCTATGTATGGAGAATTAGCAAAAAAATAATTAAGTTTATCTCTATTCGTTTTAATCATTAATAATAGAGTTTCATATTGTTTTTTCACCTTGTTGCTGTCATCTAAAAGGTCTGTAATTTCATTAAAATTATTTGCATTTATAAATTGTTCTATTTCATCTATTTGAATATCATTTGATTCCATAATTAAAATGTCATCAAAATCTATATTTTCTATAATGGTTATTAATGAGTCTATTTGTTTTGATTGAGTTTGTAATAGAGCAAAAAACTTTTTAATATTAGGTGTTTTATCAAAAAATAAATGTTTTAATACGTCTATTTCTATTCTATATGGAATATATCCAATATCGTCAGGTAATTCAAATTTTATCTTTTTACTTTTTATGTTAATGGAAGAAATAATACTATCAAAAACTTGATTCCCATTCAGGTCTTTTAATAATATTTTAAAAGAAAAAGCATTAGGTTTTATTACTTTGGAAATATCTATATTATTTAAAATAATTGGATTTTTAGGATATACTGAATCAATAAGACATTCAATATGAAAAAAGTTTTTTTCTTTTTTTATTTTACAATCAAATCTAATTTTAAAGCAGACCATTTCAGTTTTACTTAGAGTTGCTTCATTTAATTTGTAACAGAAATCTTTTATAACAAAGTCATCACAAATAACTATAACTTGAGAATATGTTTTGTTACAAAAAAAAGAAATAACCAAAAAGAAAATGAGATATTTAATATGCTTCATCAATGATTTACAAATATTCGAAAAATAAAAATAGCATTTATTTCAACAAAAGTAATTATTTTTTGACACTAATAGAGTTACATAGACCTTAATTCATCATTTTTTTTAGTTCATAATAAGGAATTGAAAAAATATTATAATTTTGTCGTAATTTATTAGTGAAAAATAATTTTCAGTTAAAAAAAATGTACTACAAAAATATTTATTTATACAAGCATATTCTTGTTTTACTGACAACAATAGTTTTGCTATTTTCATGTGAAAACAATTCCAATAGGCAAAAATTAAAACCTATAAAAGAATCGCTAAATATTAAATTAGATACTTTATCTGAAATAGATACATTAACTAATGATATAGCAAGTATTATTAGTGGAGAAAAACCTATGTTTTTTTATAAAAATATAGCAAACAAAGACAAATGGAAAAAATATAGTAATAATATAAATAAAGAATGGTTAGATGTTGAAAAATCTAAAATAATTCCTATAAGTAAATGGATGGATGTAACATTGCCAAATAGCTTTTTTAAGCAAGAAAAAGATTACACTCTTTTCTACCCATTTGCAGGAGCAGATTTTTTATATGCTTATGCTTTTTTTCCTAAATGTAAGTATTATATTTTAATTGGATTAGAACCTGTTGGTAAAATAAATTTACTTGATACAATAGTGCCTGATAGCCTATTTGCATATATGAATCATCTAAAAAATATTGCTAATTTGCCTAACAAGGTTGGCTTCTTTAGAACTGAAGATATGGAGCTTGAATTTGATAATAGTAATTTGAATGGCACTTCACATCTTTTGTTATTTTATGTTAAAAAACTAGGGTTTACAATTAATAAAATTAGGTATTTTAATATTGATAGTACAGGTAAACAATTATATTATTTGGATAAAGAATCTTTAAAAAAAGAACCAATTGGCTTTCAGATTGATTTTTCAAATTCAGAAGAAACTCAATCTCAAATAATATTTTATATATCTTTGAACATTAACGATTATAATTTAAAAAAAGAAAAAGGTTATCAATATTTTATAAATAGTTTTTCTAATCAGATTACATTAATAAAATCCGCATCGTATTTATTACATAAGGAGCATTTTAGCATAACAAGAAATCACATACTCAATAATACAAATTTGATTGTGCAAGACGATTCTGGTATTCCTTTTAAGTTTTTCAATAATACAAAATGGGTTGTTAATTTATTTGGCTCGTATTCTAAAACATTAAAAATATTTGAACAACATTATCAAGCTGATTTAGACTCTGCTTATAAAAATAATAATACTGACAAAATACCATTCAAAATAGGTTACAACCTAAAACATAAAGAAATGAACTTGCTAGTAGCTAGAAAACAATAACTGTATTTTATTTTACAAACTGATTGATAACTTTTTCGATATCTTTAATTGCTAAAGATAAGTTATCATTAATAATAATTGAATCAAATTCTTTAGCAAACTGAAGTTCGTATTCTGCTTTTTTTAATCTACTTTTAAGAGTTTCGTCTGTTTCTGATTTTCTATCTAACAGTCTTTGTTTTAGAATATCTATTGATGGAGGCATAATAAATATGGATAATGCTTTTTCTTTAAAGTATCTTTTTAGGTTTAAACCTCCCATAACATCAACTTCAAATATAACAAGTTTTTTTGCATTCCATATTCTTTCTATTTCTGATTTTAAAGTTCCATAGTAAAGTCCTTCATATACTTCTTCTTTTTCAATCAGCTTGTTTTCTATTATTAGTTGCTCAAACTCTTCTTTGTTTACAAAATAATAATCTGTTCCATTAACTTCTCCAATTCTAGGTTTTCGTGTTGTTACAGATACAGAGAATTCAAATAAAGCAAATTTTTGTAATATATATTTAACAATAGTTGTTTTTCCTGCTCCAGATGGTGCGGATATAATAATCACCTTCTCTGTTTGTTTCATAAATAAATTTGTAATATTACTGTGGTTTTTTAAACCCTAATATAACAACTCCACAACCATTATTATAACCTTTAAATGATGCCTCTAAATAATAAACGCCTGTTGAATTGCAATTATATTGAAATTTTTGATAATATTGCTTGGTTTCTTTGCTGTAATTGCTTGACACTTTCTTTTTGTCTTTATCCAATAAATTCAAAATCATTTCTTTATCGCTTCCTCCACAAACAACAATAATATACGTGTGTCCTTTGCTAAAAATATATTGAAATTCTGTTTTATTTCCTGAGCTTGGTTTTGCAGATTCTAACTTTACATTATAAGATTTTATAAAAGTAAAATCTCCTAATTCTTGGGCGCAGTTATCAAGAAAGTCAAAACTATTGCAATTTGAACTTTGGCTAAAAGCATTTATTGCAAATAAATAAATTATAATTATTGATATAAACTTTTTCATTATTCTCTATAGTTATTTAGTATTAACAATTTCAGCTCTTATTTCTGATATTTTATTTATAATTGTTTGTAATTGTTGGTCATTTATATTTACGCTACTTCGAGTATTATCCTCAATAATCAACATTCCGTCAACTTCTTTTGTTGTTGGTTCTGCATATTCGTAAGTAATATTAATATTCTTGTATGTTTCTTTTAAATCTTCGAAATGACTAACTAATTTTGCAAAATTAGGTTCATTTTTATAAATTGCCAATAATATATATATATCATTAAGAGCTACTTTCTGTTCTCCTATTCTTTCTATTAAGTCTTTATTGTTTGTTTTTTTTACCATTTGAGTAGAAATGTATAAGCCTTCTAGCCATCCTCCTACTAGTATTAAAGTACTAACATTACCTCTGTTTTGATCAGACAAATAATTATTCATCTTTTCAAAACTAGATGTTGATATATAAATAAGAGAATCTATATTTTTATTATTAGATGCTAATCTTTTTAGAGTATTAAAATCAAAAAAATGACCCACTTTTAAATCATCAGCTAAAGACTTAACTACTTCTAAATATTTCATTGCAGAAAATGATTTTTCGTATATATTCACGTAACCTAAATCAGCTCCATATATACCTAAATTTAATGCTTTGTTAAAAGAAGTATTATAAGATGAAACTTTATTTACATTATTTAAAATATCTTCATCATAACCTGCTCCAGATTGTTTAATTAATGATGTTATTTCCAATGGACTTGGAAATGATTTAAGTAGTCTGACAACTTCTTCTTTTGCGACCTGAACCTTTTTACTTTTTTCTGCAATTTGGTCAAAGTTTTCACTTTCATTCGTTTGATTGTCTGAATTGCAACCAAAAACTAAAATCAATAGTAATAAATAAAACAAATTTTTCTTCATAGTATCAAAATTAATATTATATTTTTTGATAGTTTTTTTGACAAAAGTACATTATTTTTTTTAACAACTATTAATTACTAATTAAAAATGCTTAAACAAATTGCTAATTACGAATAATTATTAATACAAAAAAGCCGACAAATTGTCGCAATTCCAATTATTATACATGTCAAAATTGCAATTATTTTATATGGCAAACAAATTGAGTATGTTTATTAAAATAAAAATAAATAAAAATGAACTTAAATAATTTTACAATAAAATCTCAGGAAACAATTCAAAAGGCACAAGAAATAGCATCACATAACCAGAATCAGGCTATAGAAAATAGTCATATTTTAAAAGCTATGCTTGCAAATGAAGAAACAGTTATTCCATATATCTTAAAAAAGAATGAAATTAACTTAAATATAGTAAATAAAGTTTTAGAAAATATTATAAATTCTCTCCCTAAAATAACTGGCGCAGATATCTATCTTTCAAAAGATGCAAATAATGCACTGGTTAGTGCAAATAATTTCATGAAAGAATTCAAAGATGAATTCATCTCGCTTGAACATATATTGTTAGGTATTATTGTAGGGAAAGATACGACTGCAAATCTGCTTAAAGATAATGGACTAACAGAGTCTGGAATTAAAATTGCAATCAATGACCTTAGAAAAGGAGAAAGTGTAAAATCGCAAAACGCAGAAGAAACATATAATTCTCTAAATAAATATGCGAAAAATTTAAATCAATTAGCTTTTTCGGGAAAGCTTGATCCTGTAATTGGACGTGATGAAGAAATTCGAAGAATATTACAAATTTTAACAAGAAGAACAAAAAACAATCCAATACTTATCGGGGAGCCTGGTGTTGGTAAAACAGCTATAGCAGAAGGTTTAGCACATAGAATTATTAGAGGAGATGTGCCTGAAAATTTAAAATCAAAAATTATTTATTCTTTAGATATGGGGGCGTTGATTGCTGGAGCAAAATTTAGAGGTGAGTTTGAAGAAAGACTAAAAGCCGTAATAAAAGAAGTAATTAATTCGGATGGAGAAATTGTATTGTTTATTGATGAAATACATACTCTTATTGGTGCTGGAGCTTCTGAAGGTGCTATGGATGCTGCAAATATTATTAAACCTGCACTTGCTAGAGGAGAACTTAGAGCTATAGGAGCCACAACTTTAAAGGAATATCAAAAATATTTTGAAAAAGACAAAGCCCTAGAAAGACGTTTTCAGATAGTAATGGTTGAAGAACCTTCTATTATTGATGCAATTTCTATACTAAGAGGCCTTAAAGAACGATACGAAACTCATCATCAGGTTAGAATAAAAGATGAAGCCATTATTGCTGCTGTGGAACTCTCTAGTCGATACATTTCAGAACGTTTCCTCCCAGATAAAGCTATAGATTTAATTGACGAAGCTGCATCAAAAATGAAGCTTGAAATAAATTCTGTTCCTACTGAAATTGATGCGATTGGAAGAAAAATAATGCAGTTGGAGATAGAACGAGAAGCAATTAAAAGAGAAAATGATCTTATTAAATTAGATGAATTAAATAGAGAAATTTCAAACTTTTCAGAGGAAATAAATGTTTTAAAAGCTAAATGGAAATCGGAAAAAGAAATTGTAGATAAAATACAAGATACTAAATCAATGATTGAAAACCTCAAATTTGAAGCAGAACAATTAGAACGAAATGGGGATTATGGTCGTGTAGCAGAAATTAGATATGGAAAGATTAAAGATGCAGATGCTAATCTTGAAAGTCTAAAAAAAGAATTGAATATTATTCAAGCAGATAATCCAATGCTAAAAGAAGAAGTTGACGCAGAAGATATTGCTGAAATAGTTTCAAAATGGACAGGAATACCAGTTTCAAAAATGGTACAAAGCGAAAGAGAAAAACTAATAAACCTTGAAGAGAGACTTCATGAAAGAGTTATTGGGCAAAATGATGCAATAAATGCAGTTGCTGACTCAATTAGAAGAAGTAGAGCAGGACTCCAAGATTCAAAAAGACCTATTGGTTCATTTATTTTTTTAGGCACAACTGGTGTGGGTAAAACAGAATTAGCTAAAGCTCTTGCAGAGTTCTTGTTTAACAATGATTCTGCTCTTGTTAGAATAGATATGTCTGAATATCAAGAAAAACATACAGTTTCTAGGTTAATTGGAGCTCCTCCTGGATATGTTGGCTATGAGGAATCGGGACAATTAACAGAAGCCGTAAGAAGAAAACCATACTCTGTAGTTTTGCTTGATGAAATTGAAAAAGCTCACCCTGATGTTTTTAATATATTATTACAAGTTCTTGATGAAGGAAGATTAACTGATAATAAAGGTAGAACAGCAGATTTTAAAAATACTATAATCATAATGACTTCAAATATTGGTTCTCATATAATTCAAGAAAGACTTGAATTATTTAATGATAATGAAAAGGAATCAATATTAGAAAAAACAAAAACCGACGTTTTTCAACTACTTAGAAAAACTATTAGACCTGAATTTCTTAACCGCATTGATGAAATAATAATGTTTGCTCCTTTAAGTAAGAATGAAATAAAAGATATAGTTAAAATAAATATCAATAATTTAATAGACAAACTTAAAGAAAATAATATTAAATTATCAATTACTGAATATGCTATTGATTTGCTATCTGAATTAAGTTATGACCCTCAACTTGGAGCTAGGCCTTTAAAAAGAATTATTAAAAGAAAAATCTTAAACGAATTGTCCAAAATGATACTAAAAAACACAATAGACAAAGAAAGGGAAATTATTATAGATGCTTTTGACGAACAGATAGTATTTAGAAATTAAATAAGGCTTGCTTAAAAAAAGTTCGACTTTTGGTTGTTAATAATTTTCATTAGATAAAGTGTAACTAGGAATGACCTTCTACGATGTAATAATTTTCTTTAATAAGAATGGATGAAAAAAACTATTTTATCACAAAATAAAATTAATATTTCTCCATCCCATTACTGTTTGTAATTTGATAATCCTGAAATAAATTTACAGCTTTTTTCATAATTCTAATTTTTTGTGTAAATCTATTTTATGACAAGAGAAAATATTATATGGATGAAATTGAGTATTTTTTTTGAAAATGCCGTACCTTTGGCTCTAGGAATGTGGCATGTTTTTTTTCAGACGCTTACGCAATTGGCAACTAAGAAGTCGTATCTTTGAGGCTTAAGGAAAAAAAGAGTAATAAAGAGGTATTACAGACTGGATAAACAAAATAATATTTATATTAAAAATTTTTGAAAAAAAAGTTTGTTTTAATTATTTTTAGTTTATATATTTGTATTTTGATTTTAATATACTTGTTTAAGTGTTTTGTAAAACTTATTTAAAAATATTTAAATATAAAACAGCGGATTGCCAAAAAGCTGAGATAGAGTAGGTGATGGATTTGCAAAATTAAATATTGAGTTATGAGAAAAGTTAAAATATATGATATGTTTAGGTTTTTAAATAATTGGTATTTTCTTATTATTTCATGGTTAGCTTGGAACTGGAAGATGGTTTATGTGGCAATCATTATAAGTAAAGAGGAATTGGGAGGAGTTGGAAGAATTGATTACGTTTTGAAGCGTTATGGGAATGAGAATTATATATTTTTCTATCCTATGTATACTTATTTTTTATTTATGTTTATGTTGATATTGACATTTATTCCTTTATTTTATGACTATTTTATTGATTTACATAAAAACAGGAATAAAACAAAAAAGGATATTATGCTTGATTTTTATAGAAAGAGGAGAAAGCTTAAACAAGATGTTGAAAATGAACAATTGTTAATGTTGAAAGAGTTGAATGATTTAAAAATTAATGACAGTTCTGAAAAGTAGAATTTTATGATGTGGTGTTTTTAGGGTGGATCAAAATAGTTTTTTTTTGGGTTTGTTTAAAAGTTTTGATGAATAAATTAGATTACAATGCATTATTTCGTGTAAAATGATAAATTTATAATAGGGAGTCAAGTTGTACGAAAAATTCCTAAATTAGAATATAATTGAATTTAGAAGTGTGATTTTTATTATTTATGTGTATTTTTGAAATTAATTGAAGCAAGTTCTGTTTTTTTTTAATTAAAAATACATACTCATGAGCTGGATAAATAATTTAAGTATATATAGGAAGCTTTTATTGGGTTTTCTTATAATATTATTGCTGCATCTTTTGCAGGGAGTTTATGATTATTCCAGTTTAAGGAATATTCATAGCAATATAAAGCAGTCGCATGAAACATGGTTGCCATTAATAGATAAGATAAAGGATATAGAGGCGAGCTCTGATTTGTTGAGAGAGTATGAAAGTTTGCTATTTGAGCAGAGTTTGAATGATAAATCTAATGCATTGAAGAATGCAGGTTTAATTAATGCGAAAATTCATGAAGATTATGTTAAGTTAAGGGAGATTAATAATTGTAATAAAACTGATTCGGTTATTCGTATTTTAATTGCAAGACATTTTACTTATTTAGAAAATTTAAATAATAAAATACAATTAGATATAGGTGGAAATCAAGGTTTTGATGAAAGTTATTTTAAGAAAACAGAAGTTGAGTATGTTTCTATAAAAAAATTAATATTAGCATTAAAAGATAGAGTAAAAAGGAGCAATGCTTTAGAGGTTAATAAGCTTAAGGTTGAGTCTAATAATATAATGACTTCGATGTTTGTTTTAACTGTATTATCAGTATTAATAATATTGTTGTTAAGTTTTTTAATATCGCAAAATATTGGAAAGCGAATAAAAAAACTGATAGATGATGTGCGTGAGATATCAAATGGTAATTATGATTTGGAAATAAAAATAATAGGCAGTGACGATATTGGTAGATTGGCAGAGAGTTTTAGTGTGATGAGTGAGCATGTTAGATCTGCAATACATAATTTGAATGAATTAAATAATAATTTAGAGTTGATTGTAAGTGAGCGTACGAATGACTTGGTTGAGATGAATAAACATTTGCATGAAGAGATCGACTTGAAAATG
>MEOD01000009.1:13854-14752 GCA_001768555.1 Bacteroidetes bacterium GWF2_29_10
TTAAAAACAAATGAGGAAGAGTTAAGGCAAAATTTGGAATTTACGTCATCATTAAATAATAAATTGATAGAAAAGCAAGAGGTATTGGAGAAAACGTCGAAATGGTTTTATCATATTTATGAGAATGCACCAGTTATGATGTATTCAATAAATAAAAATGGTAGGATTTGTAATGTAAATAGACGCTGGCTAGATAAAACGGGGTATTCTTTTGAAGAGATAATAGGGAAACCGTATATTTATGTTATGGATGAAGAGTCAGCACGAAGATGCACAGAGTCTGTTATGCCAAAATTTTGGGATGAAGGATATATTAACAGTGTTATGTGTCGTTATATTAGTAAGAGCGGGGCTTTAATGGATGTTGAGTTAAGTTGCGTTAGTACTATTGATTTTGAAGGGAATGAAATAAGTTTATCTGTTGCAAAAGATGTAACGGATAGTTTAAGGGCAGAAAACATAATAAAAGAATTGCAGGAAAGATTGCTAGAAGCATCAGCTATGGCTAATTTGGGTCATTGGAAGCTTGATGTTAAGACGTTAGAAATGGAATGGACTGATGATGTTTACCGCATATTTGGTTTGCAACCAAATTCAGAGAATGCAAATTTAGAATTGTTTTTGAAGTATTTAATACCGGAGGATAGTGAAAGAGTAAGATATAATGTTTTAAAATCAATAGAAGATAAGGATTATTATGATGATGAGTTTAGGTTTATTAATTTAAATGAAAAAAGAATAGCAATAATAAAATCATTTATAGAATTAGATAATCAAGGGAATTTACGATTTTTAAAAGGATATATTCAGGATATAACGGAGATAAGGACTCAAGAAAATGAGTTTAGGGAGAAGGAACAAAGATTAAGATTGTTAATAAAAAATTCTCCTGATGGTA
>MEOD01000009.1:14804-56006 GCA_001768555.1 Bacteroidetes bacterium GWF2_29_10
GGAGGAAACAATAGGTAAACATGTTTTAGAGTTTTTTCATGAAGAATCAATATTAGCTGTAAAAAGAGGATTTGAATTAATGCTTCAAGGTAATCTTTTGGGCGTTTCGGAATATAGAGGGTTAAAGAAAAATGGGGAAGATTTTTATTTTGAGACGAATGGAATGTTTATAGATGATGAAGCGGGCAATCATAAAGAGATGTTTTTTATAAGTAGGGATATTAGTGAAAGGAAAGAAATGGAGTTGCAAATATTTGAACAGAGTAATAAACTTGAGGATATAAATAAGCATTTAGCAGAAAGGGTTGCGGAGGAAGTGGAAAAGAATAGGAAAAAGGAGGAGATGTTATTAATTCAATCCCGTCAGGCAGCAATGGGAGAAATGATAGGTAATATAGCGCATCAATGGCGTCAGCCTTTGAATACTATAGCTCTTATTATTTATGATATCAATCAGGCCTATAAATGCAAAGAGTTGACAGAAGCGTATATGGACAAATGTAATGCAGATTTGCAAAGATTGACTCAAAACATGTCACAAACAATAGATGATTTTAGAGATTTTTTTAAACCCAATAAAGATAAGAAATTATTTAGTTTGCCAGAAGCAATAAATAAGTCAATCCAGTTTATTAATACTAGTTTTTTTAATACAAATATAAATATTGAATTTGATAATTATGAGCATTTAAGTATTTATGGTTATCCAAATGAGTATGCTCAGACAATTATAAATATTCTTAATAATGCAAAGGATGCGTTGTTGAAAGAGAACCCAGTTTATCCATTAATAAGAATTACAATAGAAAAAATGGAAGATAATGCTTGTGTTAAGATATTTAATAATGGAGGAAATATTCCAAAAGAAATAATAAACAAAATTTTTGAACCGTATTTTTCAACAAAAGGTCATAGGGAGGGATCGGGTATTGGCTTATATATGGCAAAAAATATAATAGAGAAAAATATGGGAGGGTATATGGAAGTGGAGAATGTTAATGATGGAGTAGAGTTTCGCATTTTTAACAAAATTAGTTAGTAATTTTACTATGAAAGAAAAAGACATAGAAAAAGATTTAAGTTCAGATAGTGCGTTATATACTGTAAATAAAGATAAAATAATAACATCATGGAGTAAAGGTGCGGAAGATATTACAGGATATAAGGCAGAGGAGATAATAGGGAAGTTATGTACAACTTTTACTTCATATCCTTGTGAAAAATATTGTTCCTTATTTGACGAAAATTCAGAAAAATTTTATTTGGATACATCGAAATGTTCTATAATAACTAAGAGTGGAGAAAGAAAGTATATAAAAAAGAATAAAGAGTACTTAAAAGACATAGAAGGAAATATATTGGGTGGTATTGAACGTTTTACAGATATAACGAATGTGTTTGAGCTGAATGATCAATTGAAGACAACAATGGTAAGCTATAAAACGCTATTTAATGATTCAACAGAGGCAATTTATGTTGCTACAGTTGATGGCGATTTTATTGATGCTAACCCAGCTGGTTGCAAATTATTAGGTTATTTAAGAGATGATGTTTTAAGTTTTAATATTTTGGATTTGGTTAAACCAGAATATGTGACCAGATTGCAAGATGTGTATGCAAGATGTATTATGGAAAACAAAGTATTGGAAGAATTGGAGATAAAACATAAAGAAGGTTATTGTATTGATGTAGAGATGACTGTAAGCTTGTTGCCAGATAATAGATTGCTAGTAATAATGCGAGATATTTCAGCAAGAAAGCAGGTTGAATTAGATAGAAAAAAAAGGGAGGAGTATTATAAAACATTAATTTTAAATTCATTTGATGTTATTATGATATTGGATGAGTCGGGGGTAGTTAAATATATTAGTGATAATGTTTCAGTTATTCTAGGTTATAATAAAGAAGAATTGTTAGGAAATAAAAAAGCGCTTGAAATAATTCATCCAGATGATCTTCCTACTGTAATGGATGAATTTAATATTTTAAAAGAAAAATTTAATCAAAAAAAGCAAGTACAATATAGAGTAAAGGATAAAATAGGTATTTATCATTGGGCTGAGGTAAGTGTAACTAACTTATTGAATGATGGTGTTATAAATGGAATACTAGCTAATGCTATTCTTATAGATGACCGGAAGATGCATGAGGAAAGAATAGATAATTTATACAAAAAATCTTTAGAAGTGAATGAATTCCTTATGAATAAGGATAGTCAATTAGGTAGAGTTTTGAAAGAATTAACAGAGTTAAACCAAAAACTATTGAAGTCAGAGCTTGAATTAAAGAAACAATTAAAAATAAATACTTCTCTTTCTGAGTTTTCAAAACATATTATAGATTATAACTCTTCAATTGAAAAGATTTCAGCTGATATTAATTTTTATATTAAAGAAGCGACTTCGAGTGAACATGGATTTGTTGGAGTAATAGATCCAATTACAAAAGATTTTAATTCATATTCTTTAACAGAAATGCTTGCGGGGCAATGTAATATTGAAAATTATGCACATAATAGAATAACTTTTCCAGTGTCGGCAGATGGAACGTATAATGGTTTGTGGGGTCATGCATTAAATACACGAAAACCTTTTTATACAAATGAACCTAAAAAGCATTTAAAGTCTGTGGGTATTCCTTTAGGCCACATTCCGTTGAAGAATTTTATGGGTTATCCAGTTTTGTTTGATAACGAGCTTTTAGGGTTAGTGGGGTTAGCAAATTCAGCAGAGCAATATTCGGAAGGGACTCTAACTGTTGTTAAAAGTTTTGTGGAGTTATATGCATTGATTATATATAGGAAAAAGTTAGAGGCAAATTTGAGGGAGAGTGAAGAAAGGAGTAGAAATTTGGCAGAGTTGGCTTTTGAAGGAATTATAATTCATTCAAAAGATAAAATTATAGAAGTTAATAATTCGGCTATAAAAATTTTAGGATATAACGATAAAGAAGAGTTAATAGCATTAAACTCAATAAGTGAAGTTATAGATAAAAGTAGCCAAATGGAGGTTTTTGAGAAAATAAATAATAATTACGTAGGAACTTATGAAATTCAGTTATTGAAAAAAGATGGAACAATTTTTCCCGCAGAAATAAATTCTGTTTTGACTAATTATAAAGGAGAAAAAACCAGAGTAATTTCATTTAGAGATATTATAGAACGTAAGAATTATGAAATAGAGATAGAAAAATCTATACAAGAATTGGAAAAGATTAATACAGATTTGTTAAGTTTGAATATAAAATTGCAGAATGAGATTATAAGCAGGAAAAAAGTAGAAAAAGAACTGGAACGTCAAAAAGAATTACTTCAAAATTGGAATGATAATCTTGAAAAACAAGTAAATGAAGAGGTAGAGAAAAGTAGAATCAAGGATGAATTAATGTTAATGCAATCACGTCAAGCAGCAATGGGAGAAATGATAGGTAATATTGCACATCAATGGCGCCAGCCATTAAATTCATTAAGCTTAATGGTTTTTGATTTAAAGGAGGCGGAAAAAAATAACGAATTAAATTCGGAGTATTTGCAAAAAGAAGTTGGAGAAATTTCTCAGATAATTCAGCATATGTCGCAAACAATAGATGATTTTCGTCATTTTTTTAAACCAGAAAAGGAACGGCAAGAGTTTTTTGTAAATGAAGTTATAAATAAAGCAATCTCTTTTGTAAATGCTAGTTTCAAAGATAATGATATTATTATTGATTTTAAAAATGAAATAAACATAATGACAATAGGGTATCAAAATGAGTATGCACAAGTTGTATTAAATATAATAAACAATTCAAAAGATGCAATAATTGAAAGAAGCATACAAAACGGACGTGTTGTAATAAAAATAGAAGCTGTTAATGATTATTGCGTATGTAGCATTTCTGATAATGGAGGAGGAATAGATGAGAACATATTACATAAGATTTTTGATCCATATTTTACGACAAAAGATGATGTCAATGGTTCTGGGATTGGTTTGTATATGTCTAAGATTATTATAGAAAAGAATATGGGAGGTAAGCTGAATGGGCAAAATATAGATGGAGGAGTAAGGTTTGATATAATAACAAAATTAATTGTTTGAGAAGTAAATTAAGTAATAAAATTTAAATTCACTATAACATGAATAGTTTATTAAATCAAGATGTAAAAATATTATATGTTGAGGATCAAAAAAATGTCAGAGATGTTCTAATTCGTATTTTAAAAAGACGATTTTCTAATGTTTATTATGCGGAAAATGGTTTGCAAGGGTTAGAGCTATTTAAGCAGTTAAATCCAGATGTTGTTATTTCAGATATAAAAATGCCACAAATGGATGGATTAGCTATGATTGGGGAAATAAGAAAGATAAATAAGACAGTAAAGGTTATATTAACTACAGCTCATAGTGATTCTGAATACTTTATTGCATCTATTAATCTAGGTGTTGACCAATATATTTTAAAACCTGTTGATGGGGAGCGTTTATTTCAGTCATTAGATAAATGTGTTAAAGAAATTAATTTAACAAGAGAGATTGAATCAAAAAATGAAGAATTAATAATAAAAAATATACAATTAGAGAAAGAAATAATAGAAAGAAAAACTGCAGAAAGTGAAAAAGATATTTTATTGTTAGATTTACAATCATTAAATGAAGAGTTGAGGACAAGTGGAGAAGAGCTCCGTCAATCGCTAGAATATACACTAGAATTAACTAACAAAATAGCAAAATCAGAGGCAGATCTTAGAGCTATTATTGATAATACTATTCAAAATCATGCTTTTCTTGATCCTGATTATAAAATTATTTACTTAAATAAAACTGCAGATGATAATCTTCTTAATTATTTTAATATTGAGTTAAATAATGGTGATAGTTTTTTAGACTTTGTTATTAAATTTAGAAGTGAAGAGGAGATTGAATTTTTTAAACAAAATTTTCAGAAAAGTCTTAAAGGGGAGAAAATAAATTATATAAAGAAAATAAATATTTCTGACAAAACTCTTTACTGGGACATAACTTACATGCCTGTTTATAATTTAAATACAGAAGAAATACTAGGAGTTTCGTATTCTATATTAGATATAACAGAAAAGAAAATAGCAGAAGAGCAAATACTAAAGTTAAGTTTTGCAGTAGAACAAAGTGCAAATGCAATTGTGATAACAGATATAGAGGGTAATATAGAATATGTAAACAAATTTTTTACAGAAATTACTGGATATAGTTTTGACGAAGCAAAAGGTCAAAACCCAAGAATTCTAAAATCAGGAGATATGCCTAAAGAACAATATGAATTTTTATGGAAGACAATAACAGAAGGTAAAGTTTGGCGAGGCGAGTTTCATAATAAAAAGAAAAATGGAGATTTATATTGGGAATTTTCAACGATTGCACCAATATTTAATGAAAATAATGATATTGTAAATTATATTGCAATAAAAGAGGATATAACGGAAAAGAGATTGATAGAAATAAAACTTAAAGAAAATGAGAAGAATCTAAGTGAAGCTCAAAATTTGGCTAAATTAGGATATTGGGAAATTAATGTCAAAAATAATGTTATAATAATAAATGAAGAAACTCAAGCCTTAATTGGATTGAGTAATCAAATGAATATTAGTAATCTTGAAATCCCTTTAAATGATTTTGTTGAAAATTATATTTTCGATGATGACAAATATTTGTTTAACGAAAGGATAGATATATATATCCAAAATATTGAAAATTTAGATTACGCTGGTAGTTATGAAATTAGAATAATAAAGAATGATGGGAATTTAATTAATATTTCAGTTATTGAAAAAAGTAAGGGTGTTGGAATATACTATGGGACTTGTCAAGATATTACAGAAAGAAAGCAAATAGAGCAACTTATTGTTAATGCTTTAAATTATGAGAAAGAATTAAATCATCTAAAAAATAGGTTTATTTCTACAGTATCACATGAATTTAGAACACCACTTCATGGAATAACTTCAAATCTATATTTATTAGAAAAGCATGGAGAGAAAATGGATATTGAGAAAAAAGCAAACTGTTATAGGAGAATGCATTTTGCAATAAAAAATCTAACAGTAATGTTAGATGAAATAACTTTAATGAATAAAGATCAAAGTGGAAAGCTCGAATTCAAACCAGTTAAGACTAATTTTGAAATATTTATAAAAGATTTAATTACAGATGTGTTTGCAAACTATTCTTTAGATATGAAGCTAAATTTGAATGTAAATACAAATTTAGGTGACATATACATAGATAAATCATTGCTAAATCATATATTTGTAAATATATTATCTAACGCTATTAAATATTCAGGAAATAGTAAGGTTGTAGATGCAAATATTATTAAAGTTGGAGATATGATTCAGTTTGAAATAAATGACTATGGAATTGGTATTTCTGACAATGATTTAAAACGCCTTTTTGAGCCATTTTTTAGAGCTGAAAATGTAGAAAACATACAAGGGACAGGTATAGGGTTATCTATTATAAAACGCTGCGTGGATGTTCTTGAAGGAAGTATTGATATTGAAAGCAGAGTAGGGGAAGGGACTAAAATTAAGTTACAAATACCAATTCTAAAAAAATATTGACATTGTCCTATAAAATGTATAAACTAAAAATCTATTCAAATTTATAATATCCATGGTATTTTATCACGCTTGTTGTTATAAATTGATTTTATAATTTCAAAGATAGTATATTTGCAGTTGTAATTTTTTTTATTTGATAATAAGATGTTAGAAGACTATAACTTTATATACTATCATGTAGGCTTTTATAATAATTATGACTTAAATGATACAATAGTTTCGCAAGATAGTATTTCTTCATTTTATTCATATAATCATAATCAAAGTTTTTTTCCTGAATATTTATATTATAAAAAAGAGCAAATAGCATCAATAATTTCTAAAAAATCACACATAAACACTAATTATGAGATAACTATAAAGAAAGATAATGATGTTTGGTTTAATTATATTGTGCTTTTGTTTTTTTTGCTATTAGTTGTTTACAAAAATATTTTTGGAATATATTTTAATAAAAAGTTAAAATACATATTTTCAAGTGGTCTGTCTAATCAATCAGTCCGAGATAATTATTTAGAAATAAGTAAATCAGAATCTAGATTTTCATTTTTATTATTTACTTTATCTTTTACTTTTATTGTTTATAGTTATCCTAATATTTATAATTTATTTAGCAACACAGCTTTTTATAATTTGTTTCTATTTGTTAAAATTTTTGGAATAATATTTTTTTTATTTATATTTAAATTGTTGTTTAGCAAATTTATAGGATTAGTTTTTGAAACACCAAAAATATCTTTCATATATAATCAGAACATCTACTTGTATGATATGTTTGTTGCGTTGTTAATTTTTCCGATATTTTTAATAATGAAATATTCTAGTATTAGTTTAGAGTTATCTATAAATATTTTTATTATAGTTTTTGTTATGTATTTATTAGTAAGTATTCTAAGGATACTTAAGATAATATTTATAGATAATATTATGCAAAAAATTCCTCCGATTTATATTATTTTGTATTTTTGCATTCTTGAATTATTTCCATATTTAATAATATTTAAGTTATTAATGGTCAAAAAAGAAAATTTATATTTTCTAATTAATTAATATTAAAACTTTTAAACCTTGAAAATAAAGAATATATTAATATCGCAACCAGAACCAAAAGAACTGGAAAAAACGCCTTATTTTGACTTAATAAAAAAGTATGATTTAAATATTAAATTTCATAAGTTTTTTAAAATAGAACCTCTAAGTGTTAGAGAATTTAGAAAACTTCGAGTTAATATGCTTGATTATAATGCTGTAATTTTTACGAGCAAAAATTCAATAGATAATTTTTTCTATTTATTGAAAGAATTACGCGTAGAAATGCCAGAATCAACAAAGTATTTTTTTACTTCAGAATCTATAGCTTTGTATATTCAAAAGTATATACAGTATAGAAAGAGAAAAGTTTTTTATCCTAAGCAAAATGTTTTAGAATTAATAGAATTGCTTAAGAAAAATAGTAATGACAAATATATATTGCCTTGTTCTGGAGATACAAATAACGAAACAGTAACTCTTTTTGAGGAAAGTAAAATCAAATTTGTTAAAGCGGTTGTATATAATAGTGTATCTAACAATTTGAAAGATATTGATGTTTTTAGTTTTGATTTAATCACTTTATATAGCCCAAACGGGGTTAAATCTTTATTAGAAAGCTATCCGAATTTTAAAGATATTAAGCCAAATATGAAATTTGCTGGTTTTGGAATAAATACTTGTCAAGCAATAAAGGATGCAGGATTAAAGCTAGAAATAGAAATTCCAACATCAATAGCTCCATCAATGACAAGTGCTTTAGAGTTATATGTTACAGGAAAAGATTTGGGAAAGCCTAATGTAAGAACAGTTTTACCATCAGCAAAGGATGAAAATGCTGATAAGAAACAGAAAAAGGTAAAAGAAGAAAAAAAAATAAAGGATAAGAAGAAAAAAAATAAAAAGGATTTAAGCAAGAAAAAAGATATAAAAGATAAAGTTAAAAAACAAAATACAAATAAGGTAAAAGCAAATAAAACAGATATTAATGTTTTAGGTGAACCCAAAAAGAGGGGCCGTAAAAAAGGTTCTACAAAAAAAACAACTGTTGATAAGGAGCAATTAGAATCTTTAATAAAATCATTTAAAGCTATAGCAAAAGAAGAAAGTAAAGTAAATAAGGCTGATGAAAATAATAAAAAAAAGGAAACTCAAATTGCCACAAAAAAGGTGACTAGCAAAATAAAGGCAGAAAAATCTCCCCAAAAGGAAATTCAAATTGTCACAACAAAAAAGGTTATTAGCAAAATAAAAGCAGAGAAACCTCCCAAAAAGGAAACTCAAATTGCAAGAAAGAAAGCTAATGCAGATTTAAGAAAGCAAGAAAGTGTCAAAAATAAGCTAGAAGAAAAGGTTAAAAGAAAATATACAAAAAAAGAAAAATAGATTTCTTTTAATATTTTAATGAATAATAAATTCACAAAAAAAGAAAAGCTTTGTAGTAAAGTAAAAATAAAAAAATTACTTGAAAAAGGAACGGCTTTATGGCAATACCCATTTAATTTACTTTATAATGAAGCAAGATTAGATACACCTGCACAGATGCTAATTATAGTTCCAAAAAGAAATATAAAAAAAGCGACCCAAAGAAATAGAATAAAAAGGTTAGTTAGAGAAGTATATAGATTAAATAAAGATTTTTTTTATCAATTTTGTATTGATAAAAACAAACAATTTGAATTATCTTTGCTCTATGTTGCAAAAAAAGAATTAAGCTTCATTGAAATAGAAAAAAGCATTATACCATTGTTGCAAAAAATAATTAGTAATGAACATAATAAAAACAGTACTTCAAACGATATTAATATTGATAATTAAAATTTATCAATATTCTATTTCTCCTTTTTTTGGAGCATCTTGTCGGTTTAACCCAACATGTTCTAACTATGGTGTAGAAGCTTTAAAAAAACATGGACCATTTAAAGGTTTTTTTTTAACAATAAAACGTATCTCTAGGTGTCATCCATGGGGAGGAAGTGGATATGATCCTATTCCTTAAAATAAATTATATTTAAGCTAAAATAATTAATAAATTTTGAAAAAATGGATAAGTTAAAAGTGTTTGCAAATAAAATAAAAAAGTCTTTTTTTATACTATTTATAATTGTATCTTCATTTTTCTTTTTAAATTTTTCAGATAATCTATTTGAGGTATCAAAAAATCTCGAAATATTCCATTCTATAATAAAAGAATTAAATATTAATTATGTTGACCAAATTGAACCAGGGAAAATAATAAGTAATGCAATAGATGGTATGCTCGAATCATTAGACCCATATACAAATTATATTCAAGAGTCAGATGTGGAAGATTACAAATTTATGACTACAGGGCAATATGGCGGTATTGGGGCAATGATATTTTCAAAAGAAGGACTCCCTGTAATATCAGAAGTATATTTGAATACTCCTGCTAACAAAAATGATCTTCAACCTGGTGATGTTATTCTTGAAATAGATGGCAAATCAACTAAAGAAAAAGATCCAAGTGATATTAGTAGTATTTTGCGAGGACAAGTAGGAACTAATGTAAAAATATTAGTTAAAAGAGAAACTATAAACAAAACATTTG
Organism: Bacteroidetes bacterium GWF2_29_10; assembly: GCA_001768555.1. GTDB lineage: Bacteria > Bacteroidota > Bacteroidia > Bacteroidales > GWE2-29-8 > GWE2-29-8. Next base: position 24,983 of record MEOD01000009.1, read on the forward strand.
AATTAAATATAAAGAGAGAAGAAATAAAGTTAGATAATATCCCATATTATGGATTAATTGATGATAATATTGGATATATTAAACTAAATAGTTTCACTCAAAATGCAACAAATGAGGTTAGAGATGCTTTGAATGCATTAAAATCATCCTACAATATAAAATCTTTAATATTTGATTTAAGAGATAATGGAGGAGGGTTGCTTCATGAGTCAGTGTTTATTGCAAATTTATTTGTTGAAAAAGATAAACTTATAGTTAGTACAAAAGGTAAAAATCAATCAAAAAATCAAGTTTATACAACACCTAATAACCCTATAGAACAAAATATGCCTGTAGTTTTTCTTGTTAATAGGCGTAGTGCATCAGCTTCAGAAGTACTATCTGGGAGCATGCAAGATTTAGATAGAGCTGTTATTATTGGAGAAAGAACTTTTGGAAAGGGACTGGTTCAAAATATAGTTCCTCTTGATTATAATTCACAGTTGAAAGTAACAATAGCAAAATATTATATTCCAAGTGGACGTTGCATTCAAGCTATTGATTACTCCAATAGAAATGAGGATGGAAGTGTTGGGAAAATACCAGATTCTTTAGTTACAGCCTATAAAACTAAAAATGGCAGAGTTGTATATGATGGTGGAGGTATTACTCCTGATATTGTTTTAAAGCCAGTAAATATAAGTAAAATTTCAACAAGCCTTATTCTAAAAAGACTAATTTTCGACTATGCAACTTTGTTTAAAAGTAAAAATAGTAGTATAAAAGAAATTAATCAATTTGAAATAGGTGATGTTATATATGATGACTTTATAGCATTTCTTGATGGAAAAGATTATGATTATGTAACTGATTCGGAGACAAATCTAGAAGAATTAAAAAAAGCGGCAGAGGAAGAAAAATATTTTGATAAAATACAAAAAGATTACGAGGTTTTGTATGATAAAATAAAACACAATAAAGAAGCCGATTTACATAATTTTAAAGAAGAAATAAAAGATTTACTAAAAGAGGAAATAGCATCAAGATATTATTTTCAAAAAGGACGTATTCAAATTTCTTTATTAAACGATCCTTATGTAAAAAAAGCTATTCCTATACTTAAAAATACAAAAACATACGAGGATATTCTTACAGGAAAATATAAAGAAGATAAATAAAGAATTAAACTAAAAATAATTTTACAATGGGTTTGTTATTTGTTATTTTATTTTATTCAAAAAATCCTCTACTATTATTTTGGATTTTTTGATGCTATTTTGATACCATTTTAATCTAAGAGAGTCTAATTCAGATTTGGAAAAGTAAATGTCTTTACTTAATTGCTTTAATCTATATAGCAGGTGTTGTATAGTTATTGCTGCAGAAACGGAAATATTAAAACTTTCAGAGAACCCTACCATTGGTATTTTAAGAAAATAGTCGCAATTATTAATTGCATCTTGAGACAAGCCAAGCTTTTCGCTACCAAAGATTATAGCCAGTGGAGAACTATTTACTTCTATATCATAAATTGTATTATCTTGTTCATGAGGAGTTGTTCCAACTATTTTATAACCTTTTGCTTTTAATTGATTTATACACTCAATGGTATTATTTTCGTAACTATTGTAAAAGTGTAAGTTTAACCACTTGTCTGAACCAATGGTAACGTCAGGATTTATTTCATATTTATGTTTGGATTCAATTATGTGAATATTTTGTATTCCAAAACACTCGCATGTTCTAAGAACAGCACTTGCATTTTGTGATTTATATATATCCTCAAGAACAACAGTTAAATAATTGGTTCTCTTTGATAAAACTTTTTCAATTTTTTCTTTTCTATCTGCTGAAACAAATTGACTTAGATATTCTGTTAATTGATCCATCTTAATATAATTTTATGTTTATTTTTTTGACATCAATGTTAACATTGATAAACTAAATAAAATCCTAGCTCCAATATTTGCATCAAGTTCGTTTGATATATCAATTTTATTTGGTGCAACTTCACACAAATCAAACCCTATTATGCGTCTTCCTGATTTATATATTTTTTTTAATAAAAATATAGCTTCTTCAAATTGTAAGCCACTAGGAACAGGGGTTCCTGTATTTGGACAATTTAGAGGAGATAAACCATCTATATCAAAACTAATGTAAACATCATTCTTTAGGTTACTTATTATTTCGTCTGTTAAATTATTCCAATTTTTACCACAATATATTGATTCTTTTAAATACTCATCAGTAAAGCATTTTATACGTTGTTTGTTATGTTTTAAGTACTGATTTTCTTCTTCACAATAATCTCTAATCCCAATTTGTACTAAATTAAAGTCTTTGTCAATATTTTCAAAAACATTACGCATTATAGAGGCATGAGAGTATTTGAAATCTTCATAAGATTTCCTTAAATCGCAATGAGCGTCAAATTGTAAAATAGAAAAACTATCATAAAAATTAGATATTGCTCTGATATTGCCAAGTGCAACACTATGTTCACCTCCAATAATACCAACGCATTTATTTAATTTTAAAATATCAATAGATTTATTAAAAACAAAGTCGTTCATTGCTTCGCAGGCAGAATTAATTTCTCTTTGTAATTTTTCTAGGTTAATATCATTTTTTATGTCTGTTCCATTTTCAAGCGCATTAATTATTTGTTCGCTTATTCCCCTATGCTTAACATTTAGTTGATTTATAAAGTTAATATCTTTATCATAAAACAAACCTTTTTTCCAAACATTTCCATACAAAGAATCAAATAAATCTAATTGAAATGATGCATTAAAAATGGAACTAGGTCCTTTTGATGTGCCTGAGTTATAAGACACTGTAACATCCCATGGAATAGGTATGAGAATTAATTCTGAATTGTTAAAATTAAATGGGAATCCGTATATATTGTTATTTTTATTTGCAACAAGGCTTGGATCATAATTGTTCATAATTTTTTTCTATTCCTTAATTAATATTTATTTTTTTATTGCAAATATAGATAATTATAGCTATTTTGAAGAGTAATTTTAAATTTTTGTGAATTATTTGTGTAGTAATATATTGATATTTAAAAAAATATTTATCTTTGCAGTTCAATTTTTTTAATTAAAAACTTTAAATAATTATGAATCAATACGAAACCGTTTTCATTTTGAATCCCGTTTTATCTGATGATCAGGTAAAGGAAGCGGTCGAGGGGTATGTAGAATTCCTCGAAAAGAAAAACTGTGAAATTATTTTTATAGACAAATGGGGGTTAAAGAAACTAGCTTACCCTATTAAAAAGAAAAATAATGGATTTTATAACCTAATTGAATTTAGGGCAGATAGCACTGTTGTTGCTGATTTGGAAATTAGCTTTAAGAGAGATGAGCGAATTTTAAGATTCCTTACCGTAAAACTAGATAAATACGCTGTTGATTACAATTATAGAAAGCGTAATAATATGTTAGGTAAATCTAAAATAGCAAAAGAAGCAGAAGAAGTTAATTTAAATAACAATTAAAATAAAGGATTGATATGAGTGCAAACACAGCAAATTCAGAAATAAGATATTTAACACCACCAACGGTAGATGTTAAAAAGAAAAAGTTTTGTAGGTTTAAAAGAAGTGGTATTAAATACATTGATTATAAAGATGCAGACTTCCTTTTAAAATTCCTTAACGAACAAGGTAAAATTTTACCTAGAAGATTAACTGGTACTTCTTTAAAATATCAGAAAAAAATGAGTGTAGCAATAAAACGTGCTCGGCATTTGGCTATTTTACCGTTTGTTGCAGATATGTTAAAATAATAATGGAGGTAATTAGATGGAAATTATATTAAAAGAAGATGTAAAAAATCTAGGAAATACTTATCAAATAGTAAAAGTAAAATCAGGCTATGCTAGAAATTACTTAATTCCTAAAAATTTAGCAGTTATTGCTAGTGAATCAAACAAAAAAGTTTTTGCTGAAGTGCAAAAACAAAAAGCTTCTAAAGAAGAAAAAATAAAAACCGCAGCAATTGAATTCTCAGAAAAACTTAAAACAATTTCTGTGAAGATTGCAACAAAAGTTGCCCCTAGCGGTAAAATTTATGGGTCTATAAATAACATTCAATTAGCTGATGCCATAAAAAAGCAGCATAACTTTGAAGTGGACAGAAAGAAAATTACTATTGATAACGAAGAAAACATAAAAGAAATAGGTAGTTATACTGCAAAAATAACTCTTCATAGAGACGTTCTTGTAGATATTAATTTTGAAGTAGTTGCTGAATAACTATATAAAATATTAATTTGCTTTTAGGCTGCCATATTATTATGATATGACAGCTTTTTTTATTATTAACCATTTAAAATTAAAGAAAGATGTCTGAAAAAAGAAAATTTGTTCCATTTGTTTCCTCTGAAACAAATATGGCCGAGTTTACAGTAAAAGCTCTTATTATAGGGCTTATAATGTCGGTCGTACTTGGAGCTGCTAATGCCTATCTAGGCTTAAAGGCAGGGATGACTATTGCTGCTACTTATCCTGCCGCAGTAATAGGAATGGCTCTAATTAAAGCCATGAAAGGTTCCATCCTTGAAGAAAATTTTGCACGAACAGTAGGTTCTATTGGTGAATCTGTTGCGGCTGGTGCAATATTTACTTTGCCAGCTTTTTTTGTAGCTGGTATATGGCCAGAGTTTTATACTCCTGGTAATTATTTTACAAGTACTTTAATTCTTATATCAGGAGGTATTCTTGGTATTATGTTTGTCGCTTTACTTCGTAGAGTTATGACTCAAGATGCTGAATTACCTTTCCCAGAATCTGTTGCTGCTGCTGAAATACATAAAGCTGGTAGAGGCGGAACAAATGGTTCTAAATTTTTATTTGGAGCTATGGCTGCTGGAGCAATAATCAAGACTTTAGCAGATTTGAAATTCTTTGCTTATACTTGGGAAAAATTTATATTCTTTTCTAAACAAGCTATAACAAATACTTCTTTCTTTGGAAAAGGAGGCTTGTTATTGAGTTCCCCTGGAATTAGTCCTGCATATATGGGTGTTGGTTATATTATTGGCCCTAAATTAGGTGCTTTAAACTTTAGTGGAGGTTTAATTGCTTGGGGATTATTAACTCCTATTATTCTTTATTTCTTAGGACCAAATATTGATGTTGATACTTTGGCTACGGCTTTAATAGCAAATGGTAAGGCTACTTCAATGGACGAAGCTATTAATATGGTTTGGATTGATTCTTCTTATTCTGTATGGAAATTTATTGTTCGTCCTATTGCTATTGGAGGAATGCTTGTTGGTGCAGGATTTACTTTATATAAAATGAGAAACAGTTTATTTACAGGAATTTCTCGTTCTATAAATGATGTTAAAAAAGCTGCTTCAGGAGAAGCTGTAGAAACAGAAAGAGTGGAAAAAGATATTAATTTCAATTGGATTATGATTGGGATTTTAGGTGTTGCAATATCTACTTTCTTGATTACATACTTAATTTTTAGTACATCTATTCTTGTGGCTTTTGTTGCAGCTACTGTAATGATTATTCTAGCTTTCTTTTTTGCTGCTGTTTCTGGTTATTTAGTTGGTATAATGGGATCTAGCAATAATCCTATTTCAGGATTAACTTTAACAGCTTTAGTTGTTACTGCATTGATTATGGTACTTCTTGGTGTAAAAGGAAATGAAGGTGTTGCTGCTGTACTAGGTGTTGCTGCTATAGTATGCGTTTCTGCTGCTGTTGCTGGCGAAATGTTACAAGATTTAAAAGCAGGACATATTCTTGGAGGTACTCCTTGGAAAATGCAAATAGGAGATATTATCGGAGTTATTGCTGCAGGTTCTGTAATGTTTGGCGTTCTTGTGATATTAAACGAAGGTGACATTAAAATTGGAGGCGGTGGTTTTGGTGGTAAGAATTTAGCAGCTCCTCAAGCAAGTTTAATGGCAATGCTTTCTAAAGGAATTGTTGCTGGAGAAATGGCTTGGCCTCTAATAATTGTTGGTATGCTTATGGGATTTGGATTAATACTTATGCAAGTAAAAAGTCCAATGTTAATTAGTGTTGGTATGTATTTACCTCTTGAAACTACTTTTGCTATATTTATTGGTGGTTTAATAAAAGGATTAGTAGATGTTTTTAATGAAAAGAAAAAGCATAATGAAGGCCAGAAAGTGAGAGTTGAAAATGTTGGTGTTTTATTAGCTTCAGGATTGATTGCTGGAGAGGCTCTAATGGGACTGGTGTTTGCTGGTTTAGCATTCTTTGATGTTAAACTTTTCGCAATTTTTGATAAACCTTCTTTCTTTATTAGTACTATTATTGTAGCTATTATTGCTTACATATTAGTTAAGATTCCTATAAATAATGCGGGAAATCCTAACGACCCAGTACCTCCTTCTGCTGCAAGTTAATGTTTTAATTTAATAATATTAAGGGATATTGTATATTTGCAATATCCCTTTTTTATTTAATCTAATTTTTATTTTTAATGAATTTTTTCAAACGTCGAAAGATACTTAAACAAGCAAACTTTTTAGATCTAATTCCTATCAGGAATATGCAGTATGAAGTTAGTGAAAATGGGAATATTAATATTCTAATACCAAAGTTTAAAAATATCAGCTTAAGAAAGATTATAATACCAAATAATAAATCACATTTTATAAAAGTCAAACTTGATGAATTAGGTTCTCAGACTTGGCTCGCTATTGATGATAAAAGAACAGTAGAGCAAATATATTCCTATTTGGCAGAAAAGTATGGGGAGAAGATTAGTCCTGTTGAAGAACGAGTTAATAAGTTTATAACTATTCTTTATCAACAACAATATATTACATTTAAACAGCTACTACAAATTTAATTAGAAATACATGTATTCGTAAATTGTTTTAGAACTTATTTTATTATTTGAATCGTATTCATTTTTAAAACTTTCTAGTCCATTATTATTATAAAAATATTTAATGGCATAATCTTGAATATCATTTTTATTGAATTGGATTTCTTCAATTAAATAATTTGAATTATTGTATGTGTATGTATATTTATTCCTGATTTGGTTATTTTTAAATCTTATACAAGAAATTTTTTTGTTGTCTTTATTGTAAGCATAAGTGTGTTTTAAACTTGTTTTTGAAGATTCAGAAGTTCTAACCCATTCTATTAAATTAGAGTTTGAATCGTATTTGTAAATATAATTACACTCTATCTCTCCTTCAGAATTAGCAACAGAGTATTTAATAATATTGTTGTCGTACTCATAAGTACATTTATTTTCTTGTTTGTTTTCAGAGTTATATTCAATTTCTTCTGCTATATTTTGTTTGTCATTATATATAAAAACTTTAGTTAAACTTATAGTGCCATCTCCATTAAATATTGTTTCTTCAACTTTATTATTATTTTTAAATTTATATTTACATTTATAATCAACAATACTATCATTTATAAAGTTAATTTCCTCTATTTTATTGTTGTCTTTATCATAGAATGATTTGTGTTTGATTCCAATACTTCCGTCATTATTGTATAGTATTTCTTCTATTTTATTCCCTTCATTATCAAAATTTTTAACAAAATTAATATATTTTATACTATCACCGTTTGCAGAATATTCTATTCTATATTCTAAAATAGATTTTATTTTATTATTTTTTATTGTAAAATTTTCATTAACCGATAATAATAATTTATTTTGTGAAAATAATAACACAGGTAAACAACAGAGTATGAAAAATAAATTAAATTTACAACGCATAAAATAAATTTTAAGCAAATCTACGCTTTTTTTTAATGTAAAACTTCATTAGTAAAAAAATAGTGTATTTTTGCAATAAGTTTAGTATGATAAATTATCAAATTCATGAGCAAAAAACAAAAAACAAAAGATTTTATTATTGCTAATTCATTATTGGCTTTTTTAGAAAATGGTTATAGTAAACTTACTATGGATGAAGTTTCTATAATATTAGGATTAAGTAAAAAAACCTTATACAACCATTTTAGAAGTAAAGAAGAATTATTATTTTCGTGTGTTTACAAACTAAGAAATGATTTAAAGTCTGAAATAGAAGAGGTTATTAATAATAAAAAATTACCTTATCATGAAAAATTGCAAAAAAATCTTAAAATAGCATCTAATCATATATCAAAAATAACTCCTAAGTTTGGAAGTGATCTTCAAACAAACATGCCACATATATGGTCTATTCTGGTTAACTACAAAAAAAATGAGGCAGTACTGCACTTTTCTGAGTTATTAAACGAGGGAATTGAACAGGGTTTTATAAATAAAAATATAAATACAAGCATTGTTATTTTAATGTATTTAAGCGCTATAGAAAATTTACTTAATCCATCTTATTTAAATGAATTACCTTATGCCGTAAGATCTCAAATATCATTTTCAGCAAATGATATATTTAATGACATTATTAAGGTTATATATGAAGGGATATTGGTTAACGATGCTAAAATAAATTACAAAGAAGAATTAGATTAAATCTAAAATAGAATATTTATAATAAAAAAAGGGTTTTAGTTATATAACTAAAACCCTTTTTTTATTGCTCCCCCTTCAGGACTTGAACCTGAGACCCTCTGATTAACAGTCAGATGCTCTAACCAACTGAGCTAAGGAGGAATTTTTTATTTCAAATGCGGTGCAAAGATAAATATAAAAACTTATCATGCAATATTTTTTTTAAAAATATCTAAAAAAAAAACAGGTTGACTATTTACAGCGTTAATATTCAGCCTACTACACATGTCCGTTATTTTGTTTGGAAGTGTTATTAATATTAAATAACAAAGGCTATTGTAGCTACAAGAATATTGGCGTTTGTATTTTTAATAATAGTATTTCCTGCTGATACTAATGTTGCACCAGAAGTAACAACATCATCAACAAGTAGTATTGTTTTATTTGAATAATCAAGCTTATTATTTGTTAAAAATATATTTTCAACATTTTCTATTCTTTCTGTGTAATTAATTAATGTTTGAGGTTTTGAATATTTATTTCTAAATAAAAGTTCTGTGTCTAAAGGTATTTGCAAAATATTACTAATACCTTTTGCAAACATTTCGCTTTGATTATAACCTCTTTCTATTTGTCTTTTATTATGCAATGGTATAGGAACAATAAAAGAAATATTATTATAAAAAGGAGTTTTTTTTAATTTATAAGCTAATATTTCTCCTAAAATTTCAGCTGTTTTCCTATGTTTATGAAATTTTAAATTATGTATTATTTTTTGAACGACATTCCCTTTATTAAAATAGCATAAAGATGTTGCATGTTTTACATCAAGCCTTTCATAAAAGAGGTCTGTTAGTAAATTATTTTTGTGAAGATGAAAATCTGTATATGGAATATTGTGTAAGCATTTTATACAAATAGATTTTTCGTTAGGATGTAATAAAATATCACATCCAGAGCAATATTCAGGAAAGAATAAATATTTAAAGCTCTTTAACATTATATATTATTTTACAAAATGCATTATACCAAAGGCAAGCAATTTGGATATTACTTGCCTAAATAAAAAAAACAATGTTGTTTTTATAAACTTAAATATATGTTATTTTCATTAACAATCTTTCGCAAATTTATTATAGCATATCTCATTCTTCCTAATGCTGTGTTTATGCTTACATTTGTTTGGTCGGCAATTTCTTTGAAACTTAGATTATTATAATGTCGCATTTGAATAATCTCTTTTTGTTCTAATGGCAGATATTCTAATAAATTTTTAACTTGTTCTAATGATTGCTCTTTGATAATCCTATCCTCATAAGATTCATCATATAATTTAATTTTGTTAAAGACTCCATTTTCTTCACAATCATAAACCATTGTCATTTTCTTTGATTTTCTGTAATAATCAATAACAACGTTATGAGCAACTTTCATTATCCATTGTTGAAATTTTCCTTCTTCTTTATAGCTTTTTGACTTAATAATATTAAATACTTTGAAAAAAGTATCTTGGCATAAGTCCTGTGCCAAATCTCTGTCTTTAGTAATAATATATATATAAGAATAAACTTTCTTATAATATCTATTAAAAAGATCACACGCTCCAGATTCGTTGCCTGATTTAAACCTTACTATAAGCTCATTATCAGCTATGAACTCTTTTTTCATATAAATACCTCCTAAATTAAAATTACTTTAGTAAAAAATAATAAACTAAGTATAGTTATAAACTTATAGGCGAAGATTTGTAAATTTTAGTAATTTTAGTAAATTATGTAGAGGTGTTTTACAATAACTGCTTTTTTTTTATGAATGATGTTGCAAAAATAAATAAAAAATTTAAATAACAAATATTTTTTTTATTTTTTTAATCTATTTTTTTGTCATAAATGAATACAAGGCAGGAGTAACATATAATATTAAGATTAAAGAAAACATTAAGCCTCCAATAATTACTATACCCATTGGTATCCTACTGGAAGATGATACTCCAAGAGCTAGAGCTATAGGCAATCCTTTCTAATGCTGTTGCTAAGCTTGTTATTAATATTGGAAGTAACCTTTTGTAGCTTCTATTAATGCTTCTTTTTTATTTAAACCTTTATTTTTTAGTTGATTTGCAAATTTAACTATTAATATTTTGTTTTTTTAGTTACAATATCTTGTCCTAAAAATAGCTTTATAGTACCTTTTATGTACTGTTATAGTGCCTTTCATGTACCTTTCATGTACAGTAATATAATTTTAGCTCAGTCAATCAATCAATTGCATAAACAATTTAAAACCACGTTATTACAATCATTTAGAGTACCATTAAAGTGTTTCGTCCAAAAATAGGTTTACAAAAAAAATATAATTATGAAAAAAGGCAGTAAACTTTTATATATTCAAATATGGTGTTAATAGATATGGTTGATATTAATTTGTCGTTAAAATCTATATTTAACTTGATGATCTTTGGTGCAAAATTTATTTTTATAATAATACATTTTTCATTTTGTCCAATTTATTTTGAAGGGTAAAAGCAACTAAATTTTTACTATTATTGATTTTTGAACTTTAGCTGTGACTCTTATTCGTAATATTGTATAATTCCATATTATACATTAATATAATTATTCTTGACTTTGTGAAAAATAAAATAAGAGCTTCTCCTTTTATTTTTAATTGTATTATATTTGCACCTCAATTTTAAAAAATAAACTATGTTAAAGAATTTTATAGAAGAGTTAAAATGGCGTGGACTTCTTCATGACGTAATGCCTGGAACTGAAGAGTTGTTATTAAAAGAATCTGTTAGTGGTTATGTTGGGTTTGATCCAACAGCAAAATCATTAACAATAGGCAACTTAGTTACGGTAATGCTATTGGTTCACTTTCAAAAATCAGGACACAAGCCTATTGCATTAGTTGGAGGAGCAACTGGAATGATTGGTGACCCTTCTTTTAAAAATGAAGAACGAAAATTCTTATCTGATGAAGATGTGCGATTTAACATGGAATGTATCAAAAAACAACTTGAACATTTTTTAGATTTTGATGAAAATAATGCTAATAATGCAGAAATAGTTAATAATTATGACTGGTTTAAAGATATATCTTTTTTGCAATTTCTAAGAGACGTGGGAAAGCACCTAACAATAAATTATATGTGTGCGAAAGATAGTGTAAAAAAAAGATTAGAATCAGGTCTTTCTTTTACAGAGTTTTCATACCAACTTTTACAAGGATATGATTTCTACCATCTAAACAAAACAAAAAACATCAAAATACAAATGGGTGGGTCTGACCAATGGGGAAATATAACATCTGGAACCGAACTTATAAGAAGAAAATCAGGAAATGAAGCTTATGCTTTAACTTGTCCTTTGTTAACTAAATCAGATGGTACTAAATTTGGCAAATCAGAAGGACAAAATATTTGGTTAGACCCGGATTTAACTTCTCCTTATAAATTTTATCAATTTTGGTTAAATTCTTCTGACGAAGAAGCTCTTAAAAATATTAAAATATTCACAACTTTTGAAAGAGAGCATATAGAAAATTTAGAAAAAGAGCATTTAGAAAATCCACATTTAAGAATATTGCAAAAAGAATTGGCTAAAGATATTACTTGCCGCGTGCATTCAGTTGATGATTACAATCAAGCTATTGAGGCTTCTGAATTATTATTTGGAAAAGGAACTTTTGAATCTCTTTCTAGGTTAAATGAGAAAACAATAATTAATATATTTGAAGGAGTGCCTCAATCAATTATTACAAGAGATATCATTGAAAATTCTATAAATATTGTAGATTTCTTAGTTGATAAAACTAATGTTTTTCCAAGTAAAGGAGAAGCAAGAAGGATGATAAAATCAAATGCTGTTAGCATTAACAAAAATAGAACTGAAGAAGACAAAATAGTTAATAAGGATGATTTGATAAACAATAAATACATTATTGTTCAAAAGGGGAAAAAGAATTATCATTTGGTTATTTGTGAATAAATATTATTGGATTTCTTTTATAGAATAATTAATCTGATTAATTATTCTATAATTGTTTTTTCCCTAATTTTAATGTTTTAATTAGTATTTATATACTTACTCACGTATAGGGTTTGAATGCTAATATGCATACCTTTAATAAATAAGATCTAAGGATAGTAGTGTAGTTTTATGGAAGTATTTTTTATAAGAAATACTTAATAATAACAAAGCCACCGATGAGACAAACCGTAAATGCTAATGCTAATAAATTAAAATACTTATCAATAAATGATTTTATTTGTGGTCCAAATTTCCATATTAAAAATCCAACTAGAAAAAATCTAGCACCACGACTTATAACTGACGCAATAAGAAACATTGTAAAGTTAAGGTCGAAAACCCCAGATGTAATTGTAAATATTTTGTAAGGAATCGGTGTAAAACCTGCAGTAAATATTATCCAAAACCCAAATTCATCATATAATCCCTTTATTTTTTCATATAATCCAATCGTAAAACCTGGTATATTATTAAAAAAGAAGTTGGCAAAAGCTGTAAATTCTCCATTATTTAACCATGCGTAATGTCCTAATGAATAACCAAGTATTGCACCTAAAAATGAGCCTATAGTGCAAATAAGTGCAAAACGAAATGATTTTAATGGTTTTCCTAAAGCTAAAGCTATAAGCAAAATATCAGGAGGAATAGGAAAAAAAATAGACTCTATAAATGCAATAAGAAAAAGAGCCATAGATCCATAAGGCGATTCAGCCCATTTTAAAACCCAATCATATAATTGTTTTATCCAATTCATTTTTATTTTTTTCTTTAAATTCTGTATTATTATTTTTAGTATTGATGTTCTTCAACGTAGTTGTTTCTTCTTGTAGATTGTTATCTAAAGGTTTATTTTCATTGTATAAATGCTTTTGAAAAAAAATAAGAAGCACAACACCTATAGTTATAGCAGAATCTGCGATATTAAATATAGGACTAAAAAACAAAAAACTTTCGCCTCCCCATATAGGAAGCCAAGATGGAAATGTAGTTTCTATAATTGGGAAATAGAACATATCAACCACTTTCCCATGAAATAAAGAGGCATAACCTCCTTTTTCTGGTAAAAAAGAAGCTACTTGATAATAACTATGGTCAAATATAACTCCATAAAAAATACTATCAATAATATTTCCTAAAGCACCTGCAAATATAAATGATAAACTTAAAATTGTTAATTTATTGGAATCTTGCTTAGAAATTTTAAAAATATACCAACCTATAAAAAACAATGCAATTATTCTAAAACTAGTCAGTATTAACTTCCCTATTTTACCTCCAAACTCAATTCCATAAGCCATTCCATTATTCTCTGTAAAATTGATCATAAACCAATTCCCAAAAACATTAAACTCATCACCTAATGCCATATTAGTTTTAACTAATATCTTAATAAATTGGTCAATAAAAAGTATTGCAAGAATAATATAAAATGAATACTTGATGTTTTTGTTTATCATTTTTGCCCTTGTTTCGCCTCAATACTTAATGTTGCGTGAGGAACACTCATTAATCTTTGTTTTGGTATTAATTTACCTGTTTCTCGGCAAATACCATAAGTTTTGTTTTCTATTCTTAGTAATGCTAATTCAAGAGATTCTATAAACTTTTTTTGTCTTGTTGCTAGTTTTGCATTTTCTTCTTTTGACATAACTTCCGAGCCATCTTCTATAATTTTAAAAGTAGGAGATGTGTCATTTATGTCACTACCACTATCATTAGAAAAAGCTTCTCTTAACATTGTTAAATTATCTCTAGCCTCTTCAAGTTTAGCTAAAATAAGTTGTTTGAATTCTTTTAATTCATCATCAGAATATCTGTTTTTTTCAACCTTATTACTATCATTTCCCGATACATTATGATTATCAGAACTTAATTTTTCTGGAGAATTCCCTTCAGAATTTTTATCTAAACCTTTTTTAGCCATAATTATATAAAATTTTTAAAATTTTTTGCAAAGATAATTAAAAATTATATTCAAAACAATTGAGTCAACAAATTTCTTTTTATTAGCATTTTATTAAATATAGATCTATTTTAAATAAAGACAATCTTGTGTTGAATAACAATTGTTTAATTTTTCAGCTTTATTGCTTTACGTTTTTAAGAATAATATTAAAAATATCAGTATTGTCAATATTAAAATTATTATTTGTTTTAATATTTCCTAAAATCCATAATCCAACAGGATTTAAGGTGTGTTGTTTTGTAGTCCAACCTGATTGCATTTTATCGTTAATAGTTTTAGTGTTGTTGTTTATAGTGTCAAATAGATATGAAACTGTTTGTCTATTTAGTTCGTCAATATAGAAACCATAGTATTCTGGCGTACCTGCTTTATTATCTCCAAATCCACGAGAGTAACCTCCTGTTTCGTGGTCGGAAGTTATAATAATCATTGTTTCATTAGGATGTTTAAGATAGAAGTTATATGCTTTTTCAATAGCTAAGTCGAAGGCTTTTATTTCATAAATAGCAGTTTTAATATCATTGCTATGACATGCCCAGTCAATTTTTCCTCCTTCGACCATAATGAAAAAGCCATTTTTATTATCAAGATGATTGTATGCTTTTTCTGTGTAAGTTGCTAATAAACCATTGTATTCTGGCATATCTATAGTGTAGGGAAAAGATTCCTTATCTTCAGCATATTGCTTTTCTATGGAATAATTTTTTTTCCTAATATTTTTATCAATAATAAATAACTTTTCGTTTTTATTATCAGTAATAAAATCTTTTGATTGAATAATTGTATATTTATTTTTAAGCAGAGTGTCATAGTAATAATCAAATGATTTTGTGTTTGTCAAAATACCTCCGCTTGCAAAATAGTCAAAATCAGATTTCATTAAATCACTCATTAAATCATCATAATTTTTCCTACTATTTTGTTTGCCATAAAAGCATGCAGGAGTGGCATGATTAATAGAAACAGAAGTAATAATGCCAATCTTTTTGTTTAGACTTTTTAAAGTATCTGCAATTGATACAAAATTATCTATTGAATCTTTGCCTATAAACCCAAAATAAGTTTTTTTTCCACAAGCTAATGCAGTGCCTGCAGCACCAGAATCGGTAATTTTATTTTTCTGTTTGCAACTGGTATTTACAATTCCTTTAAAAGGAAAATGCATAAACATTATTGAGTCATTTTTTGTTTTTAGGTAATCATTTGCAGTATAAACTTGGTTTATTCCCATTCCATCACCAATAAAGAAAAAAAAATATTTTATATTATTTTGAGCAAAGAGGTTCGTTTCTGTAAAAATAAGTAAAAGTAGTGAAAATGTGATTATTAATTTTTTGTTCATAACAATAAGTAGGTTTTAATTCAATGCAAAATTACAATAAACATTTAAGAGTTTGTTTCCATTTTCATTATTTAATGTTTTCTTAACTAGCTTATTTTGTCTTAATTTATAAGTTTCTATATTCAGTAGTCTAATAATGTTATTTGTACAGACATTTTGTCATTTATTTTTTATGGCATATATTTTGGGAACAGTTTTTTCTAAATTTTAAATTAATAAATTATGAGTACTGGTAAAATAAATGTTCAAACGGAAAATATTTTTCCCATTATTAAGAAATTTTTATATTCTGATCACGAAATATTTTTGCGTGAGTTAGTTTCTAATTCTGTTGATGCGACACAAAAGCTGAAAACATTATTGTCTGCTGGCGAATTCAAAGATGAATTAGGTAATATAAATGTAGAAGTGTCATTTGACAGTGAAAAGAAAACTATAACTGTTTTAGACAGAGGTATAGGGATGACAAGTGATGAATTGGAAAAGTATATTAATCAAATAGCATTTTCAGGAGCCGAAGAATTCTTAGAAAAATACAAAAATCAGGCAGAAGGTAATGCCATAATTGGTCATTTTGGACTTGGGTTCTATTCTGCGTTTATGGTTTCAGACAGAGTTGAAATTCATACTAAATCCTATAAAGAAAACTCTGTTGCCGTTAAATGGGAATGCACAGGTAGCCCAGAATATACGTTATCAGAAATAGATAAACAAGAAAGAGGAACAGAAATAATTTTACATATATCAAGTGATGCAGAAGAATTTCTTGATGAACAAAGATTAAAAGGTATTTTAAATAAATATTGCAAGTTTTTACCTGTACCAATTTGCTTTGGAGAAGAAGAAATAACAGAAAAAGATGCAGATGGTAAAGAAATTAAGATAAAGAAACCAAAACAAATAAATAACCCTAAACCAGCTTGGACTCAAAAACCTGCTGATTTAAAAGAAGAAGACTATCAAGCTTTTTACAAGGAATTATACCCATATTCAATGGATAACCCATTATTTAACATTCACCTTAATGTTGATTATCCTTTTAACCTAACAGGGATATTATATTTCCCTAAAGTTAAAAAGAATTTTGAGTTTCAGAGAGATAAAATTCAATTGTACTGCAATCAGGTATTTGTGACAGATTCTGTTGAAGGCATTGTCCCTGACTTTTTAACATTGTTGCATGGAGTAATTGATTCGCCTGATATTCCTCTAAATGTTTCAAGAAGTTATTTACAAAGTGATTCTAATGTAAAGAAAATATCGTCACACATATCAAAGAAAGTTGCTGACAGGTTAGAAGAAATATTTAAAAACAAAAGAGATGAATTTGAAAGTAAATGGGATGACATAAAGATTTTTATTGAGTATGGAATAATATCTGATGAAAAGTTTTATGAAAGAGCAAAGAAATTCTGCATGTTTAAAAACATAGAAGGAAAGTACTTTACTTTTGAAGAGTATGAAGAACATATAAAAGTTTCTCAAACAGATAAAGATAATAAAATAATTTATTTATATACAACTAATCAAGAAGAACAACATAGCTATATCCAAGCAGCTAAAGAAAGAGGTTATGATGTTTTATTATTAGATGGACAAATAGACACTCACTTTATAAATAACATAGAACATAAGTTAAATAATGCTTCATTCGTTAGAGTAGATGCTGATATTATTGATAAACTTATTAAGAAAACAGAATCAATTCCTTCAAAATTGTCAGATAAAGAATGTGAAGAATTAAGACCTGTATTTGGTAGTTATCTTGAAGGTGGAAAATATTATGTAATGTTTGAAAGTTTATCAGAAACAGATAATCCTGTAATGATTACAAAGCCAGAGTTTATGAGAAGAATGAAAGAAATGTCAGCGCTTGGTGGTGGCGCTAGTATTTATGGTAATCTTCCTGACCAATTTAATATTGTTGTTAACTCTAATCATCCTGTAATTAACAATATAAACAAGCAAAAAGATGAAAAGCTAAGCAAAGAGCTATTATCTTTAGATAGTCAAATAAAACCACTAAATGAACAACTTGCAGAACTAAGAAATAAGCAAGATGCTTCTGAAGAAGAAAAAACTAAAACTCATGAGCTTGAAACTAAAACTCATGAACTTGAAGAGCAAAAAACAAAAATGCTTGAAGGTTTTGGAAAAGAAAATGATGTGGTAAAACAATTGATTGATTTGGCTCTATTGTCGCAAAATATGCTTAAAGGAGAAGACTTAACCAAGTTTATCAAAAGAAGTTTAAACATAATTAAAGCTTAATTATTTAAATTAAATAATTGATTGGCTTTTAGTCTAAGCAATTTATAATATTTAGACCTCACCGATAATTTTAAAAAAAACGGTGAGGTCTTTTTTTATGTTCTAAAATATATTTTATTGTAATTGGATTTAGGTACTTATTTGCTGCCTATAGGCACCTCTGAGATAGTTGCAGGCACCTCCGAGGTAGTTGCAGGCACCTCTGAGATAGTTGCAGGCACCTCTGAGGTAGTTACATACATTATTGGATAGTGCCCTTTTTTGTTTGCTTCTTAGCCTATTTTATTATTTTGTTATAATAATCAAATGACTGAATGATTTCATCTTGTGAGCAGAATATGTTAAAAGAGCAATTGCCAATATCATTTAATAAAGAGAATGCAATATTATCGTTTGTGTTTTTTTTATCATTTTGCATAAAATCAATTAATAAGTCATAATTGCTCTTTTTAATTTTATTAAGCTTAAAATTAGGCTTTATGAATTTGATTATATCAGATGCTTCTTCCTCCTTAAAGTTTAGTTTAATCATAGAAAGATAAAGTTCACAAATAATTCCAGCTACAATAGCTTCGCCATGATATAAGAAATCTTTGGATGAGTTAAGAAATATAGATTCTAGAGAATGACCTATAGTGTGTCCGAAGTTTAGAATTTTTCTTAACCCTTCCTCTTTTGGGTCTTTTTGCACAATTTCAACTTTTATATTAACAGAGTTTAAAATTGTGGCTTTTATTTCACTAATATTGTTTAAATCAATTAGTTTAATTTTATTCCAATATTTTTTATCATAAATTAATGCGTGCTTAATAATTTCTCCAAATCCAGAATAAATATTTCGTTTATCTAAAGTATCTAAAAAGTCTGGATCAATTATTATTAATTCAGGGTTAGTGAAAGTGCCTAACATGTTTTTTAAACTTCCTAAGTCAATTCCAGTTTTTCCTCCGATTGAAGCATCTATTTGAGATAGGAGGGTAGTGGGGATATTTATAAATTTAACACCTCTTTTGTAAATAGATGCAATGAAACCTCCCATGTCACTAATTACGCCCCCACCAAGGTTTATTATTAGAATATTGCGGTCTGCTTTATATTCAGCTAAAACCTCCCATAACTGAAAAGATGTATCTAATGTTTTTTGAGATTCTCCACTTTCTATTTCTATAATATCAGCTTCTTTTAATAGCTCTGAATTGATAATTAATTTAGGCAAACAATATTGATGTGTATTTTCGTCCACCAATATAAATATTTTGCTGTAATTTATTTTTTTTATTTCTTTATCTATTTCGTTTATACTTCTTTCTCCAATTATTATCTTGGTTTGGTTTAGTTCTAATTTTTTTATCATAGTTGTTTATAGATTAATTTCTTTATTTTCAATTTTAAATCGATAAGGTAATAGAGCATCTTCTCCAGCATAATCCACTCCAATTCTAGGACCTATACTGAGTTTAGATTTATCATATTCAAATCCAATATCTTCTACCCATATTTGCTCTTTAAGTAAATCAATGCCATTATGATTGCATGTAATACCTAATAACTTAGTGATATTACCTGGTCCTTCTGCAATATTTTTTTTTTCTATATTAGTTATGTTTTTTCTTTCCTTCATTTTTTCGATTCCCATATATGGTTTTATGGCTCTGATTAATATTGCATCTGGGATATTTTCTTTGTTTGTTACTATATTAAATAATGGATGTATTCCATAACATAAATAGACATAAGCATGCCCTCCATTTAAAAACATATTAGCATTTCTGTTTGTTTTCTTATGGTTATTAGCATGACATGCTTTATCATTTATATTTGAATACGCTTCTGTTTCGGTTATAATTCCAGAAGTAATAAATCCATTGAAATTAGTAACTAGAAGTTTCCCAATAAAAGTTTTAGCTAATTGAACAACATTTTCATTTAAGTAAAAAGTTCTATCAAGTTTCATTATCTAATTTTAATAAATTATTTGTTTAGTAATGAATATGTTTATTTTAAAGACTCCGAGCTAGCTCACTGCAAACATTTTCAAGCTGTGTGAAAACTTTTTCAAAGTCATTTTCATTACCATACCATGGATCTATTACGTCTTGATTTGGGCATTTATTTGTAAAATTGAGCAGAAAATCAACTTTTGAAGCTTCAATTTCATTTTTAGATAATGTTATGACATCATAATAATTTGATTTATCCATCACATATATCCTGTCAAAATTTTCAAACATTTTATGTTTAAACATTTGGGCTTTATGTTTAGATATATCAATATTATGTTTTTTTGCAATTTTTATTGCTCTATTGTCAGGATGTTCTCCAACGTGAAAAGAAGCTGTTCCAGCTGATTGTACAACGATATGTTTTTTGCCTAATAACGTCAATTCATTATTTAAAATACCTTCAGCTAAAGGAGATCTGCATATATTTCCAAGACAAACCATTAATATTTTCATGGCAAATTTGTTAAATTATTCTTCTATCTCGAATTTCTTTCTTAAGTCAAGAATATAACCTTTAAACTTTTTATCTGTCTCAATAAGGTTTAATACAGTTTTGCAAGAATGCATAACAGTTGCATGATCTTTTTTTCCTGATTGCATACCTATTGATGAAAGTGATAATTTTGTTAAACGTTTTGAAAAATACATTGCAATTTGCCTTGCTTGAACAATTTCGCGTTTTCTACTATTTGAATGCAATTGATCAACAGAAATACCAAAATATTCGCTAATAGTTTTTTGAATATAATTAATTGATATTTCAGTATTACTTCTAATAATAAACTTATCAACTACTTCTTTAGCTAATCCTAAATTAACTTCTCTTTTATTAAATGTAGCTTGAGCGATTAAAGAAATAATTACACCTTCTAATTCTCTTACATGAGTATTAATTGTAAGAGCTAAATATTCCATTACATCTATAGGAAATTCTATTCCGTAATTATATATTTTGTTTTTTATTATGGCATATCGTGTTTCAAAATCAGGTGGTTGTATGTCGGCGGTAAGTCCCCATTTAAAACGAGAAATAATTCTTTCGTCAATATCTTTTATTTCAACAATAGGTCTGTCTGTAGTTAGTATAATTTGTTTGTTATTTTGGTGTAAGTGATTAAAAATGTCAAAGAATACTTCTTGAAGTTTGCCTTTATTAGAAATAGAATGTACATCATCTATAATAAGAACATCCAATAATTGATAAAAATTTATAAAATCATTAACATTTTTGTTCTTTGTTAGAGCATCAACGCATTGTTGCATAAATTTTGTCGCATGAACGTAAAGTACAGTTTTATTTGGGAAATTATTTTTTACTTGAACGCCAATTGCATTAACTAAATGAGTTTTTCCTAGTCCCGTACTTGAATATAATAAAAATGGATTAAATGAAGTTTTTCCAGGATTATTAGCTATAGACATTCCTGCATTTCTGGCTAACCTATTACATTCACCTTCAATAAAATTATCAAAAGTTTTGTCATACATTAATTGTGGGTCAATAGTGATTTTTTTTAATCCAGGAATAATAAAAGGGTTTAGATATCCATCTTTATTACTATTTATATTTAAAGGAACATTCAGTTGTGGATTTTTTGGTGGATTACTATTAGATGTAGGGATAATCATTGATTCCTTACTTTTAATGTCCATAAGTATAACATATTCTAATTTTCCATTTAATCCTAATTCTTTTTTAATTGTTTTTTTCAAAATATCAATGTAATTTTGCTCTAACCATTCGTAAAAGAAATGTGTAGGAACTTGAATTGTTAATACATCATTTTCTATTTTTACAGGCTTGATAGGTTTAAACCATATTTCAAAAGCATCAATAGATATGTTGTCTTTAATTATAGTTAAGCAATTATTCCATATTATTTCGTGGTTTTTTATCATTTTAAATCTTTCTCTTTTATGATATTAGTTGTTAGTTTTTAATAGTTATTAACATCTATTTTTTTCGCAAACAAATATTGTTAATTAATTTTTGATAAAAAAAATTAAAATCTCTTGTTTTTTAATTTTTTTTATTATAAGCAATTTTGTTATTTTTTTTCACTTTGATTGTATTAAAAGATGTTAATTTATTTTAAAATAAATTAACGTATTATTATTCAAAAAAATAGCAATAATCAATGGAGTGTGAGTATTAAATATGCGTTGTATTTTGTAATGATTATTAGCACGAGATAGTTTTTCTACCTTATTCCTTATTTTATATAGCTTTACATGTTGTTATATTAAAGTATTAATACAAATATTGAGACAAAAGGCTAGTATAATAAAACTAAAAGGCAAAATGTACGCATTTAACTTTTATTTAAAACGCAAGAATGTGTTTAAAAGTGTAGTTATGATAGATAGTGTTCAAAACAATTTTAGTAATTAAATATAAAAGCAAAATTTAATGATGAAATAAAACTGAAAAAAGTTCTAATTACCATTTTGATAATTACCTTTTTATTCTGAGCATTTTTTGTTAAAACGATCTTCTTTATGGTTATTTTTTTCAATTTTTTTTAAAAAAGTGTATATTTGTAAAAAAAATGCATTATAAAGTATGGAAATTAATAAAAAAGTAAAAATCTTCATAATAGAGGATAATCGCACGGAAAATATGCTATTAAAGTTAGCTATTAGCTCAATAAATAATATTGAAATAAAAGGATTTGCCCTTGGTGCTGATTTATTGAATGATTTAGATAAAAAGCCAGACATAGTGATTGCTGATTTGAATTTGCCTGATATATCAGGCTTTGATCTTATAAAAACCATCAAAGCATATGATGAGCAAATAAAAATTGTTGTAGTTTCAGCACAAAGAGATATTGATATTATCATGAAAGTACAAGCAATGAATGTTTGCAATTATATCGTAAAAAGCGAATCTTGTTTACAATATCTGAGTAGAGTGATAGAAGATATTATTATTGTTGAAAGTTATAGGCATAAGTATAAGGACGATTTTATTAATGATATATGATTGAAGATATAAATAAAATTAGAAGTTTTGAGTTTGAGGCGATTGTTATTGGAGGTTCTGCTGGTAGCATAAGAATAATAATAAATTTGTTAAAAGCATTGCCTGAAAATTATCCTATTCCAATTTTTTTAGCGTTACATAGACCTCCAGACAATGATGCTGGCATGAAAAATATTTTCGAGAAAATATCAAAAAATAATATAATAGAACCTGAAATGAGGTTAAATATAAAGTGTGGAAATATTTATGTTGCTCCAGCTAATTATCACATTCTTATAGAGCATAGGTTTAAAATAAATATAGACTCATCTCCACTTGTAGAATTTTCTAGACCTTCAATAAATGTTTTATTTTCTTCAGCAGCAGATATTTATAAAAGAAATCTTTTAGGTGTAATTTTAACGGGAAGTAATAATGATGGGGCGTCAGGCATAGTGGCAATAAAAGATATGGGAGGAGTTACTATTGCTCAGGATCCATCAGAAGCATTTATGGCAAGGATGCCTTCAGCAGCAATAAAAACAGATAAAGTTGATTACATTTTAAATAGTGAACAAATAACTGAATTTCTAGTAAACCTTCCTGGTAAATTAAAATTTCCTATATCAATAAAGTAAATGCAAAAAAAAATAGGACTTTTCTTTGGTTCCTTTAACCCTATACATATAGGTCATTTGATTATAGGCGAATATGTTATAGAAAACACGGATATAGATAAATTATGGTTTATTATAACTCCTCACAATCCGTTTAAAGAAAGAACAAATCTACTAGAAGAAAACCATCGATATTATATGGCAAATATGGCTATTGAAAATGATAATAGATTCAAAGCATCAAATATAGAATTTAAATTAACCAAACCATCTTATACCGTAAATACATTAATTCATTTATCAGAAAAGTACCCACAATACACATTTAATTTAATTATGGGAGAAGATAACTACAATTCAATAGATAAATGGAAAAATTATCAATTTATATTAAACAATTATGCAATATACGTGTATCCTCGAAAAACAGAAGATAAAGAGGTAAATATTAAAGGCAATATTAAACATGTACGAGCACCTTTAATTGAAATTTCTTCAAGCTATATCAGAAATTGCATTAAAGGAGGAAAAGACTTCAAGTATATTGTTCCTGAAAGTGTTTACAATTATATAAAAGAAATGAATTTTTATAAATAGGAGCAAAATCCGACTAAGTGAGATATTGCTTTTTAAAAATTATTATTAATCGTAATCTTGTTCTCTTTCTAAGGTTGGCTTTGTTTGTTTTTCCTTGAAGTTGTTAAATTTGTAAGATATTCCGAGATATACGACTTGAGACTCGTGTTTTTTGTCAGTTGTTATTTGATATGAAGTGGCATTTGTAATGTAGTGATCTTTTTTAGTGTTGAATATGTCGGTTGCTCTTAATGTGATGTCTAATTTGTTTTTAATAATATTTCGTTTTAGGCTAATGTCGCAATAATAGCTTTCATTGTATTTAGATTGTCCAGATACTGTTGGAGAGTTGTAAATGAATGATATGTTTAGGCTGACTATTTTTTTAAGGTTTATAGTAGGAGATAGCCTGTATGACCAGCTATTTTCGTTTAAGTTGACAGGTAAATTGCTAATGTCAGGTTCTTCAAATATGTTTTTGTAATATGATATGCTTGAGCTTAGTTTGAATATTTTAGAGAAGTTTTTAGAGAATGATAGTTCAGTTCCGTAGTTAATATTTTTTGCAATGTTTTGGTATGTTAAATAGTTAATTCCGTTTTCGTTTTTGTATATTACTCTGCTAATAACGTTATCAGATTGTTTGTAAAATAGATTTAACATTAAGCTCCCTTCTTTTAAACGTCTGATGATTCCAGTTTCAATGGAGTTAATATATTCAGGTTTTAGGTTTGGATTTCCTTGCATAATGTTTGCGGAATCGGAGTAATCAATGTATGGATTCATTTGTCGTGGGCCTGGACGGTTTACTCTTTTGCTGTAGCTTAATAAGTATTCATATTTGCTGTTTAATTCTTTGGAGATGTGCAGACTTGGGTAGTAATTGTAATAGTTAATATTTATTTTTTCTTTAGAATCAATGAATTCTGCTTTAGAGTCGAATGATTCTAGACGTAATCCTGCTTGGTAAGAGAATGATAATAATTTATTTGAGTATGTAGAGTAAATGCTGTTTATATTTTCTTGATATGTGTAGCTATAAGACATGGAGTGAACCCAGTTATTTAATAGTTCGTCGGCGGTATACATGTTGTTAGACATATCCATATTGCTTAAAGAGGTTTTGAATCCTAGTTCGAATTGAGCGTCATCATTTATTTTGTTAAAGAAGTTGCTTTGAAGGAATATTGCTTTGTTTTTGTTATCAATTCTTGTTCTTTGGTTTGATTCGTTTTCGAATTCATTATTGTTGTTAAAGTTTAATTGTTCTATGTCCTGATTTCTTTTGTGATGATTGTCAGATAAAGAAGCTTCAGTTAGTATTTCTTTTTCATCTTTCTTGAATACTTTTTTATAGCTTAATAGATATTGGTTTGATTGGAAGTGTCGATATTCATCAGATGTTCTTTTCATGTATCTAAGTATAGAATCAGAAAGCATGTATTTGTAATTAAATTTTTCAGTTTGATTTCGTTGAAAATCTCTGATTTTTATGTTGATGCCTAGTATGTCGTTTTTGTTAATACGAAAATCAATACCTGTATTTATGTTATACATTCCACCATTGTTATAGGAATTGCTAGTTTGGTATATTGATTGGTTTAGAATGTTGTCATTAGGGATACTGTTAATAGATTCGTTAGAATTTCTGTTGTTAAATCGATTGTCAAAGCTTAAATAATAGTTTGTTCGTTTGTAATTCTTATTTAATGATAATGATAGATTGTATTTATCGTTAGTTCCTACATTAAGATTGATGCTGCCATTCAGCCCTTTATTTTCATCCTTTTTCATTATAATGTTAATCATTCCTGATGTGCCATCCGGATCAAATTTTGCAGAAGGGTTTGTTATTATTTCAATTCTGTCAATAGTGCTTGCAGGTAATTGCCCTATAATGTCAGCACCGTCAGCACTGCTCATTCCTGTTGGTTTGCCATCAATTAATACTATTACATTTTTATTTCCTCTTAGTTTTATGGTTCCATCTTGTTCGGCAGAAATAGAAGGTATGTTTTGTAGGATATCAGTCACAGTTCCTCCAGAGTTTTTCAAGTCATTGTCGACATTGATAACTTTTCGGTCAATTTTATTTATGACAAGATCTTTTTCTCCAGTAACAACAACTTCTTTTAAATTTAACACTGATGGTTGGAAATTTATAATTCCTAGATTGATCTTTCTTTTTGAATTATTAATGGAAATGTTGTTTACAAACTTAGTTGTATATCCAATAAATATTATTTTTACTATGTACTTTCCATTATTTACATTGTTGAAAGCAAAACTTCCATCTTGAGTACTCATAACGCCCGTTACTAATGATGAATCCTCTTTAAGCAATACAACATTAGCAAATTCGACCGCTTGATTATTGCTTACATCTATTATTTTTCCATTTATTATTCCTAAATTTTCTTTAGCTTGTGTTTGAGAATAAACATTGTTTAATATAAAAATAAATGAAAAAATAACTAAATAAATTAAATTGGATGTTTTGATATTGTGCATAAATAGTTGAAAATTATAGTTAGTTAATTGTTTTTATTAATTTTTAATTTTTTGGTACATAACATTAGATTAATTTTTTTATAAAAGGTTTAATTTAAGATAAAAAAACATATAATTTGGATAGAGTTTCAATCTGATAGCTTTTAATAAACATTAAAATATTAAAAGGTTTTATTAAAATGCTTTTGTCTTTGATTAATTATTTTTATTTATTGAGTTATAAAAAATGGTAACTTTGTGATTTATTAATTATATAACAGAATAACGGATGACATTAATTACATCAATATCAGGTATAAGAGGCACAATAGGAGGTGACCTAAATAATAATTTAACTCCAATAGATATAGTTAAATTTACGTATGCGTATTCAAAATTGTTGATAGAAGAAAAGCCTAATGGTAGAGTTAAAGTTGTTGTAGGTCGTGATGGCAGAATTTCGGGAGAAATTGTTTCGAATTTAATTTGTTCGACACTTAATTCTATGGGTATAGATGTTATTAATGTGGGTTTATCAACAACTCCAACTGTTGAAATAGCAGTAACTGAACTTCAATCAGATGGAGGTGTAATAATAACAGCAAGTCATAATCCAAAACAATGGAATGCTTTGAAGCTTCTTAATAATAAAGGAGAGTTTATTTCGGGGTTAGAAGGTCAGAAGATTATAAATATAGCATCAAAAAATGATTTTATATTTAATCAAGTAGATAATTTAGGCAATACAACATTTAATAATGAGATGATTGATGTGCATATTGAGAAAATATTAGCATTAGACTTGGTGAATAAACATGATATTGCAAAAAAGAATTACAAAATAGCGGTTGATTGCATAAATTCTACAGGGGCAATATCTATTCCTACACTGTTAAATAAGCTTGGAGTTAAAAATTATACTCTTATTAATGATTCTGATTTTGGTAATTTTAAACATAATCCAGAGCCATTGAAAGAACACCTAGAGGAAATCTGTAGTTTAATAAAAAACAATGATTATGACTTGGGAATAGTTGTAGATCCAGATGTTGACCGTTTAGCATTTATTGATGAAAATGGCGAAATGTTTGGAGAGGAGTATACTCTGGTTGCAGTTGCAGATTATGTTTTAAAGCACAAAAAAGGAAATACTGTTTCAAACTTATCTTCATCAATGGCATTGAAAGATGTCACAGAATTGAATGGAGGTAGTTATTATTCAGCTGCAGTGGGAGAAGTAAATGTTGTTTCTCAAATGCGAAAATGTAATGCAATTATAGGTGGAGAAGGAAATGGAGGAGTTATTTATCCTGAACTTCATTATGGTCGAGATTCTTTAGTTGGGATTGCTTTATTTCTTTCTCATTTGTCTGATTTAAACATCAAATGTTCTGAATTGAAAAAAAGATATCCATACTATCATATATCAAAAAATAAGATAGAATTAAATTCAGGCATAAATGTTGATGATATAATCCTCAAAATATCAAAAAAATATCAACAAAAAGAGCAAATAGATATTGATGGGCTAAAAATTATATTCAATAAAGAATGGGTTCACTTACGAAAATCAAACACTGAACCTATAATACGAATATATGCAGAAAGTACGTCAGAAGAAAATTCGAATAAGTTGGCATTGGAAATAATAAAAGATATTGAAAATCTAATTATATAATTAAAAGGCAATTGAGTATAAATTTAAAAGAGATATAATGCAAAAATTAAAATATATAGTCATACTATTAGCAGTTTTATTGTGTTCATATACACCACCAGAAAAAGAAAACCCTTATAAAGATAAAGTAATTCTTCAAACCATACTAAAGATATTAAATAGTGGCCATTATCAACCTTTGCCAATTGATGATAGTTTGTCAATTAAATCATTTGATGTATATATAAAACGTCTTGATTACAATAAAGTGTTTTTAACACAATCAGATATTGATGAACTTTCTAAATACAAATATAAGATTGATGACGAGATTATAAATGGAACATTTGAACTGTTTAATTTGTCGAATAAACTTATATTAAAACGAATTGAAGAAACAGAAGGTTTTTATTCTAAAATATTAGACACTCCTTTTGATTTTAATGTTGATGACTCGCTAGAGCTAGATTCAGATAAAAGGAATTATTTAAATAATAAAAAAGAACTTAAAGAACGTTGGTATTTATCACTAAAATATCAAACATTGGTGAACTTAATTAGTTCTCTGGAAATACAAGAAAAAGCAATAGAGTCAAAAGATACAACAGTAAAAATAAAAACATTTAAAGAATTAGAAGCAGATGCGCGTAAAAAGGTAAGAGAAAGTCAAGAAGGATGGATAAACAGATTGAAAAAAATAGAAGAAAATGATAGATTTGGGCTTTATGTTAATTCTATTGTAAATACATTTGATCCCCATTCTGATTATTTCCCTCCATCAGATAAAGAAAATTTTGACATTTCCATGTCAGGACAATTAGAAGGTATTGGAGCTACTTTACAAGAAAAAGATGGTTATATAAAAGTGCACAGTATAGTTCCTGGAAGTCCATCATGGAAAGAAGGACAATTAAAAGAGGGGGATTTAATTTTAAAAGTAGGGCAGGGGAAAGAAGAACCTGTAGATGTGGTAAATATGCGTGTTGATAAGGCCGTGAAATTTATTAGAGGTAAAAAAGGGACAGAAGTGCGCTTAACGGTAAAGAAAGTAGATGGTTCAATAGTTGTTATTTCTATAATAAGAGACATTGTTGTAATAGAGGAAACATATGCAAAGAGTGCTATATTGAAAGATTCAGACAATGAAAAAATAGGCTATATAAGATTACCTAAGTTTTATGCAGATTTTAACAAGTTAGGCGGCAGAAGTGCTGGTGATGATATTGAAAAGGAATTAATAAAGTTAAAAAGAGATTCAGCTAAAGCTGTGATTATAGATTTACGTAATGATGGAGGAGGTTCTTTAATAGATGCTGTAAAAATAATGGGTTTGTTTATAGACAAGGGGCCTGTTGTTCAAGTAAAATCAAAAGAAGGAGCCCCTTATATCTTTGAGGATAAAGACTCAAAAATTGTTTATGATAAACCATTAATCATTCTTGTTAACCAATTCAGTGCATCAGCATCGGAGATATTAGCAGCAGCGGTGCAAGATTATGATAGAGGTATTATTGTTGGTACCAGTTTTACTTATGGTAAAGGCACTGTTCAAAATTTTTCCGAATTAGATAGATTTGTTAGTGATGAAACAATAAAACCATTAGGAGCATTAAAACTTACAATTAGTAAATTCTATAGAGTAAATGGAGGTTCTACACAGCTAAAGGGTGTTATTCCGGATATTACATTACCATCACCATATAATTATATAGATGTAGGAGAGAAAGAGCAAGATTATCCTATGCGATGGACAGAAATTAAGCCAGTAGAATATAACAAATGGATGCGTCCAGTAAAAAAGGAAATAATAAAAAATGCTTCAATTGAAAGAGTTCGTAAAGACACATTATTTTCTTTGATTGAAGAGAGTGCTTTAAGGTTAAAAGATCAAAAAGAAAAAACAAAATATACTCTAAACATTGAAAAGTATCGTTTGGAACAAGAAAATAACAAAAATGAGAATAAAAAGATAGAAAAGTACACAAAGGAAATTCCTAATTTTTTAGTTGAAGGATTGAGAGAAGATGTTCAAGAAGCTGAAGGAGATACGATAAAAACAGCAAGAATACAAGATTGGGTAAAAGAAATAAAAAAAGATAATTATATTTATGAGAGCTTTAACATAGCAAAAGATGTTTTAAGGGACACTATCCAATAAAGTGTCTTTTACTTGTAAGAGTTGGTTCTTTATAATGAAGCAATATCTCACTAAGTGTGTAAATTGAAAAGTTATTCTGATTTTTTTTTGACCTTCTTCAAAAATGTTGAAAAAATTTAAGAAATAACTTTTTTATTAACTTTACACATAAAAACGAAGGCATTGAAAATGTCATTGTTTCGCTTTATGCAAAAGGGATGTCAAATAGCGATATTGAGTAGCAAATAAGAGAAGTTTAATAATTTTGATGTCTACCTCAACTATTTCAAGAATTACGGACCGTGTTAGTAATGATATTATTGCCTAGCAAAACCGTCCATTAGAATCTGTTTATCTGATAGTTTGTATGGATGGTATTGTATTTTAAGTTAGAGAAAGTTCAAGAGTCATTAATAAAACAATTTATATTGCTGTTGGCTTACGAAAAGATGGACACAAAGAAGTATTAGGTTTATGGCTAGGGCGGAATGAATCTGCGGTACCGTTCAAAAAAGT
>MEOD01000010.1 GCA_001768555.1 Bacteroidetes bacterium GWF2_29_10
TTATTTTATGAATGTACCTTTCGTTGATTTAAAAAAACAATACCAATCAATAAAAACAGAAATAGATAACGCAATACAAAATGTAATAGAAAATACAGCTTTTATTGGAGGTAAAGCTGTTAAGGAATTTGAACAAAATTTCGCTAACACTTACAAAGTAAAACATTGTATTAGCACTGCTAACGGAACTGATGCTATATACATTGTAATGAAAATGCTCGGCATCGGAGAAGGTGACGAAGTTATAACAACTGCTCATAGTTGGATTTCTACTTCTGAAACAATATCTCAAACAGGAGCTAAAGTAGTTTTCGTTGACACAGAAAATGACTATTTCACAATAGATGCAGATAAAATTGAACAAAAAATAACGAGCAAAACTAAAGCAATTATTCCTGTACACCTATATGGACAAGCAGCTCAAATGGACAAAATTGTAAATATTTGTAAAAAATACAATATTGCTTTAATTGAAGACTGTGCTCAATCTCATTTCTCCGAATTTAAAGGTCAATATGTTGGAACTTTTGGCATAGCTTCAACCTTTAGTTTCTATCCAGGAAAAAACATGGGTGCATATGGTGATGCAGGTTGTATTCTTACAAATGATGACACTCTTGCTGATAAATTCAGAATGTATGCTAATCATGGTGCATTAGTAAAACATCAACATGTTATAGAAGGTATTAACAGCCGTTTAGATGGATTGCAAGCTGCAATTTTAAATGTTAAGCTTAAACACATATTTGAGTGGAATAATAAAAGAATATTAAATGCTCAAAAGTATAATAAAGCTCTTGGCAACATCAAACAAGTAATTACACCACTAATTAGACCTGAAAGTAAGCACACATCACATGTTTACTGCATCAAAGTTGAAAAAAGAGAACAATTAATTGAATATTTAAAAACAAAAGGTATTGATACGGCTATTCACTACCCTACTATACTGCCTTTTCTTAAAGCATACAATTACTTAGGATATTCTAAAAATGACTTCCCTGTTGCATATGCGTATCAAGACAAAATTCTTTCTTTACCAATGTTTCCTGAATTAACTGATCAACAAATTGAATACATCGCTCAAACAATTAAAGATTTTTATAATTTATAAAACTTATGGTAGTTATAATTGATTATGGTCTTGGTAATTTAAATTCTTTAGGAAATAGTATTAACAAAGCTGGCGGGTTTGAATATGTTATTACAAACGATTTAAACACAATTAAAAATGCTGATAAGTTAATATTAGCTGGTGTTGGTGCTTTTGGGAAAGCAATGGATAATATTAAAAATTTAAATTTGTTAGATACACTTAATAAAAAAGTATTAGTTGACAAAACTCCAATAATTGGGATCTGTCTTGGCATGCAACTACTTTCTTCATTTAGCGAAGAAGGGAACTGTGATGGGTTAAACTGGATAAAAGGAAATACAATTAAATTTGTCTTTGATTCTGATACATATCGAATTCCTAATGTTGGATGGAACACTGTAATTAAGGAAAAACAAAACAAATTATTTACCAATATTTCCGATGAAAGTACTTTTTATTTTACTCATTCTTACCATTTTGAACCACAAAACAAAGAGAATATATTAGGATCAACTCAATACGGAATAAAATTTGCTTCTATAGTTAATCATGAAAACATATATGGAGTGCAATTTCATCCAGAAAAAAGCCATAAGCAAGGACTTGAATTATTAAGTAATTTTATAAAATATATTTAATGCTACATTATCGAATAATCCCAGCTTTACTTCTTAAAGAAAATGGGCTATATAAAGGAGTTCAATTTAAAGACTTTAGGTATGTTGGCGACCCTATTAATGCTATTAAAATATTTAATACTAAAGAAGTTGACGAACTTATGCTATTAGACATTGAAGCTTCTAAATTAAATAAACCTATTAATTTCGAATTAATAAAAAATATCGTTGGTGAATGTTTCATGCCATTATCCGTTGGAGGAGGAATAAATAACATAAACGATATTGAAAAACTTATAAACTGTGGCGTAGAAAAAGTTGTACTAAATACTTCTGCATTTTATAAAAGAGAATTAATTTCCGAAGCAGCTAATTCTTTTGGTAATCAAGCCGTGGTTGTCTCTGTTGATGTAAGAAATATAAACAACAAGTACGAAGTATTTACTCATTCTGGAACCAAAGCAACTGGAGTTGAACCATTTGACCTTGTTAAATCATACCAAGACGCAGGTGCCGGCGAAATAATGATTACTTCCATTGACCATGAAGGCATGTCTAAAGGATATGACATAAATCTAATACAAAAAATCACTGAAATATGCACCATTCCTGTTATTGCATCTGGAGGAGCAGGATCTGTGGAAGACTTTGCTAAAGTAATTATTGAAGGGAAAGCTAACGCGGCAACAGCAGGTAGCTATTTTGTATTTATTGGCTCTAAAAAAGCAGTACTAATTAGTTATCCTGATAAAATTGACTTAGAAACTGCATTTGGCAAATTTTCTTAATACAAAACAATTTAAAAATAAAAAAACTAATAATAAATGAGTGTAAAAAAATATCAGGAATGTACAAAATGTGTAATGGATACAAGTGATGAAGATATATTTTTTGATAAAAAAGGTGTGTGTAATTATTGTAATGAATTTAATAATTCTAAAATAAATGTCCCTAATCCAGATAAACTAAATAAACAAATTGAAAAAATAAAAAAAGACGGGAAAGGGCACGAATATGATTGTGTTATTGGACTTAGTGGTGGTGTAGATAGTAGCTACTTAGCATATATCGTAAAAGAAGAATTTGGACTTAGACCTCTTGCCGTACATTTAGATAACGGATGGAATGACGAATTAGCTGTAAAAAACATTGAAAACATAGTACGAAAACTTGATATAGACCTGCATACACATGTGATTAATTGGGAAGAATTTAAAGACATACAATTAGCATATTTAAAAGCTTCAGTTATTGACATTGAAGCAATAACTGATCATGCAATATTTGCTGTTTTATGGGAAATTGCCAATAAAAATAACATAAAACATATATTATTAGGGTTAAATAGAGCTACAGAAGAAATTATGCCCAAAAGTTGGACTTTTAATAAAAATGACATAACAAATCTTACCGATATTCAAGCAAAACATGGAACAATGGCAATAAAAACACTCCCACAAATGGGACTTGCTAAAATAATATACTACAAGCATATTAAAGGAATGTCATCATTCTCTCCTCTAAATTATATTAACTTTAACAAAGATGAAGCAAAACAATTTCTTATTGAGAAACTAGGATGGAGAGATTATGGGGGTAAGCATTTCGAATCAATATTTACGAGATTCTATCAAGGATACATTCTACCTCGAAAATTCAAAATAGACAAACGACGAGCACATCTGGCTTCCTTAATTAATACCAATCAAATTAGCAGAGATGAAGCCTTAGAAATACTCAAACAACCTCCATATTCCGAAAAATTAGTAAACGAAGACTATGAATATGTAATAAAAAAGTTTGGGCTAACTAAAGAAGAAATGGAAAAAATACTAAACTCTCCCGTCAATTCTCATTTCAAATATAAAGCAGATATTTGGTCAGTTATTCTTAAAAAATTTCTAAAACCTTCAAATCCTATTCGATTATTAGCTAGAAAATTATTCATTAATTAGGGTCTGCTAAATACAGAACGCACTGGTTGTTAGCAAATTGTTAATAATTTTCATTGGATAAGTGCTAGCAAACTATAAATTTTGTATAAAAAAGTTTGCACATGTGATAAGGTATATTTTAGTTAATCAAATTTCAATATATAAATTTTAAACCCCATTTGAGATATATTTGAACAAAAGCAATAGCTGAGTTTGATTATCAGAACAGATATTTTAGCAGATACCAATTACGAAAGACAAAGGAGATGATATTGACGATAGCAACAAAGATTGTCGTCGATACCACCCCTAATTTGTGTGTTTGGATACAAAAAATCGACAATTATAGAAAAAACAACAAACAAAACTATTATTAAGTTAACTTTACAAATGAATATAAGAAATTGGTTTGAAAAAAAATGTAACAAAATTCAAAATTTTAAATTCAACTAATCCTAATGGATAATATGTGTTAAAATATCAACACGTAAATGCTTTATGATTGAATGTTTATTTAAAAGTATTATACATTAATACAAAATTATTTTTTTGTTGTATGTTTTTTTTTTACTATTTTTACAAAATAAATTAAGATGGATTAATAGTCCTCTAAAAATAAAAGAAATGATGGAATCAATTTTATTAATTATTATTTGTGTTTTATTGCTTATTGCAATTATACTCATAATTGTTTTACGTAGCAAAGGCAGTAAGGAATTGCCACAGTTACAAATTAAGGTAGCTGAATTACAATCTAGTCTTGCAAAAATAGAAACAAATCTTAAAGAAGATTTTCGAATAAACAGAGAAGAGAACGCAACCATTGCCAAAGATAATCGCATAGAATTAAACAATACTCTTAAAAACATTACCGAGCAAAGTCAAAATGCATTAAAAGATGTAAATAAAACCCTTGATGAAAAAATGGGAGCTATGATTACAAAAATTGATGTTAACAATAAAACAAATAGAGATGAGCTAACCAAGAATATTCTAGATTTTTCTGGAGCAAATATTCTTCAATTAGAGAAAATTAACAACCAAGCTAAAGAAGATACCCGATTAATTAGAGAAGCACTCCTAACATCTTTCAAAGGGTTTCAAGATACCTTTGATAACAATATAAAATCATTCAATGATCTTCAGAGAGAAAAGTTTGGGCAAATGGATACAAAACAAAATGAATTAGTAAAAAATACGGAAACTAAACTAGAAAGCATACGAGTTACTGTAGCAGAAAAATTAGAAAAAACATTAAGTGAAAGATTAGGACAAAGTTTTGAAACAGTAGGTAAGCAATTAATTGAAGTGCAAAAAGGATTGGGAGAAATGCAAACTATAGCAACTGATGTTGGTGGATTAAAAAAAGTATTGAGCAATGTGAAACTAAGAGGTGGCGTTGGCGAAGTTCAATTAGCATTATTACTTGAGCAGATTTTAGCTCCAAACCAATATGATGAAAATGTTCGCACAAAAAAAGGCAGTGCAGAGCCTGTAGAGTTTGCTATTAAATTACCTGGCAGAAACGAAGATGAAAGCAGTTTTGTGTATTTGCCTATTGATGCAAAGTTTCCTAAAGATACTTATGAGCACTTATTGGCAGCTTACGAAAGTGCAATTCCTGATGATATCGAAACAGCAACGAAAAACCTTGAAAATACAATCAAAAAAATGGCAAAAGATATTAGAGATAAATATTTAGACCCTCCCAATACTACTGATTTTGCTATAATGTTTCTTCCATTTGAAAGCATATATGCTGAAGTGATAAGACGTAGTTCATTGATTGATCAACTGAGAACTGAATTTAAAATAACTGTTGCTGGTCCTACTACTTTAATGGCTATTTTAAACAGTTTACAAATGGGCTTTAGAACATTAGCATTGCAAAAAAGAAGTAGCGAAGTTTGGAAAGTATTAGGTTCAGTAAAAAAAGAGTTTGAAGTATTTGGTGGCTTATTAGAAAAAGCTCAAAAAAATATACAAACAGGACTTGGTCAATTAGATGATGTTGTTGGCACCCGAACAAGAGCTATACAACGTCAATTAAGAAATGTAGAAACATTGCCTGCTGTAGAAACCCAAATAGAATTGTCTAAAGTTATTATAGATAAAACCGATGCTGACGAAGCATAACCAATTTACAAATCTAAATAAACCTATTATCACTCATGTAACTTGATAGTTGTTAGAATATTTAGTATTATTAGTTGTCAACTATTGTGCAAAAGTTTTTCACACAATAGTTTGACAACTTTTTCAGCAATTAAATTGCAGATTTAAGAATGTTGATAATTTATTTAAAAACTATTTTTATTTTATTTGCATCTAACTTTGTTACTTCAATATCCTCTTTGTAATATGTACCTACGGCTTTTGCTAAACCAACCAAAAAATCGATTAATCCCCTTTTAGATTCATATAACATTATTATAGTATTGTTGTCGGGTGTTTCATATTTAAATCTTGGAGGATGAGCATTAGGCACTGTTTCGGTAATTTTAACATGAACTTGGTCCATCTTTTCTAAAAATTGTCTTGCGGTTTTAGATGAAATAAAAAACGCAAAATAATGTTTTTTAGCAAATACATTTACCCAATAATCTCCAAAAGCATTTGCAGCATCCTCAAGAGATATGTTGAGATTTTTACAAACATTGCCAACTACTTCCATAATAACAGCATCATTAATATCATGATGACCAAAAAAAACGGTATCAGGATCTAATTTAGAGTCTATCATAATTTGTTTCCAGATTTCTTTGCTAAACCTTTCTTCTATTAATTGATTTAGACATTGAACAATTACACCTTTCATAAAATATATGTTTAAATAGTTAAAAAAAAATTAAAAACTCTTCCTTTCGTGTTAATTTATTTAGGTGGATTCTAAAAATTGACATCTTTTCAGTTTCCCCATTTTTCGAGTAAAAAAAATTAACAGAACCCTTTAACCAAAATTTTTTAGTCATTGCAAATATACAATATTTAATAAATTATTGTACAAAAAAAATATTATTATTTTTGTTTACTGTTTTTTCTACATAATTGATTTTTAATATTTTATTTATTTGTGCTTTGATTTTCTTTAATTTGATGAAAAAGGAATCTTACAATTAAAGAGAACTGAACAATGAAATATAAAGCATCACTTGACACAACAGCGAAAATAATTACTTTATTGGTAATTGGATTGTTATTATTTGCTACTTCGATTGGCTTTAAAGCATTAATAGTTCCTCAGCTCAAAACGGATGGAATTTTAATTCACGCTGGGAAAATGTACAGCTAAAAGAAAACTTTAAAAAAGAAACACTAACGATTATCTTGTCCTAAAATAGGTTTGTATATATAATTTATATGATTTTTTTAAGGTGTCAGGGCTGACCAAAAAACAATTTATTTTTCACAAATAAATGGCAATCAATATAATGACACGATTTTTGATATATATATTATTGTAAATTAATGTGTTATAACAAAGGATATGACTAAACAAGTATCCGAAAATTATTATCAAAACCAGATTAGTCTACTGCCTTAATCAATTGAGGATATTATTCCTAAGAATGATCTAGGAAGGGTTGTTAATGATGTAATTGAGAAGATTGATTTGATTGTTAAATTTGTTTATATATTGAAATCTAATTTATATAAGAAGATATAAAGCATGTGGAAATTTAGCTATTAAAAAAACAATCAATTTTATCATATTGTGCTAT
>MEOD01000011.1 GCA_001768555.1 Bacteroidetes bacterium GWF2_29_10
ATAACTACTTGAGAGGAATATGGAAAGATGGAACAAAAATGCGTTATGGAGGTAATGCTCATCCATTA
Organism: Bacteroidetes bacterium GWF2_29_10; assembly: GCA_001768555.1. GTDB lineage: Bacteria > Bacteroidota > Bacteroidia > Bacteroidales > GWE2-29-8 > GWE2-29-8. Next base: position 69 of record MEOD01000011.1, read on the forward strand.
GTAGGAGGCAAAGGACCTGAGTGTGATTTTATGTTTCCAGATGATTCAGACCCAATTGGCTGGGGAACAGCTGGAGTAATAATGCCATTTTGGTCAGAAGAATCAGCAGGAGACTATCCAGGAGATAGAAGATTTGTGCAATCAGCAGGACCTTTTACTTTAGAACCTGGAGCTGTTAATTTTATTACTATTGGTATTCCTTGGGCTAAGGCTACTTCTGGTGGGCCATGGGCTTCCGTGGAGTTATTAAAAATAGTGGACGATAAATGCCAAAAGCTATTTGATAATTGCTTTAAAACATCATCTGTCAACAATCCTCAATTCTCCATCCTCAATTCTCCATTCTCAATTTACCCAAACCCTGCTTCCGACAAATTGTATATAAAAACAACAAATCAAACAAAACAACTAAATATTCAAATCTACGACATTTACGGACAAAAAGTAATTAATAATGGAGAATTAATAATTGATAATTCAATTGCTGTTCTGAATATAAATAATTTAAATAGGGGGATATATTTTGTCAAGATTAAAAATCAAACATTTAAATTTGTAAAATTATAACGTAGGGGCGTATTCAATACGCCCAAAATAAACATAATGTAGAGACGTTGCATGCAATGTTTTTCAAACTAATAAAAGGATTGATGATTAAAAATAAATGATTATTTTGAAAGCAGTTCATTATTAATAAAAATAAGAATAATTTTGTATTTTTATAAAATTAAATTTAAAAGTATTTGGATTAAAGCGTGAATAATTTGCACGATTCAAACAAATTGTGTAGGGATAATATGGTTTTAATTTTATGTCAATTTTGTATTTTTAGAAGTTTCCATTTGTTGTAATTCTAAAGAATATTTTAAATGAAAGAGAGTTTATCTATTTTAGATTTTGAAGAGAAGGCAAATTATTTGTGGCAATCAAAAGTCCCTTTTATTTTTATAATAGACTATGATTTGAAAGAATTTAAAGTTTATGAAATAGACAATATTCCTAATGGTATTTTGTATGATTTCGAAGGCATTAGCAATACTTTTACAAAGAAAATAGAAAAGAAAATAAATCTCAAAGTATTTCCTATGTCTTTTGCTAATTACAAATTAGCTTTTAATGAAGTTAATGAACATATCAATTCAGGAAATACTTATCTCCTTAATTTAACTTTTCCTAATAACATAGATATTGAACTTTCGCTTGAAGAAATATTCTACATAAGCAAAGCAAAATATAAGTTAAAGTTTAAAGAGGAGTTTGTTGTTTTTTCTCCAGAAACATTTGTTAAAATAAAAGATGGTTACATTTACTCTTATCCAATGAAAGGAACAATTGATTCATCTTTACCCGATGCAGAAATGTTTATTATGAATAATAAAAAAGAGATAGCAGAACATGCAACGATAGTTGATTTAATTAGAAATGACATAAGTATTGTTGCAGATAATGTTTGTGTAAATAAATATAGATATATAGATAAAATAAGGACTAATAATAAAAATCTCTTGCAAGTAAGTTCTGAAATATCAGGAAAACTATCTGAATATTATATGGAAAACATAGGTTCGCTGTTTTTACAATTATTGCCAGCAGGTTCTATTTCGGGAGCTCCCAAAAATAAGACATTAGAAATTATATCACAAGTAGAAAATAATAGCAGAGGATATTATACAGGAGTTGCAGGTATTGCTGATGGTGATAGTGTGAATAGTTTTGTTATGATACGTTTTATAGAAAGTAGGAATGGAAAATTGTTTTACCATAGTGGAGGAGGCATAACTATGAATAGTAATGACATTGAAGAATATAATGAAATGCTTGATAAAATATATATACCAAACTAAAGTATGAACGTTTTTTTTGAAACAATTAAGCTTAAGGATGGGATATTATATAATATCCCATTACATAATGAAAGATTAAATAATACACGTAGGAGATTTTTTAAAGTAATTTATGACATAAACTTAGCTTCAATTATTCATCTTCCGACGGATTGCAAAAAAGGGTTGTATAAAGTAAAAGTCATATATTCTGAAAATATTATAGATATTGCATATATTAAATATCAGAAGAGAGAAATTAATAGTTTAAAAATAGTTTATAACAATGATGTTGAATACCATTATAAATATTTAAATAGGGATTTTTTAGATATTTTAAAATTTAATGTGGAGGAAGATGAAATAATTATTGTGAAAAATGACTTTATAAGTGATGCTTCTTTTGCTAATATTATATTTTTTGATGGGATTACTTGGGTAACACCAATAGTGCCTCTATTTGAAGGAATTCAACGAGCATATCTTATTAATAAAAATTTTATTAAAGAAGAAAATATTAGAATTAAAGATTTGAATAGATTTACCAAGTTAAAATTAATTAATGCTCTAAATGATTTTAATGAAGCTCCTACAATAAATATTAGTAACTTGATTTTATAAAAAATAATTTTATTACTCATCCTAATTTTAAATTATAAATAATACCTTTGTGATTTTTAAGGATTTAATAATGATTATAAAAAAACATAAATGTTATATTGTTGTTTTATAGTATACTGAAAAAAACAATGACATAAATATTATAATTAATTTTTTTTTAAGAAATATAGGATATACATTTGCAAAAATTTTAAATAAAATTATATGAAACCAAGTCATATAGAACATATTGGAATTGCAGTAAAAAACATTGAAGAATCAATTAAATTTTATGAAGAAATTTTAGGTTTGAAATGTTATGCAATAGAAGAAGTAAAAGACCAAAAAGTTAAAACTGCATTTTTTATGGTCGGACAAACAAAAATAGAATTATTAGAATCAACAGACCCCGAAGGACCTATTGGTAAATTTATTGAAAAAAAAGGAGAAGGAGTGCATCATATCGCATTTGCTGTTAATGAAATAAATTCTCAACTAAAAGAACTTACAGATAAAGGCATAAACCTTATTGATAAACAATCACGTAAAGGAGCAGAAGGTCTTGATATTGCTTTTATTCACCCTAAATCAACAGGAGGTGTTTTAATGGAAATTTGCGAACATCCAATAGAAAAATAAATTTTTTAAATTAACATAAATTTTAATACATATGAGTATTCAACAAAAAAAAATCCAAGAATTAATTGACAAAAGAGCACAAGCAAGACTTGGTGGAGGAGAGAAAAGAATTGAAGCTCAACACAAAAAAGGCAAATTGACAGCACGTGAACGTTTAGATCTACTACTTGATGAAGGTAGCTTTGAAGAATTTGACATGTTTGTAAGCCATAGATGTACTGACTTCGATCTTGATAAACAACAAATTATGACAGATGGTGTTGTTACAGGTTATGGAACAATTGATGGTAGATTAGTGTATGTTTATGCACAAGACTTTACCGTATTTGGTGGTTCTTTAGCAGAAATGCAAGCAATGAAAATCTGTAAAGTTTTAGATAAGGCAATGAAAGTTGGTGCCCCAGTTATAGGCATTAACGATAGTGGAGGTGCAAGAATTCAAGAGGGAGTAACAAGTTTAGCTGGATACGGAGAAATATTTATGAGAAATATTGAAGCTTCAGGAGTTATTCCTCAAATAACAGCAATTTTTGGACCGTGTGCAGGTGGAGCCGTTTATTCTCCAGCATTAACGGATTTCATCGTAATGACTAAGGATAAAAGTTATATGTTTTTGACTGGCCCTAAGGTTGTAAAAACGGTAACAGGAGAAGTGGTGAACGAGGAACAATTAGGTGGAGCGTCAGTGCATGGAACAAAATCTGGTGTAACTCATTTTGTTGCAGAAGATGAAAAAGAAGGAATATTGTTAATTAGAAAATTATTAAGTTACTTACCTCAAAATAACTTAGAAGATCCACCGATAGCCAATTGTATGGATCCTATAGATAGATTTGATGATAATTTAAATAGCATAATTCCAGATAGCCCAGCAAAACCTTATGACATAAAAAATGTTATAGAATCAATTGTAGACTATGGTGAATTCTTAGAAATACATAGGCATTATGCTCCTAATATTGTTATAGGTTTCGCTCGATTTAATGGGATGTCTGTAGGTATTGTTGCAAATCAACCTAATTATTTAGCAGGGGTATTAGATATTAATTCATCAAGGAAAGCAGCTCGTTTTATTCGTTTCTGTGATGCTTTTAATATACCTATAGTAACACTTATTGATGTTCCTGGATTTTTACCAGGTACTTCTCAAGAGTATGGAGGAATAATTGTTCATGGAGCTAAATTGTTATTTGCTTATGGAGAAGCTACAGTTCCTAAAATTTCTGTAATATTAAGAAAAGATTATGGTGGTGCTTATTTAGTAATGAGTTCAAAACACCTAAAAGGCGATATTAATTATGCATGGCCAAGTGCGGAAATTGCAGTAATGGGTCCAAAAGGTGCAATAGAGGTATTATATACAAAAGAGGTAGCTGCAATAGAAGATGAAGCAGAAAAATTAGCATTCATTGCTAAGAAAGAAGCAGAATATACAGAAAAATTTGCTACTCCTTACAATGCGTCTAAGTATGGCTATATTGATGATGTTATTGAGCCTCGTACAACTCGTTTTAGAATCATAAGAGCATTACAATCTTTAGCTACGAAGAAAGCCTCATTGCCACCAAAGAAACATTCAAATATACCATTATAATACTGGAGGAAAAATGAAAAAATACATTTCACTAATATTAATACTTTTTCTAAATATATTGTCTTTTAGTATTTTTGCTCAAAATGATTTGGGTGTAAAAGATATTAATAAAGAAATCATGGATGTTGATCCTTTCGGTATTGGACTTACTATTATCGGAATGGGCGTAGTTTTTGGCGGTTTAATAGCAATTTACATTATGTTATTTTATTTGTCTAAAGTTATTCTTTATCAAGGGAAGCAAAATCTTGCTAGACAACAAAACAAGGAAATCAAAAAACAAAATAGTGCTAACAATCAAGACGAAGGCGAATCAATGTCAGGAGAGGTTAATGCGGCAATAGCTTTGGCTATTTATTTAAATAAAGAAGAATCTCATGATATGATTGATGCTGTTCTAACAATAAAGAATGTTGCAAAGACTTATTCTCCTTGGAGTTCTAAAATATACAATATGCGCCAAGTGCCAAACAAATATGCAAAAAAATAAAACTTAAAAAAGAATTATATACGATGAAAAAATTCAAATTTAATATTCATGGAAATCAATATGAAGTTCAAATCGTTAATATTGAAGATAATATTGCCGAAGTAGAAGTAAATGGAACATCTTATCAGGTTGAAGTAGATAGTAGTTTACAACAAACCAAAACGCCAAAATTAGTAAGAACTTTAGCTGTTCCTTCAACAGATTCTGTTCCTTCAACACAAAAAACAAGTAATCCAGAATCACCTAAAGGAGTTGGCTATATAAAAACTCCTTTACCAGGAGTTTTGTTAGATATTTTTGTTAGAGTTGGAGATGTTGTTAAAACAGGTCAAAAACTAGCAATATTAGAAGCTATGAAAATGGAAAATAATATTGATTCTGATAAGGATGGAAAAATAACAGAAATAAGAGTTCAAAGAGGGGATAGTGTTTTAGAAGGTGATGTTTTATTTGTAATTGGAGCTTAAAGATATGGATGCAACGTTTTTTAATTTTTTAACAGAAAACCTTATCCAGTTTTGGCAGTTTACAGGTTTTGCAAATCTAACAGCAGGTCATCTAGTGATGATAGCTATAGGCTTAATTTTTATCTTTTTGGCCATTACAAAAGAATATGAACCATTACTATTAGTACCAATTGGATTTGGAATGCTTGTAGGTAATATTCCTTTTCTTGAAGGCTATAAAATAGGCATATATGAAAATGGTAGTGTTTTGGGTTATTTATACTTTGGAGTATTGCAAGGAGTTTATCCTCCTCTTATTTTTCTTGGTATTGGAGCTATGACTGATTTTACAGCTCTTATTTCTAATCCTCGTTTAGTATTAATTGGAGCTGCTGCGCAGCTAGGTATTTTTGCAGCTTACACTGGAGCATTAGCACTAGGATTTCTTCCTCAAGAAGCTGCTGCAATAGGTATTATTGGCGGCGCTGATGGTCCAACAGCAATATTTTTATCATCAAAACTAGCACCTCATCTAATGGGAGCTATAGCAGTTTCTGCATATTCATATATGGCTTTGGTACCTGTAATACAACCTCCGATTATGCGACTTTTAACAACAAAAAAAGAACGTGTAATAAGAATGAAACCTCCTCGTTCTGTTTCTAAAACAGAAAAGATAATATTTCCTATAGTTGGATTGTTGTTGACATGTTTTTTAGTGCCAAGTGCATTACCATTGTTAGGAATGTTATTCTTTGGTAATATACTAAAAGAAAGCGGTGTAACTAAAAGATTAGCAGATACAGCAAAGGGACCACTTATTGATACTGTAACAATTTTAATAGGTTTAACTGTTGGAGCTTCAACACAGGCAACAACATTTTTAACTACGCAATCTGTCATGGTATTTGGATTAGGTGCAGCATCATTTGTTGTTGCTACTTTTGGAGGTGTTATATTTGTAAAAATAATTAACCTCTTCTTAAAAGAAGGAAACAAAATAAACCCTTTAATAGGTAATTCTGGTGTTTCTGCTGTTCCTGATAGTGCTAGAGTTTCGCAAGTTATAGGACTTGAATATGATAAAACTAACCACTTATTAATGCATGCAATGGGGCCTAATGTTGCAGGAGTAATAGGTAGTGCAATTGCAGCAGGAATTTTATTAAGTTTCTTATATAAATAAATTTTAAATTCTTGTATAAAAAACGCTGATGGTTTTTATCATTAGCGTTTTTTTTATACAAGAATTACTAAGACAATAAGGATTTGTAAAATCTGGAATATGTTTGTAACAAATAGTCATAGTCATATAATTATTCCCGATAGTGAAATTATATCTATTTATAATTTATCTTGTGTAGATAATTTTAAGTTGCCTATTAAGGAAACCAAAAATCAATATTATTCGGCAGG
>MEOD01000012.1:0-40305 GCA_001768555.1 Bacteroidetes bacterium GWF2_29_10
TCTTGAATAGTAAATTCTATATCAAGCATATCTCTATAATGTTTTTCTAGTTTTAGTTCTATTTCGTGAAGTTGTTTATAAACTTTAGGCATAGCAGTTTCCAATGATTCTAAATGAGTTGTATGTTCATTTTTACCAATTTCATTTATTGGGTTTGGAGTGCGTATTCCGGCAACAACATCTTCGCCTTGAGCATTAGCTAACCATTCTCCATAGAAATAATTTTCTCCTGTAGCAGGGTTTCTAGTAAAAGCAACGCCTGTAGCTGAAGAATCGCCCATGTTTCCAAAAACCATTGATTGAATATTTACAGCAGTTCCCCATTCGTGAGGGATTCCCTCAAAACGTCTATAAGAAATAGCTCTTTTACCCATCCAACTTTGGAATACAGCACCTACTGCTCCCCACAATTGCTCCATAGCATCTTCTGGGAAAGGTTTACCAACTACTTCTTTTACTTTTTTCTTATATATATCAATTAATTTTTTTAAATCTTCTGCAGTTAAATCTGTGTCACTTTTAACACCTTTTGCTTTTTTCATTTTATGCAATTCGGCTTCAAGTTGTTGTCTAACGCCTTTACCTTCTTCAGGCTCAAGACCTGCTGCTTTTTCCATAACAACATCTGCATACATTTGGATAAGTCTTCTTTGTGAATCATATACAAAGCGAGGATTTCCTGTCTTTTTTATTAAGCCTTCTCTAGTTACGTCATTAAGACCTACATTAAGAACTGTTTCCATCATTCCTGGCATTGAACTTCTAGCTCCAGATCTAACAGAAATCAATAATGGATTAGTTTTGTCTCCAAAAATAGCACCCATTTCTTTCTCTGTTTTTTTCAAAGAATCTTTTACTTGTTTTTCTAATTCTTTAGGATACTTCCTATTGTTTTTATAATATTCCGTACAAACTTCAGTTGTAATTGTAAAGCCTGCAGGTACAGGTAAACCTATATTTACCATTTCTGCAAGATTTGCACCCTTACCACCGAGTAAATTTTTCATGCTTGATTCACCTTCGGCTTTTTTTCCACCAAAGTAATACACGTATTGTTTTTCCTTAGCCATGTTTATAAATTATTATTAGTTTAAAAATTATTATTTTATTATTTATTTTTCAAAATTATGAAATTATTTTATTCAAACAATTAAATAATCATAAATTTTATTTTAAAATTTAGGATATTTACTTTTTGGGTTATATGTAAAGTTTTTACTTTTTTGTTGATTGTTAGGATTTGGGTTGTTCGGCATTGGTTTGTTATGTAATTCTGGATTATATTTAATTCCCCCTTTAGACATTTCAGTTAAGTGTTGTATTATAACATCGTCTGAAGGATTATCTTTATTCCATTGTTGATAAGAACGTTTTAATTGATAAACAATTGATTTAATTAGAACATCTTTATCTCGCCCTTCAGGCATTTCTGCAACTTTATTAATTATTTGTTGAATAATTTTGCCGTAATGTTTATATTTTATGTTATTTTCAGGATATACCAATCTCTGAGGTTTATTGCTTAGTTGTTCCTTTGAAGGTAAAGGGTATGGGCTGTCAACATCTATTTTAAAATCGGACATTATAATTAAATGATCCCATAATTTATGCTTAAAGTCATTCACATCTCGAAGATGTGGATTTAATTGTCCCATAACAGAAATGATTGCTTTTGCCATTTTGTTTCGTTTCTCTTTGTCTTCAATAGTCATTGCATATTCAATCATTTTTTGAATATTTCTACCATATTCGGGTATAACTAATCGGTTTAGTGAAGTATTATATTCCATTTATATATATTTAGTTATTCAGCTTTGTTAGTTTTGCAAATTTTAAAATAAGATCTTTTTTACCAAAATTATCAAAAAGAACAGATGCTTTTTTATTCTGCCCTACTCCTTCGATGTTAAGGATTGATCCATTTCCAAATCTTTGGTGAAACACTTTATCACCTTCATCCCAATCATTATTTCCTGTATCATTAAAACTTGGAGTATTTATAACTTCTTCTAATTTAACCATCTTTTTATTTTGGGCAAATGCAGGAGAGTTTGTTGCAATAGTTGTTTGTTTTTGTATCTTTTTATAATAATGTGTTTTATCTTGAAATTCACTTATGTCCCAATCATTGTTGTTATAATCATCACGGTTGTCACTAAATTTATTCTTAGAAAAATCATTATTATATGAATAATGCTCAGATGTTGACACAAAATCGACGTATTTGTGGTCAATTTCTTTAATAAAGCGGCTTTGTTCAGCTGGGCGTAGTTGTCCCCATTGATATCTTTGATTTGTGTAGGTTATAATCAATTCTTTCTCTGCACGTGTAATCCCAACATAAAATAATCGTCTTTCTTCTTCGATTTCTTTTCGAGATTGAAGAGATAGTTGGGAAGGGAAAAGATTTTCTTCAACTCCGCATATGAAAACGTAAGGGAATTCAAGACCTTTTGCAGCATGAAGAGTCATAAGGGATACTGTGTTCTTATCACTATTTTCGTCCTTTATTTCTGTTATAAGGCTTATTTCGTTTACATATTTATCAAGGCTTGGAAATAAAGCCTCAGGGTCAACAACTTCTTCAACGTAGTAACTATCGGCAAATTCTTTTATTCCATTCAATAACTCTTCGACGTTTTCATATCGAGTAATGCCTTCAGGCGTTCTGTCATCAAAAAGTTCTTTCATTATTCCCGTGTTGCTCGTAATGTATGAAGCTAGTTCATAAGCATTTTTTTGTAGTAAGGAAGCGGTAAATCCTTTTATTTTAACAGCAAAGTCTTTAAGTCTTGTTTTTGTTGCATTATTAATATCTGAAGGGAATAGATTTGGATTTTCCATTATGGTCCAAATATCAGTATTGTTTGTTCTTGCAGCCAAAACTAATCTATCAATTGTTGTTTTGCCTATTCCTCTAGCTGGATAATTTATTACTCTAAGAAAAGCTTCTTCATCATTATTGTTGATTGTTAATCTAAAGTAAGCCATTAAATCCTTTATTTCTTTTCTTTGATAAAAGGACATGCCTCCATATATTTTATAAGGGATGCCTTTTTTTCTAAATGATTCTTCTAGTTGTCTTGATTGAGAATTTGTTCTGTAAAAGACAGCTATTTTATTGTAATCATCATCGGTAGTAAAAATCGTGTTTTTTATAATATCTGCGATATAGTTTGCCTCATCAATATCATTTATTGTTTCAACAACATTGATGTTTTTCCCAATTTCATTATCTGTCCAAACATTTTTCTTTATTTGTTCAGTATTTTTCTCTATAACTGAGTTAGCAGCTTCAACTATGGTTTTGCTTGAACGATAGTTTTGCTCTAATTTAAACATCTTGAAAGTAGGATAATCTTTCTTGAAATTAAGAATATTTTGAATGTTAGCACCTCTAAATGAATAAATGCTTTGAGCGTCATCTCCCACTACACATATGTTCTTATGCAGCTGTGCTAATTTACGAACAATTAAATATTGAGAGAAATTGGTATCCTGATACTCATCAACAAGGATATACTTATACTTTTTTTGATATTTATTTAAGATATCTGGATAATCTCTAAAAAGAACATTTGTTTTATACAATAAGTCATCAAAATCCATTGCCGAAGACTTAAAGCAACGCTCGCAGTAAAGGGAATACAAAAGGCCAAACTTAGGTCGTTGCGCCCTCTTGTCTTCATTTAAATAATCGTCGCTTGAATTATATTCGGCAGGTGATATTAAGTTTGTTTTTAAAGAAGATATACGGCTAAGAACAGAATTAGGAGAATATATTTTATCATCTAAATCTTGTTCTTTTATTATATGCTTTATTAAAGACTTAGAGTCTGCCATATCGTATATGGTAAAATTTGTTGGATAACCCAATTTGGTTGATTCAACTCTAAGAATCTTTGCAAATACAGAGTGGAATGTACCCATACTTATATTTAAAGATTCATTTCCAGTTACTATCTTTTGAATACGATCTTTCATTTCCTTTGCAGCCTTATTTGTAAAAGTAAGTGCAAGAATATTAAAAGCATCAACTTTATTGTTCAAAAGATGTGCTATTTTATATGTAAGTACCCGTGTCTTTCCGGAGCCTGCGCCAGCAATAACCATTACGGCACCTTCATTATGTATAACAGCAGACCGTTGGGCATCATTCAATAAATCAAGATAACTCATTCAAATTATATAAAAGCTTTGAAATAGAATAATTTATAAACAAAAAGTAAGAATCAATGAGATTGATTTTATCTAAAACTTTTGCTAATTTTACTCTCCAAAGATATGTATTATTTTTTTTAAACTTAATAAAAATATTAATTAATTGCAAAAAACTAGGTCTTTCTGAGCCATACTGCGAGTTGCATACCTTTGTTTGTTCTACCCATATACCACTTTAGCAGTTTATCTATAAATTTAGGCATATAAGTATCGCAAGGATAATAATATTTTTCCTCTACAATATAATTGTTGTTCAATCCATTTTTATCAAAAGAATCTTTTGTAAATTCATAGAGGTGGTAAGGGGAATGCATTGGGCTTATGTTTGTAACGTAATCGGTTCCTATTATTTTATAATAAAAATTAAATAGCTTTGACATTAACCAATCAGAAGAAGGAACTTCAATATGTATAACACCGTCTTTTTTCAACCACATTAAAGCTCTTTTCAAACAATCATTAGGGTCATAGAAATGCTCCAACACTGAACTAAAAGTAATAAAATCAAAATAGTTATCTGGATAATCGGCCTCTTCTATTGTTGCGCAAATCAACTTATCCTTGCTTATTTTCATTGTATTTATTGCTTTGTCATAAAAAGACTTGGAAGCCTCCATGCCATAAACATCATAACCAAATTTATCTAAAACAATCATCCCCTTCCCCACTCCAGCACCAATGTCTAAAGCTTTTTGACCTTTTTCGAAGGGCTTCATCCTTTGTAATACCTCAATCTGACCAACAAAATAATTCGGATTTATATGAAAATACTCTTCTTTCCAATAACTTTCTGGAGGAACACCATAATGCGATTGTATATCAAAAGGAATAGGCAATGGGTCTGCATATATTAACCCACAACTATTGCATTTTATAACCGTTGTTGTTATTCCATGCTTACCCCGAGGGTTCCTACCCTGTGATTGATTCAATCTTTTCCCTAAAACTTTACTATTTATCGTTTTATCTCCACACATATTGCAACTTGGCACATCAATAAAACTATACTTCATAATTAAATAATTTATTTTAGTTTGTAAAATTACTCTAAAATCATTAATTAATTACATTTTTTATATGCAATATTTTTTCTCCTCTGTTCTGTTTAGTTTATGTATTTGTTTAGGTTAGAAGGTGTAACATCTTATTAAGGAATCAATTCCAAAATCCCTTGTTGCACTTTAAGTGTGCCTGCAACAGTACCCATATTTGTTATAACCATGTTTGTTGAGCCAGCTTGCCCCATCTCTAAAAGAGATACGTTTAATGGATCTCCAGGATTAATAATTTTAAACAAATTGGCATCATGCACGCCTGTCAATAAACTCATGCTTACTTTCATTTGCGCACCCGTTGCGGTTAATAAAAATGATGGGTTTGGAGTACCGCCTAGAAGAGACAAAGGATTATTAACTGTAGCACCTGCTGCAACAGAAATAGTCGAGCCTATAGGGAATGAAATACTGGCTTTCTCTTTTATTAAGCTAATATTTTTAACAGTAATCTTATGCTCCATAACTGGAATATTCCATACGATATAGTCCTTGTAGCCCTTTTTGCTTATTTGCAAAGTGTAGCTTCCTGCATCAAGCTTCGGAAAATAAAACAAGCCCAAATGATTTGTTTTAGAAATAATGCCAGTTTCCTGCAACTTAACATTAATTCCCTTTAAGCCAATACCTGTTATCGCTTCCGCAACCACACCTCGCAATATTCCTCCATGCGAACCAATATCATTAATTTCTCGTGCAGAAACATAAGCATCGTAAAACTCTGGATTAATCGTAAGAAAATACTCGGCTGCAACATCCAAATCATCCGATAAAAACGCTCTGAAAGACTTTATAAAATCCTTCAAATTTTGCCTTGCCAGCTTTCCTTTATCTATCTGCAACTGCGTTTTTGAGAATATTGCTTCATAAGGACCTATTAAAGCATCCAAATCCGTAAGCATTTGCTGTGTAATATTAAAAGTAGCAAGCCCTGTTAAATTATCCGTACAATCCGTTCGCACATTATCATACAACACCTTAAACGCCGCCCCAGATAATTTCCTGACACCACTAATCGAAATATCATAATCATAAATAAGCTCTATCGTAGGATTAGCCTTTGCAAATAGTTTTAACCCAACTATAATTGGATGCATAAAGTTTTCAATAGCCTTGCGCTTTGCAACCTTATCAGAAGTTATAATCTTTGTATTTATTATGGCAGAATCAAGCGCAGACTGAAATTCAGTGCACTTTGCTAAGAAAATCACTTGTGAACTCACCATTGGAGGATAGGTGTTCCAAATAGCTGTTGTTTCATTTAATAAATCTTTTACGACTCCCGTCATATTATTGATTTCTATGGCTATTTTAATCATAATACATAAGATATTAAATTAATAAAAAAGATAAATTACAAACAAAAGTAATCTAATATTTTAATATATCCAAATGTTTTTTTCATTTATTTTCTCTTTTTCTTTATATAACCAATATGTTTCCCCATTCAATTCCACTCCTGTGGAAGGGTGTCCTCAAGATGGGATAGTTCTCTTAAATTTTGTCATTACTTCAATATTTTCCTATATATCAACTCTATCCATTTCATCCATTCTCGTGCATTTTCAAATATGGATTTTTTAATTTTTCTAATTTATTATGATATTTGTTTACAAACTTTTTTCGTTCGTTAAGCATTCTTTTTTTTTCAAAATTTTCTTCGTGTTTTATGTCTTTAAATGAATGACATAGGATGCAAAGGCATTCTAAATTGTTTTCTCTGTTATTTGTTTTATCACCGTTTTTATGGTGTGTATGTAAATAACGTCTATCTAATGAATTATCTATTTGAATTCCACAAGACTCACAAGTGTAATTTTTTTTTGTTCGATAGCTTTTGCTAATTTTCTGCCAATCACGAGGATAACCAAAAATATCAACTTCAATATTGTCTTCTTCAATTTTTGATTTATCAAGTGAATCAAAAAAATCTTGAGTGTCTTCTATTTCTTCAAAATATTCGGATTTACAATATGAGCAAAGTTCTAGCTTAATATCGTTATATTTGATTTTTGTTTATTTGTCAATCAAGTTGTTTACGTCTGAATTTGACCATTCGTAACGTTGTTTGAAACGACCACTGCTAATAAATTCTTGAATTGTTTTGCATTTGAGTAAATGAAATTTCGGAAACTTTTCTAAACCTCCATTATAAGTTATATATGCTTTTTGGATAAACATATAGCCACGATATTTCTTTCCTTCATATTCAAGATAGATACCGTCGTCTTCAAAAGAAATCGAACCAGATTTATAAGCTTCTTCAAAATCAATGCCCTTGATTATTTGAAAACCACTCCCTCCTTTTAATGAAGGAAAACCCCATTCATCTAGCTTACTGTCTAATATTTCGAATTGATACAGCATATTATTTTGAAATTTCTTTTAATACTTGCTCAATGAGTATTTCGCTTGTTGTAATTATTCTAAACTCAACTCTCCTAGAATAATTATTATTTGTCGGTTTACCAGATAATGCTGTCATTTGTTTGTTGTCATCTAATGTTCTTCCATATGACAGACCATTTGCAGTTATCCAAAATTGTAATTGTTGCTCATCTTTTGGACTTAAATTTTTATAATAGTCCATATTTCTGAAATATTTTAGCACCTGAGCTGATCTTAATTGTGATAACATGATATTTCCAATATATGGGTCAACATCAAATTTTAATGCAACAACAGTATCAGTATGCCCTTCAATTCTAATTTCTGCAATCTTATTTTTATACTCATTCTGCATAAGAATTGAAAAATATCTTGGAAGAAATTTAGATAATATTTGTGCGAAATAAGGTCGAATATTTGTTTGACCTGATTCAAAAAGAACTTCGGGATTAGTGAATTTTATTGATAAATCCTTGTCTAATTCAACCTCCCATTCTTTGAAATCATCTTTAAACTCTTTTTTTAATTCTGCATACAATTGCTCTTTAGTTGCTTTAAATTCTTTAAAAATTAAATCTCTTTCCTTTTGTTTTTTTTGGACTTCAACAATATATGAAATGGCAATAAACATAAATATAACCATTAACCCAGTCATTATATCTGAGAATGAAATCCAATTACTTTCATTACTGCTTCCTTTACCTTTAGCCAATGCCATATTTATTATTTTTTATAGTTGACAATAATTCTTTGAATCAAAGTGTCAAGATTTTGAAGAGTATCATTTAATCTTTCATAAAATTCAGCATTTATATTTTCAAGGTCATTTGAAAGTCTTTTACTAGCTTTTTCAATTACACCTACGCCTTCATTAAGTTGTTTTTTAGTGTTTTCCCAAAATACTTCATTTATATCCTTTATTTTATCAATAGTTTCTAATCTTGTAAGTAATTTGGCAACGCTATCACTAAAATTCATTTGATTTCTAATCCAAGCATTTAACTTTTCTGTCGTCTCATCAAATGCTTCTGTATTTTCTTGAAGCGTATCAATAGTAGTTGCAAGTTTTACAACAATTTCTTGAAACTTAGTATCATCAATAAGTACTTTTTGAAGTTCTTCAATTAGTTTAGCTAATTGACTATTTTCATTTGTCAATTTGGTTGTGTTTTCTGTAATCTCTTTAATTGCAACTGACGAAATAGAAAAATCTTTAGAAACTTCTTTAAACTGATTTGTCAGGAAAACAATCATCTCTTTATTTTCAAGCTGCCATTGGTTCATACGCTGAACACTATTATTGAGTTCTTTAAAATTTTCTTGAACTAATTTTTCTATTAAGGCAGACATTTGAGCGTTAAATTGTTCCGTTGCATTTTTCATAACTTCTACCAAAGCTTCTGTATTATTTTTAGCTAAAAGTTCTGAAAATTCATCAAATTTCTGGCGGATTAGTTCATTATTCGTATTCATTGATTCAATAATCCAATCAATGTTATTCTTGGTTTCTTTTGAATATTCGTTTTGCTCTGCTCTTAATTTTTGTATTTGTGTCAATAAACTTGTTTCACCATTACCACCAAGTGCTAATTGAATTTTTTCTAATGTTTTGTTTTGAATATCTTGTTTATTGTGCAACTCGGTAAATTGATTTCGAAGTTTTATTATTTGAGTTGAAACACTATCATCTGTTTCTCCAATTAGTGACTTGTTTAGTAAAAGAAAATTGTCATTTGTTTGTTTATTTCCTTCTTTTAATATCAATATAATTTCATTTAATGCAGTTAATTCATCCGTTGGTTTTGAAGGTGATTTTTTTTCTACTATATGCAGTATAATTTGAGACACTTTCCCAAATATTAAAGAAAGAACAATTCCACAAATTGAAGTAGAAAATGCCGTTTTCATGCCTTCTAAGAGTGGTGGTATGCTCTCTGTTATTTTATCAACATCAAAGTGTTGTAGTCCAAAATATATCCCTACAAATGTTCCTAATACTCCAAGTGTTGTAAAAACTACAGGAATTGATTCATATAAATAATTAATGAACGTTTTCTGAGACCAAACGCGATATATGTAATAAATTGAGAAAAGTGTCCAGCCAATTATTAGACTATAAATTACTATTGTATAAGCCATATTTTTAAAATAAATTTAAAATTTGTTTTATCATTATTTTTTTTACTGTTATTAACATTATGCTTTGTTGTCTTTTTAGCATTGTCAATAAAATTCTATATTTTGTAATTTCACCAGAGTTTTTTTAATGCAAAAATAAAAAAAATAACACAATAAAAAAAATAATATGATTTATTTAAGCTATATTCTTTGGTTGCTATTTATTTCTCCGAGGTTGCTATCTATTTCTCCGAGGTTGCTATCTATTTCTCTGAGGTTGCTATCTATTTCTCCGAGGTCGCTATCTATTTCTCCGAGGTCACTCTCTATTTCTCCGAGGTTGCTATCTATTTCTTCGAGGTCGCTATCTATTTCTCCGAGGTCACTATCTATTTCTCCGAGGTCGCTATCTATTTCTCCGAGGTCACACTCTATTTCTTCGAGGTCGCTATCTATTTCTCCGAGGTCACTATCTATTTCTCCGAGGTCACACTCTATTTCTCCGAGGTCACACTCTATTTCTCCGAGGTTGCTATCTATTTCTCCGAGGTTGCTATCTATTTTTTCAAGGTCACACTCCATTTTTTTAATGTGAAAAACCTTTTCTCCTTGCCTAGAGAGAGTGCGGTTATTGATAGAACGCAGATGACGCGGATGCTACGCAACGCTGATTTACACGGATGTTGTTTGGTTATTAATAGATTTTATTTTACCACAAAGAATAAAGGAGGCACAAAGGGCAGAAGGATTGAGGTTGATTGAAGCCCCCCACTCTGTCGTGCGAACAGCATATTGGAATTGGGTTTTTATTTCATTTTTTTCTCTAATATGCCATCACCATCAATAGAGAGTCGGTTGAAGTATTCAGGAACAGGTAGCCCTTTAAGTTTGTCAACATAAAGCTTTGCAAGGAATTGACTAAGCATGAATCCCTGCCCCTTTAAACCTGCGAAAATTCCCTTATCTATGTCAATAATCATGCGAGGCTCAATATAATTGCCAGACCACATTGCTTGGAATCCTGCTGTAGCTATTTGAGGAATCCAATCAACAAATACTTCGGTAATAATATCAATAAACTCTTTGCTGTTGTATTCAAGGTTTTTAAGTGTTTCGGTAGCATCATTGGCTGGTGAAGCACAGCCTATAATTTGTCCAGTTTCAGGGAGTTGATGCCCATAAACAGCAATAAAGCCTTTATGGTTACGTCGGTCAATCAACATATCTAAAGTTTTCCCGTTTAGCCCTAAGTTTTTCATTCGTCGAGTGATAAATGCCTGATGTTTTACTGGATATAGTCCTGTTTCTATGCCAAGCATTTTTGCGAAATGAAATGCATTAGCGCCCATTGCATTTACAAAATAATCGGATTCAAATTCTAAGTAATCGCTATTTTGAGTTCGAACAATTATTTTGTATTTTTCTTTATGCTTTTCAATATCAATTAACTCGTAATTATCGTAGTAAGTTCCTCCTTTTTCTACACCTATTTTAATTAAAGCACTAATTACTTTACCTGGAGTTGCGTGCCAACAGTTAGGAGTTATAACAGCGGCTAGGTATTTGTTATTTTTCATGTTAAAATAAGGAGATATCTTTTGCCGGAATTGTTCGCTATAAACTAGTTCTCCTTTTTGCCATTTTAAAGATTCTTTAAGGATGTCTAAATTGTTTTCATCATGAGCAAAATTGATGTAATTAATTAGATTGAAATCAATATCATGTTGTTTTGCTAAGTCTTTAAATAATTCGAAATTATGAATTGCGATGTCGGTTAATTCGGGGATGCTAAATACAGGACGGCCTGCGGCTATGTTTCTCCATGATGAACCAACTCCGTAATTTATCATTGCGGGCTTTAGTCCTGCCTCTGCAAAATATCTGAACAATGAGCTTCCAGCAATTCCACCTCCTGCAATGAATGATTTTACTTTATGTTTTTGGATTTTTCCATTAATGTATAGTTTTTCTTTTTGTGTTGAGTTATATAATTCACCTATAAGAATTTGGCTAGATAAAGGAGCTCTAGGCGTTGGGCTACCTAATAGCTGTACGCCTTCTTCTGATAGTAAATATTTTAAACGACGTAAGCATCTTTTTCCTCTACAAGGGCCCATGCCAATGCGAGTGTTATGCTTTACTTCGTCAACAGTAATGTAATGTCTTCCTTTAATTAGTTTGAAAACTTCTTGATAAGGCACGTCGTCACAATGGCAAACTAATTGTTCTTTGTCGTCGGATAAAGTGTAATTATCAAATTCTAATTTGGCAGGGCTCCTTTCTACGTCATAGAATCCTCTAATGTCATTGAATAGGATGCCAGTATTTAGTTCTTCGACTTTAACAACGGCAATATTAGTTTTATTGCTTTTCTTTAGTATTTTAGAAATAATGCCTAGCCCTATTTTATTTCCATCATTGTCTGTCAGGATTACATTGGTATCTTTGTTACATATAATTTCTATAGGCAAATAGACTTCATTGCGCTTTTTATTATATCCGAAAATTGCTAAACCTGGGCATTGATAAACACAATCCAAGCATCCGACGCATTTGTCGTAATCAACTATAGGTACGTCATTTGTGGAGTTTTTCTTTATAGCATCGTGAGGACACACAAATGTGCATGGATTACAAGCAAACCCGAATAAACAATCAATAATAACATAAGGTTTATTCTGCCTTTCTTCATTTGGCAATATTGCTTCTGCTAGAATTCTTATAGGTTTTTGTTGAGAATCAAGAAACTCTTTTGATGTTTTTAGATAAGCCTCATAATTATATTTTTGATCTAATTCGGAAATGATGTTAAATGCAACTTCAAACCCTCTTAAAACAGCGGAAGTGCCCTCTCCTATTCTCATTGCATCACCTACAGCAAAACATCTTCCTCCAAACATGTTTTTACCTTTTGTAAACAATTCGTTATCAGAAATTAGCCCAGTGCAAACATTGATTGTATCTATACCATATATTACTTTTTCAGTTCCTTGCTTTGGCTTCATATTTTCGGCCTCTGCAACAACTACTCCTATTATTCCATCTTTTTTCTTATTAGGAATTGCTTCTACAACTAAATGAGCTAAAACAATGGGGATACCTAAACGCCGAATCCTGTTTGCCTGCACAGGAAAACCTCCCAATGCATTGTTGCCCTCAATTATAGCCTTAATGTTAGCACCAGCCTGATATAGTTGATAGCTCGTTAAATATCCAATATTGCCTGCACCTATTGTAATAATATTTTTGCCTAATAATGTGTAGTCAATATTCATCATCTTTTGAATAACAGCGGATGTATATACTCCCGGCAAATCATCATTAAAAAAGGATGGCATAAAAGGAATTGCTCCTGTAGCTACAACCAAAAAATCAGGCTCTATATAAAATATTTCTTTCGTTTTGAAATTCTTTACAGCAACTTTATTTCCCTCTAATATATCCCATGCTGTGCAATTAGTCATTACCATATTGCTAGAAGCTTCACCCTCTAAATGCTTTGTTATCTCAAACCCTCTCAGTCCTCCAAACTGCCGCTCTCTCTCAAAGAAGAAAAACTGATGCGTTTGCATATTAAACTGTCCACCAATATTCTCATTACTATCTATCAAGATGTTGGATATGCCAAATTTATTTAGCTTCTTTCTCGTTGCTAAACCAGCAGGCCCCGCTCCGATTATTAAGACTTGCGTCTTATATTTTTTGATTTCTTTACTTTTAATTTCAGGCTGATTTTCAGGTAGAAAATATTCAGAAATTATTTTCACCTCTTTCACGTCATCACATTTCGTTATGCAAATTCTTTTTATTTCGCCATCAACAAGCATTTCACAAGCGCCACATTTTCCAATACCACATTCCAAACTTCTATTTCTACCAGTCAAACTATGACTATGCACATTATGCCCAGCCAAATGTAGAGCAGATGCAATTGTGTGTCCCTTAAATCCATATATTAATTTTCCATCAAATAGAAATTGGTGTTTTTCTTCCTTTGGGATGTCAATAATAGGGTGTTTATCTATCTTATACATAAATAATTTATTATGATATTGTAGTTAAATATTACTCTAAAAAAAGCTCAAAGTAAATATTTTTTTCAATTATTTTATTTATTTCAAAAATTTTATTGACCTTTACGACTCAAATAAAAATCAAACGTGAAATTACAAAAATTATAAAAGATGGGCAAAAGACTTCTTATACGTGACGTAACCCTTAGAGACGGTCAACAATCATTATTTGCAACCAGAATGAATCAAGCACAAGTTGATAAAGTATTAAATTTATATAAAGACGCAGGCTTCTATGCACTAGAAGTTTGGGGAGGCGCTATTCCTGATTCTGTTATGCGATATCTAAATGAAGACCCTTGGGATAGACTTGAAAAAATAAAAGCAATAATAGGAGATAATTCAAAACTAACAGCATTGTCAAGAGGACGGAATCTTTTTGGATACAATCCATATACTTACAAAGTTATAGAAGGATTTAATAGAAATGCAATACAATCAGGTATTTCTATAATGCGAATTTTTGATGCACTGAATGATTTGAATAATCTAGCAAGCACTATTAAAATTGTTAAAGAAAATGGAGCTATTGCAGATTGTGCTGTATGTTATACTGTTGATCCTAAAGTATCTTTAATGGACAAAATGAAAGCAATCTCTCATGGGAAAAAGCCATTTAAATCTGTTTTTAATAATGATTATTTCGTTTTAAAAGCAACTCAAATTGAGAAAATGGGAGCAGACATGATTTCGATAAAAGACATGGCTGGCCTTATTCCCCCAAAACAAACAGCAGAACTGATTAGACGATTAAAAAAGAATATAAAAGTTCCTATAGATTTCCATACCCATTGCACACCAGGATATGGACTAGCTTCTTCTTTAACTGCAATTATAAACGGTGTTGATATAGTTGACACCTGCATTTGGAACTTTGCAGGAGGTTCAGCCGCCCCAGCTTATGAATTAATTTATATATTCTGCAAAAAATTAGGAATAGAAATAGACGGAGACGTTAATGTTATTTCTCAAATTAATAAAGAACTTCTTGATATAAGAAAAGGTTTAGAACAATTTGATGAAACAAAAATGCTCCCAATAGAATTTGATATTAGTAACTACAATCTGCCTAAAAATATAGACAAACTGTTTGATGATGCAATTAAATATGCGAAAAAGGAAAATGATGAAAAATTATTAGAAGCTTGTAACAAAATTGACAAATATTTTAACTTTCCTCCAGCAGATATAAATGTTAAAGATGCAGAAATACCAGGAGGTATGTATTCTAATATGTTAGCTCAATTAAAGCAGTTAAAACTAGAACAATATCTTCCTGAAGTATTAAAATTAGTGCCTGCCGTTAGAATTGATGCAGGATGCCCTCCATTAGTAACACCAACAAGCCAAATAGTGGGTGTGCAAGCAGTAAACTGCATTATAGATAAATCAAAAGGATTACCTTATTACACAAATAATACCGTCCAATTTGTAAATCTTGTTAAAGGACTATATGGGAAAACGCCTATTGAAGTGGATCCTGACTTTAGAGAACAAATTGCAGGAACAAAAATAGAAACACCTTTTGACGAAGATAGTTATCAAAAACAAGCTAATCCAAATCTTGATGAATTTGATGGAGTTAAACTCTCTCAAAATGAAAAAGAAGAATTATTATTAGAGCTCTTTCCTGCAGTAGCTGTTAACTTTTTGAAGAAAAGAAGAGAAAAAGAATACATAGCAAAAGTTACAAAGCAAAAAGAAGAAGAAAGCAGATTAGATAGAGAAAGAATTGAAAAGAATAAAGAAGCTATTGATTCTTACCAAAAATTATCTTTGGACGAGAAAGCAAAAAGACTTTATGACGGGTTTAGTAGTAGAAACTAACATATTTGTCTAAACATACGATTTTTTATATCATATAGGTTTAGCGACATGTTAATATAAGAGCGAGTATATGGTAAATTTTGGGATAATATTAAATGAGAGTGCACGCTCAAGAGCATATATTCAAATATTATGTAAAAATGGAGTATTCCCTAAAAGCATTTTGTATATTAGTAATGCTTGGGAACCTCCTTTAGAGATTAGTTATGCAGGGGAGTTTAATATAAGGGAAACCACAGGCGAAACTATTACTAAATACAATTTAAGCTGTGTAAAAACAAACGAAACCAACATAAACTCTCCTATAATCATTAACATTTTAAAGAGTTTTGAAGAAGATATTATTGTTTTTGGAGGTCCTGGAGGACAAATATTAAAAAAAGATATTTTAAATATTGGGAAGAACTTCCTTCATGCCCATCCAGGAAAGGTGCCAGAATATAGAGGGAGCACGACGCTATACTACACAATACTTAATAATCACAAACCAAATGTGTCAGTATTTTATCTATCTAAAGAAATAGATGAAGGAGATTTAATAGGCATCTATGAATATAATATTATAAAAGAAATTAATATAGACTATATTTTCGATCCATTAATAAGAGCTCAAAGTATCCTAAAAGCATTAAATAAACTTAAACAAAATCCAGACTTTACAAAAGAAAAGCAACCCACAAGCAACGACTTGCCATACTTTGTTATTCACCCAATATTAAAACATATTGCCATCAATAAAACAAAGCAATAATTATAATTTTCCATCTAATATTTCGATTATATAATCTACCGAAACTTTGGCCCCTCGGCCTGGATTATATAAAAACTTTTGAGCTAGTTTGTTTCGTTTTTCAGAATTGTAAGTAGGATTCTCTAAAAGGAATGTAATTTTGTCTTTCATTTCATCTAAATTCTCAACAATAACACCAGCATTACGTCCTGCATTAAACCTTTCGTCATTTTTAGATATTTCGGGGTCGCAATTCCATTCAACTAATGTTTTGTTATAAAATTCAGGGCAATCAATATTAACAGTCGGTCGGTCTAATAATATATACTCTAAAGCAACACCACTAAAATCAGTAACCATTAAATCACTTATGAATAAATATTTATTAACCTCCCAATCTTCAATAAATTTAAAGTTAGGAAGATGAGAATAAGCAGCAAATACGGTTCGCCAATCAACACCTCCTGTATAAAAGTTATAATGAATAGAATTGGCAGGTTCCAAATTAGTTGGATGTAATTTTACTATTAAATTTATGTTTGGTATTTCTAATATTTTATCAACTATTAAAGACTTATAAATCCTTAAAGAACAGCCAGGATCCCATGCAGGAGCATAAATTATTGTTTTTCGATTTGACTGGAAGCCTAATTCATTAAAAACAGTCTCTTTATGATACTCGTTATTAATTTGCTTATCAAGCTTAGGATACCCAACTTCTATAAGTTTTATATGCTTTGTTGCTTCGGGTTGGTCTAACTTTATAACTTCAAACATTTCTTTTTCTAGCTGTCCATACAAGAAGTAATATTCAAAAGATTTCAAATTATCAGGCGACCATTTGGTTACTTTATTAGGTTGTCCATGACCTATGAAAACCTTTTTAGAACTTTCTGGACCTCTTGCATAAATATTAGTTTCTATAAACATGTCTATGTTTTTCAAATTTATGACATCTTTTGTTAAGCAGTATCGATTTAAGCTAATTCCATATTTTTTTAAATATTCCGTATCAATACTCACGTCAGTATCACTTGAAAAGAATAAAGAGTAGTTTAGGTTACGTTTTTTTATTTCGTCAATAATTGGTTTGAAAAATTGTACTTGACCCTTTGATGAAAAACTAAACATTATTATTTTCCTACCCAAAAGTCGCTCAATTGCTATTAATATTTTTAATTTTTTAATTTTATTAATCATAATTATAAGCAAGAAGAAGTTATTTAATTCTCAATAAATTTCTCGATAGCAATCCATTCGTCATTATTCAATAAGTTTTCACTAGGAATATAAGGGTTTGACAAATTAAAGAAATCTAAGTTTATTTTATTTTGCATTAAATAAGGTCGTACGTTGTTTTTTAATAAACTATATTTTTCTATATATTGCTTGCAAGTTTCATTATCACCTATAATGCAATAAGCCCATAGCCTATCTTTTTCTTTATTATATTTAGAATAAACGCTATTTACATAAATTTTGTTAGATGTATTTTTGTTTTGCGCTAGAAAGTCTTTTAAAGAATGGAAAGTGCATTTTTTTCCAGTTCCTATAATTTCAGATTGCTTTTCGTTTAGAGAAAAGGAATAATCAAAAATTGCTAAATTTGAATTAGTAATTGTCTTGTACATATCAGATCCATTATCAAAAGCATACAACAATGTAACCCCTTTAGCAAAGAATACTCCAGGATTATGATTATACATTTCTTGCAAATTGTCGTATAATTGCAATTTATAATCAGAATGCAATTTAGCAGCTACAATATTTAACATTTCCGAAATATCAACCCCATACCATAATGTTTCTTCTAAATTAAGACTTATTGCATCTTTATTTATTCCATTTGTAAAATGTTTTATAAATTTCATTCCTTCAATACAACCATATATGGTTTGCCCCAATTCATAAAAAGAATTATTACCATTGTACTTACTAACAACATCAAGACCTATTAATTTTTGATAATTATTCCATAAATCATCTTTATGATGTAAACCCTCCTTTAATACAAGTTCCAATTCAGAAATGTTTTCATCCTTCAATAAATCTAAACCTTTTATATAGCTAACCATATCATTAGTATATCTTGCAAGCATATACCAATCATAAGCAGTTTGATGAAGATGAAATCCCCATATTTTTTTGTTTGACTCATTATAATCAATGCTCCCAAATTCTAAATAAGACAAAGATTCCTCTTGCTGACTGCCATAATATTTTTTATCTTTCATAACTTTTTCTTTCGATAAATTTATATAATAGAAGCCACAAAGCTAATAAATAAAGTAATATTTTTTCTTTTTAAAAGTCTAAATTTATTTATATTTGCCTTTTTAATAAATAAATGGAGCATTGAAGCACTTATTAATATTAAGACAATAAGTAAACAATATTAACTTTTAAAATCTAAAACATTAATGTTATTTGATTCTGCAAACTACTACTTATTTCTTTTTGCTTTATTCATTATTTATTATTTATTGCCTAACAAGTTTAGATGGATATTATTATTATTAGGTAGCATTTCTTTTTATATAATTGGAGGTTTAAACACCTTTTGGGTACCAATACTAATAATATTAAATACTTATGCTTGTGGAATACTAATAGAAAAAAATGCTAACAATAAATTTAAGTCGTCCTA
Organism: Bacteroidetes bacterium GWF2_29_10; assembly: GCA_001768555.1. Taxonomy (GTDB): domain Bacteria; phylum Bacteroidota; class Bacteroidia; order Bacteroidales; family GWE2-29-8; genus GWE2-29-8. The sequence goes on from MEOD01000012.1 coordinate 19,057, forward strand.
TTTTGCAATAGGACTAACTGTGAATCTAGGCTTGCTATTCTTTTACAAGTATATCAATTTCTTTATAGCAAATACTATGAATATTTTTAATTACTTTAATAGTATTCTAAATGCTCCGAATACATATATTCAGCCATTAAAATTGCAATTCATAGTGCCTCTTGGAATATCTTATGTTACCTTTCAAGCTATAGGATATTTAATAGAAATAAACAGAGGTAACCAATACCCAGAAAAAAACATTGCAATGTTTAGCACATACATATTATTTTTCCCGAAACTCTTTTCAGGACCTATAGAGAGAGCTCACAACTTTCTGCCACAACTTAAACTTCAACATGAATTCAACTATACTAATGTAATTAGTGGCTTTAAACGAATATTATGGGGACTTTTCGTTAAATTAGTTATAGCAAATAGGTTAGCATTATACACAGATCCAATGTTTAATGACCAAGTAAACCACAGTGGCATAACGTTACTTATTGCCTCTTTTTTGTTTATGTTTCAATTATTTGCAGATTTTTCTGCTTATACAGATATAGCAATTGGTTCTGCACAAATATTTGGGTATAAATTAATGGAAAATTTCAAACAGCCATTCTTAGCCAAATCTGTAACAGAAATGTGGCGTAAATGGCACATTTCTCTAACTAACTGGCTCAATGAATATGTATACACCCCTACTGTAATCACTTTAAGATATTGGAATAAGATTGCAATAGTATTTGCCTTAATGTTTACGTTCTTTATAGTAGGGTTTTGGCATGGAGCGAGCTGGAATTATATTATATTAGGTTTACTCCAAGGTTTTATAATATCCATAGAATTTTTCACCAAGAAGATTCGAAAAAATATAAGAAATAAAATACCAGTATGGTTAAACAATATTTTAGGCATTAGTTTTACATTATGCTATTTTTGTTTCTCTTGCATATTTTTCAAATCACATGGGGCATCAGATGCATTTTTAATAATAAAAAAAATATTATCTTTTAGTGGTCCTATTTATAACGAAAACCCTTCTATTCTAATATCTTCATTTATAGGAGTATTATTATTAATGGCAGTACAAATAAAAAAAGAATATTATGATGATAAAATATCATTTTTCGACAACCATAATATGCTGATAAGATATTTTTCTTATTCCGTAATTATAGTTGCAATCCTTTTATTTGGTATTTTTGAAACAAGAGAATTTATATACATACAATTTTAACCAAAAAATGGCTTTAAAGAAATTAATAATAAACGCTTTTATATTTTTTGCTTGCTTGCTTTTTTGTTATATTTTGTGTAGTTTTTTGTTTTTTCTATTAGTTAATAAGGGGATTATCTCATCGAAAAATTCAAACATAATGTATGTTAGAGGTCAAGGAGGAGGAACTATTGAGAGACTAAAAGAAGTAAAATCTTATGAAAATATAGACATTTTATTTCTAGGTGCATCCCATACATATAGGGAATTTGATCCAAGAATATTTGCAAAACATAACATAAAAACATTCAATTTAGGCTCAAGTATTCAAACTCCAACACAAACAGAAATATTACTCAACAAATATTTACCAAAATTAAACCCAAAGTTAGTAATATACGAAGTTTACCCAAATGTATTCATGAAAGATGACGTAGAATCTGCTTTAGATATTATTTGCAATGACGATATAGATATTCACAGTTTAACAATGGCATTCAAAGCTAACAATATATTAGTATACAATACACTACTATATAACACTTTTGCTCAAATTACAAACCAAAGACATCCCATTTCTAAAGAAATTAATACAGATGAAGTTTATGTAAACGGAGGTTACGTTGAAAGGAAATTAAAGTTTTATAAGAATAACGACACAATAAAAACAAAAGAATGGAAGCCACTAGTTTATAATATAAAAGCATTTAACAATACTTTAAAAAAATTAAAAGAAAGAAACATAAAAACAATTTTAGTTTATGCCCCAACTACTAAAAGAGATTACAAATCATTCACTAAAAATAAAGAAATAGATAGCTTTTTTACATCAAAAGCAGAATATTATAACTTCAATAATATTTTAAATTTGAATGACACCCTTAATTTTTATGATTACAATCACCTGAACCAGACAGGAGTAGAAATATTTAATAATAAGCTCATAGAGCTATTAGATTTGGAAAACAAATTAAAGAATATTAATTAGATGGGAGATTCATTAGAAGTTTTTGTTTCAGTAATTATTCCTGCATTTAATAGAGAAAACACTATTTCATATTGTTTGGATTCTGTTCTTAACCAAACCTATCAAAACTTTGAAATTATTGTGATTGACGACTATTCAAATGACAATACTATTAACATTCTAAATAATTATTCTGGTAAAGACAAACGAATAAGTATAATTAAATTAGACAAACGCTCTGGTGCACAATATGCTAGAAATAAGGGCATAGAATATTCAAAATATGAATGGATTGCTTTTTTAGATTCTGATGATAAATGGGAACATAACAAATTAGAATTACAAGTTGATGTAATCAAACAACATAATTTTGAAAAATTATTAGTAATACACACCGATTGTTACTACTTTGACCAAGTTAATGATATAACAAATGTATGGAATACAAAATTAGTACATGGAGCAAATGCATATAAGAGACTTTTAGAAGAATATGGACCAACATTTCCAAGCATTTTAACATCAAAAGAAGCGTTACTTAAAATTAATCTTTTGGATATTAATACTCCATCCTATCAAGAATGGGACACCTCCATAAGTCTTGCAAAAATATGCAACTTTCATCATATTCAATTACCATTATTTACTTATATAATTCATTCCGAAGAAGCAATATCAAAAAATAAAACCAAAGATATTGATGGTTATCTTTACATTATAAATAAATATAAAGAAGAGATTATAAAGATAAATGGCATTTCATGTTGGGAAAAACATGTTGAATTTGTTTTTCGTCGAAGCATTGATTTTGAATTATGGGAATATGCATTAAAAATAAAAAAACTATACATAAACTTAAAAAACGAAAACATTAGTTTTCTTTTATTCTGCCTAAAAAACAAAACCAAACCAGAAATATCACATACAAAATACAATGCCTATAAAAACAAACTCTATAAAATAATCATACGCAAAATAATCTGGAAAATAAGATTATACTTTAAACAATAAATTTCTTATAAATATAGCAAAACACTAAACTTGTATGCTTTATTTTGAATAAAACATTGTAATAAAAACAAAAAAAGACATTCAAGTTTTTCTCTTTAATAATTAATAATGTATATTTGCATAAATTATTAAAACGGCTAATAAAACCATGAATGATAAAAACATAATACTAGATATATATAATAAAATAGCAGAAAAAAGCCCAATACATGCTAAAAAGTTAAAAAAGAACATGAAACATTATAATGATGTTTATTTCCAACGTTCAGATGACTTTATTATTAAATATTTAAAATTTTTAAACACTTTAGGTAAAGATATTGATTACTCTATTGATTGCTATCTTAAAATGTTAGATGATATTATTGCCGAAGATACGTATTTCAAAAAATTCGGAAAGTATAGTAGTAGTTCTTTTGAAGAAGTAAACAATAGAGTTTATGGAAATCCAAATATAATGGAATATTACATGCATGGCTTACTTATATCTCAATTTTTATGGAAACAACATTATCAAATATATAATTACTTTATTGAAAACATAAAAGAATATTCAAATAGCACTAATAGCTATCTTGAAATAGGAGCAGGTCATGGACTATATTTATCCGAAGCTGTTAAAATTTTAGACAAAAATGCAATTATTGACGTTGTAGACATTAGCGAATCATCCATTAATTTAGCAAAAAATCTAATTAATAATGACAGAATTAATTTTACATTAGCTAATATATTTGACTTTAACAGCAATAAAAAATATGATTTTATTACTATGGGGGAAGTGCTTGAACATGTAGAGAATCCTTTATCATTATTATTAAAACTTAATGAACTTTTAAATAAAAATGGAACATTATACATAACTGCACCAACAAACGCGCCTACAATTGATCATATATATTTATTTAAAAATATAAATGAAATAAAAAGTTTATTAAACAAAGCTGGCTTTAAAATAGAAAAAGATATTTACTTCTACGCAGAAGACCTTCCTGAAGAAATGGCAGAAAAAATGGAAATTGCTCTTATGTACGGAGCATTTTTAAAAAAAATATAAATTAATTAAATTAAATAATTCACTCTCTATGGAACAAATTGATATTATAAACAAACTAAATAATATATTTAGAGAAGTTATGGATAATGAAGATATAGTGATTACTCCTGAAAGCTCTGCTAATGATATTGAAGAATGGGATTCTCTTACACATGTTCAACTAATTATCGCTATTGAAAAAAGTTTTAACATTAGATTCAAATCTTCGGAAATCAGAAATTGGAAAAATGTTGGAGAAATGATTGAAGCTATACAAAATAAATTTTAGACTTATTTTATTAGTTTCCCTTCAAACTATCATTTTATTTATATAAATGGATAATATCACATTTCAATCTTTAAAAAAGAACCTAAAAAAAGATTATTCTTCTTTGAATAAAATTAAAATAGCTATACTTGGTGATTCTGCAACACAAATGTATGCGCAAGCTATAAAAGGATATGGTTATGAATTAGGCATTAATTTTGAAATTTTCGAAGCTGATTATGATCAAATAGAGCTTCAAACATATAATAGCCAATCTGAGCTATATGAATTTAACCCAGAATATGTAATTATTTTTTACTGCACAAATAAGATTCAAAAAAAATTTGGAGAATCTCACTTAACAAAGAAACCTCTTTTTGCAAAAGAATTCACAAATAAGATTGAAAACATATATCAAACAATTACCACACAAATAAAATGTAAAATCCTATTATTCAATTTTGCAGAAATAGACGATGCTGTATTTGGTAATTTTAGCAACAAAACAAATTTCTCTTTCATTTATCAATTACGTATGATTAATTTTGAGCTAATGAACTTGGCTCAAAAGTTTAAAAACTTGTTTATTATTGATATTAATAAACTTCAAGCAACTTATGGATTGAATTTTATAACTAATAATAAAATTTACATTAATACTAATCTCTTTTTTAGCATTGATTTTCTACCCATAATAGCAAAAAACTCTATAGATATTATTCAATCAATAAATGGAAAATTTAAAAAATGCATTATTCTTGACCTTGACAATACATTATGGGGAGGTATAATTGGAGATGATGGAATAGAGAATATAGAGATTGGTGATTTAGGCATAGGAAAAGCATTCTCTGAATTGCAACTTTGGATAAAACAATTAAAAGAAAGAGGTATTATTATTGCAGTTTGCAGCAAAAATGACGAAAACATCGCCAAAGAACCTTTTGAAAAACATCCCGACATGATATTAAGATTGGATGATATTGCTGTGTTTGTAGCTAATTGGAATAATAAAGCTGACAATATTAGATATATTCAACAAATTTTAAATATAGGATTTGATTCTATGGTATTCCTTGATGACAATCCATTTGAAAGAAATATAGTAAGAACAAATATTAATGACATATCCATTCCAGAACTACCAGAAGATCCTGCCGAATATTTGAATTATTTACGAACACTAAACCTTTTCGAAACCGCATCTTTCACTGAAGCTGACGAGCAAAGAACAATGCAATATCAAGAAGAAGCTAAAAGAAATATAGAACAGCAACAATTTACAAACGAAGCCGACTTTTTAAAAAGCTTAAACATGATTGCTACTGTTGAAATGTTTAACTCTTTTAATACACCTAGAGTATCACAACTAACACAACGATCAAACCAATTTAACTTAAGAACAATAAGATACACTGAACAAGAAATACAAGAAATAGCAAAAAACAAAGATTACATAACTTTAGCATTGTCTCTAAAAGACAAATATGGAGACTATGGACTAATTTGCTTAATAATCATGAAAAAACAACAAAATAATACTCTTTTTATTGATACATGGATTATGAGTTGTAGGGTATTAAAGAGAGAAATGGAACAATTTACTCTAAACCAAATTGTTGAAATAGCTAAACAAAATGGATATTCCAAAATTATAGGCGAATATATAAGCACTCCTAAAAATTCAATGGTGGCAAATCATTATCTAAACTTAGGATTTGAACAAGTAAATAATCAATGGCAATTAGAAATATCAAAATATGCAGAAAGAAATTGTTATATAATGAAAACTTAAAATGAAAACTCTCTAATTAATATATCATTAGCAAATTTAACTTTACAACTTATAACTTAAATTTATGTCGATATTTAATCTTTACGCCAAATACTACAATATATTTTACAAAGACAAAAATTACTTAGAAGAAGCTAAATATATTGATAATATAATAAAACAATACTGCCCAAGCGCAAAAAAACTCCTTGAATTAGGTTGCGGAACAGGAAATCATGCGTTCCATCTAAATAATATGAACTACGAAGTAACTGGAATTGATTTGTCTGAAAATATGATACAGATAGCAAATGATGCAAACAAAAATATTGCACTCCCACACCCTAAGTTTTTAGTTCAAGATATAAGAAATTTTGATTTAAATATGGAATTTGATTCTATTATTTCATTGTTTCATGTTATGAGTTATCAAACAAGTAATGAAGATTTGAACAATGTCTTCAAAATGGCAAACAAACATCTTAAAAAAGGAGGTGTCTTTTGTTTTGATTGCTGGTATGGACCTGGCGTCATAACGGACAAACCAGAGATAAGAGAAAAAACTTATGATAATAACGAAATTATTATAAAAAGAAAGGCTATCCCAACAATGCTTATTAATGAAAATAGGGTTAATGTTAAGTATGAAATAGAAATTACAGACAAACAAAGCAATGAAAAGGCAAAAATAGAAGAAGAACATAATATGCGTTACTTATTCAAACCTGAAATAGAACTAATTGCAAAAAATAATGGATTGAAACTTATGGGATGCTTTGAATGGATGCAAAAAACAGAACCTAACGAAAACACATGGTATGCCTTTTTAGTAATAAAGAAAGAATAATCCAAATTAAGCAAAGCAAATTAATTATTTTATATTTGCCAAACAAAAAATAAAAAAAAATTAGTAATTACTCAATATGATAAAGTATTTAAAAAATAAATTAAGAGGTTTTATTTCAAATTCTATACCTATTCAAAATATCCCACAAATACAAGATAATAGATATTCTCCTGAAACTAAAATCGCTTTAAGAAATATGTATCATTATTATCAAGAATGTGCGAAGAAAAAAGAAAAAATTAATTTGTCAGATACTGGCTTTCGCATTTTTTCCCAATTTGAAGAAGATGGCATATTGTTAGCCATATTTGGATTAATTGGAGAGAAAAATAAAACATTTGTTGATATAGGAGGAGCAGATGGAATTAACAGTAATTGCGCAAACTTGGCTATTAATTTAGGTTGGAATGGTCTTTTTATTGACGGTGACCAAGACAATATAACAAAAGGTAGTATATTTTATAAAAATCACCCTGACACATGGGGATATCCTCCAAAATTAACAAAAGCATTTATACAAAGAGAAAACATTAATCAAATAATTGAAGATGCTGGATTTAATGGAGAAATAGATCTCGTTTCTATAGACTTAGATGGAAATGATTATTGGATATGGGATGCACTAAAAGTTGTAAGCCCAAGAGTAGTTATTATAGAAACACACATCGAATTTGGATTTAACAGCATCGTTGTTCCTTACGATAAAGATTATTTTTATCCAGGCAAACATCCTGATTATCATGGAGCATCTCCTGTTGCAATGAATAAATTAGCAAATAAACTAGGATATCGCTTAGTTGGCTCAAACAATTACGGGTTTAACACAATATACATCAAAAATGGTATTGCTGAAGATTTATTACCAGAAGTATCACTTGATTATATCTTAAGACATCCTAGAAATGAAGAAAGATTTAAAGTTTTCGAACCAATAAAAGATTGGGACTATATAACAGTATAATCTTTAATTATCAATAAAATTTAACTTAAATTCATTTATATATTTTTCAATATTATAATACTTTTCAAACATCTGAATGCAATTCCTCGAATACTCATTATAATTACTTGTTATTTGTTTTATTGCAACATTTAGCTCATCTATAGAGTTTATAGATACTCCAACTTTGTTCTCCTCAATAAACTGATTTAAATTTGTTTTTCCCATTATTATTAAAGGTTTACCTGTACGTAAAAACTCAACAAGCTGCCCTGAAGCAAACCGAATATTCTGGAAATTTAAATCAGTAGGAACATAAGCAATAAATCCTATATTAGAATTAATGACAATATTGTGGGTTTCTAAAGGATTGTAAAACCCATCAGAAACAACTGGTTTATTTGATATATTTTGAAGCAATATCTTTATTTCGTCAGATATGTATCCATGTATTGTCAAATCATACAATTCACTGTTTTCATTATAATGTTTTATTAACAAATCACTATACGAACGATAATCACTAATTCCTCCTATCTGCATCAACATAGGTTTATCATTAGGGTTATATTCTTTAAAAGCATTTACTTCTTTTAAAGATACGGGCATATACATGGTTTTGACACAATCTTTCTTAACATTTATTGATTTTAATAAAACCTCTTCTCTTGCATCATCCTGTATTATTAAAGATTTATTTTTTAATAGATAATGACGTGTGTATCGATTTGATAACTTGTATAAAATATTTTTAGAAACACTTTCATCATAACTTCTAAAATCATGACTCCATAAGATAATCTTTGATGTTTTAAAAATCATAGAAGCTATAATGTAAGGTACACTATCTATTGCTATAACAATATCATAATCTGTATTTTTATACTTTTCTAGTAAATACTTATATTCATTTTTTACATCTATCAATCTCTGATAACTAAACTTTTTTAAAGGCTCTTGCTTTATAATCTTTGATATTCGCTCAAGAACCAATCCTCTTTCTGAAAAGAACTGAAAATCAATATTGGCAAAATTAGCTAGCTCTTTAAAAAAAACAGCACAATGAGGATATAGATTATTATCATTCTTAAATGGAGAAAATATTAAAATCTTTTTTTCTTTTGCCACAAATACAAATATATTTTAATTAATAATAAAGCTAATGATAATTAGAATTCTTTGTTATCCATTGTTATTCTTTTTCTAAGGTTTCAATAGCTTTTATAAAACTATTATCATTTTGATTATAAATATAATAAAAACCATTTTCTCCGAAAATATTTCTTGCTATTAAAGCTTTTAAAATATTCTTTATTTTCAATTCAGATAAAGCCACCTCTTTGCTATTTGCTTCTACACCATTTTGTTTTGCGTAATCAACTAATAGTTCCACAACCTTACTATCAATATTGTAGTTTCTATCAAAATCTTTTATTGTTTTAAATTGAGAAAAGTATTTTCTATTTTTATCAAAATAATCAAAAGAAAAGTCAAAAACGATTCCACTTCTCTCTATCTTAACATAATAATTTGCTCTTTTAGTTGTGTCAAAAGGTATGTATATATCAGGATATATACCGCCACCGCCGAATACAATTTTTCCTTTTTTTGTATAATATTTAGCCGTATCTTTTGACGTAATAGTATCTTTCAGTGCGGCATATTCATTCATAATATTTGAGTAAAAGTCTTCAAAATACTTTTCTGTTCCTTCGTCGTAAGGTTTCTGTATAGAACGACCTGATGGAGTATAATATCGTGCAACGGTAAGTCTAATTGCAGAACCATCAGGCATACCTATTTGCTCTTGCACTAATCCTTTTCCAAAAGATCTTCTTCCTATAATAGTACCTCTATCATTATCTTGGATAGCTCCTGCAACTATTTCACTTGCAGATGCACTCCATTCATCAATTAGTATAACTAGTTTACCTTTTTCAAAATTCCCTTTTTTTGTTGCATAAACATAACTTTCTGGTTTTGACTTACCCTTTGTGTAAACAATTAAGTCTTTTTCTGGCAACATGTCATCAGCAATGTTTATAGCAGCTTCAAGATACCCTCCTCCATTAGCTCGCAAATCTATAATAAGTTTTTTCATTCCTTCCTTATTTAATTTGAGTACAGCTTTTGAATACTCTGCATAAGTTTGAGCTGCGAACTTATTAATTTTAATGTATCCGGTTGTTTTATTTATCATATAATATGCATCAACACTATATGTAGGAATCTTTGCACGAGTAACATTAAATATCAGTAAATCTTTCACCCCTTTTCGCTTTATTGAAAGTTTAACTTTGGTATTTTTTTCTCCTCGCAATTTATTTAACACCTTAGCATTATCAATATCTTTTCCAACAAAAAGAGTATCATTTACTTTTATTATTCTATCACCTGAACGTATTCCTACTTTTTCAGAAGGTCCTAAAGGTATAGTTTGAATTACCACTATAGTATCTTTTTTAATCGAAAATTGGACTCCAATTCCTTCAAATTCACCAGTTAGATCTTCATTAATAAAAGTTAAATCTTTTTTAGGAATATAAGTAGAATGAGGATCTAATTTTTGCAACATATCAGAAATCATGTTTTCTGTTATTTCTTCTCTATTAACAGAATCCACATATACTTCCTCAATAATATCAATAATATTATTTATTTTATCTTTTTTATCTTGATTGTTCTCTCTAACGCCTACTTGATTATTTGAAGAAAAGTAAAAGAAACTTATTGTCATACCTATAATAATAGATATTGATATAATAAGAGGTAACAATACAACGTATTTATTGTTATTAAATTGTTCTTTATCTGTTTCTGTTAAATTATCGTTTGTCTGATTTTCTATGTTCTCTTCATTAGGATATTGCTCCATAATATTTATTTAGGTTTGTATTTTGATAAATTTAATATTTTTTTAGAATTAGGTTCTAATAACAATTGTTTTAAAGTGTAACTTGGATTATTTTCCATAAACGACCGAACTATCTGCCATCCCAACCAAATGCCTGTACGACCTGGAGAATTTTGCCCAAAATGATAAGAAAAAGGAGCATCGTCAATAAACTTATTAATAGCACTCTGATCTTTCATAAACAATATTTTTTGGTCAATCACAAATGCCCAAATATTCTTCTCGTTTTTTCGACACCATTCAATTTGTTTCGCATTATAAAACATCTTAAGTGAGTCTTCATAATTAGGTAACATGGCATCCATAAAATACATTATTTTTCCATAATATATAGCCTTGTCTATAAATGTTTCTAGCTTACAATCTCCTATTTTGGAAATAGCTAATTGGTAAAATATGTCAGGAACTAAATATTCTTTTTTAAATTTTTGAGCAATATACATAGGAATGCCATATTTAGTGTAATATTCACCTCCTAAAAACATATCTAATCCTATTATTACAAGGCTATCTTCTAATAAGAACAACGGAGCCTGAGGATTTATTCCAGAAATGAAAGTATATATTTCTGGTGTTTTTTTTGTTTCAGGAAAATATTTAAAATAATATTTAAAAGCAGTTTCTAACTCTTTTTCTATATCATTTAGATTTGGGTATTTTTTATTGCAATCTTCATAAAGCTGTCTTATTGCAGGGTCTTCTAAATACTCTTTTAATTTCAATAATCCCATAGAATCAGGGACTTCATCTCCTATAAAAAAAGCATAATCCTTTTGCAACTTAGTTATTTCCTGTTTTATATTATCTTTTTTAATATTAAACAAAGCTTGCTCATATCTTTTTATTTTTATAGCAATAGGTAGTTCTATATTTTCAATGCTTATCTTTTCTACTCTTTTCTTTTCTTTACAAGATGAAGAGGCAAACAAAATTAAGGAAGAAAGAAAAAATATATTCAGTACTTTCATTATGTTAATTATTTTTTTTAATATTGCATAAAAATTAACGTCAAATAAAGTGTCAAAATTATGAAAAAGTTGTTTATTTTATCAGTTTTATTAAGTTTTTTTATTAATACCACATATTCTCAATCTTCTGATTATAAAAAATTCAGATTTGGACTTAAAGGGTCTTCTTCATTGTCATGGTTAAAATCAGGAACTAAAGAGTATAAATCAGATGGTTCGAAAATTACATTTGGATATGGATTAATGACAGAATTTGGATTTAGTAAAAATTATTCATTCTTAACTGGTTTTGATGTTTCTGTTTCTGGTGGAAAACTTTTGGCTACAGACACATTAATGCCTCTTATTGCAGATAGAAAAGGTGACTTGCAATTTTCTACACCTACAAGTATTGCTGCAACAACTTCTATTGACATAAAAAAACTTCAATATATTGAAATTCCATTATTGTTAAAGATGAAAACTAACGAAATAGGTTATATAACTTATTTTGGATTATTCGGAGTAAACGCTGCAATAAATCTAAAATCAATAGCAGATTTTAAGGTAGAAAATAAAAATGGAGAATCAATAAGTGAAAAAAGTGATATTAATATAAAATCTAATATTATCCCAGTTAAATCTGGTTTAGTTATAGGTGGTGGATTAGAATATTCTTTAGGAGGGAACACTGCTGCAATAATGCAAATAGTATTCAATAACGGGTTTACAGATATTTTTAAAGAAAAGCAAGATAAAAGCATCAACAATAATGTTACCCTTACTTTAGGCATCATATTCTAAAAATCACCAAGAATAATTTATTTTAGATTTTGTTTTAATTCAGCATATTGTATATGCTTCTATTATCTCAGAAATTATTAATCCTTTATTTCAATTATCTAAGTTATAAATATCTCTTTACTCAATTACTAATTCATAAATAAATACCTTTGCTTTTTCAAGCAATAGAAAATTAAGAATTAAGGAATAGGTTAAAAATAATGTTAAAAAATATTTATAAAAAGTTAGTTCCTTTAAAAATAAGACTTGACGTTTATTATTTGTTATTTAAAATACGTTATCTTTTTTATATTGGAAGTGAATTTGAGTGCAATTGTTGCGGTAAGAAAATACGTAAATTTCTAGATTATGGCATTGTAAAAAGACATAATGCAGCTTGTCCTTATTGCTATTCACTTGAAAGAAATCGTCTACTATGGCTTTTCTTAAATAATAATAACCTTTTAAATAAAGAAACAAAGCTTTTACATTTTGCACCAGAAAGGATAATTGAGCAAAAAATTAAAAAACTAAAATTAAAAAGTTATATTAGTGCAGATATTGACCCTCAGCTTGCAGATGTTGTTGTTGACATAACAAATATTAATTTCCCTGACAATAGTTTTAATCTAATAATATGCTCACATGTTCTTGCTCATATAAAAGATGAAGCAAAAGCTATTCAAGAACTATATAGAGTGCTTTCAACTGGCGGTATTGCTTTAATAATGACACGTATTGACTTGTCATTAAATGCCACTTATGAGGAAACAGATGTTGATACATCAAACAAACGCCTTAAATATTACAAACAAGAAGATGTTTTTCGTATTCATGCAAAAGATTTCAATAAAAGGCTAGAACAGTCAGGCTTTAATGTTGAAGTGTTAGATTATGCATCAGAGCTTGGGACAAAAATAAGCAATTATTATTCATTAGGAAAAAACGAATGGATTTATAAATGCAGTAAATTATGAAAAAGATTATAGAATTTATTCCTTTTCATCTTCTTAAGCAATTATCAAATGATATAATGCTCATTGTTCCCTTCTATCATTCTGTAACAGATGCACCAGGAATACATTTAAAAAATCTATACAAAGTAAAAACTGAAACAATATTTGAAAAAGACATTAACTTCTTATTAAAACACTACCAACCTGTATCCCTTTTAGATGTTAAAAATCATATAAACGGAAGTAAGCCTCTAACCAAAAAATCATTTCTACTTACATTTGATGATGGTCTTAGAGAATGTTACGATGTGATATATCCCACACTTAAAAAACAAGGAATCCCTGCTGTTTTTTTTATTAACACGGGGTTTGTTGATAACAAAGAATTGTTTTATCGATTTAAAACAAGCTTGTTAATTGAAAATTTGAAAACTTCTAGCAACTCTTTAAAAAAAGAAATATCTATCAAATATTTTAACAAAACCTTCTCTTCTGATACAACACTTGTTAACGAACTATTAAGTATAAACTACAATAATAAGCAGTTGCTTGACAATATTGCTTTAACAACTAATACTGATTTCAATCATTATCTTAATCAATACAAGCCTTTCATGTCATTATCTATGATTAAAGAACTTTATGAAAACAATTTTGATATTGGCTCACATAGTGTTGATCATCCTGATTTTTCCATTTTAGATGATAAACAAAAGATTTGGCAAATAAAAAATAGTATTGAATATTTAAAAGAAAACAATGTTTTTAGCAACGTGTTGTCTTTCCCTTTTGCTGATTATTTTATAAAACAAGACTTCTATAATTTTATCTTTAGTGAAACTAAATTAGACTTATGTTTTGGGACTTCTGGATTAAAAAAGGAAAATGACAAACGAATAATACAAAGAATAAACTTTGAAAAAGATACAACATTAGCTAAACATATATTTAAAGAAAAAATTAGCAAATACTTTATTAAGTCTTTAATAAAAAAGAACATTACAGACCGAACATAACAAGCTTAATTTATTAAATATCTCAACGCAAGTATAATATATCTTATGCAGAACTTTCTAAAAAACATACAACAAGATAATTGTTAATAAGCAGTTGCTTGCATTGAGTGCTTTTGTTTGGAACCAATTAGTCAACTTGCCAATAAGCATATTATAAAAAAGGAAAAAACGCAATAGTAATTACTTCCTACGATGTAATAATCTTCTCTAATAATAACAGAAAAAAAACTATTTTGAGACCGTTGTAATAATCACGATTCAATAATTTCGTTATTAAATCTCACTAATTTTTTAGATTTTGTTAATGACAACTATTGATTAATAATTTAAGTAATAATTTATGAAATTTTGCCTTGCAACGGTCTCTAGATAATTATTTTTATGTAATTTTGTCATGTTAATAGCTTGGCTGATTAGTTACAAAAAACGTTTGCTAACAAAAAAATAAATTATTAAAACAGAGTATATCAATATTGTTAGCTAAAATTAATGCGATGCAAACGACTAAAATTGTTAAAAGATACACTAAAACAATAATCATTATTATTTATCTCTTATTTGGATACCAAACTAATGCTCAAAAAAAAATTACTGATAATTTAAGTGGTATGATAAATTTTCATTCTGGATATAATTTGCCTGAATATCCTTTTAATGTTGCAATTACAGAAGACTATATTCGCTCTTTAGAAATTTGTCTTTTAAAAGAAACCGTAGGCAAAAATCAATGGGAACAAATTTATAATTATCCTAGTTATGGAGTATCATTGTTTTACTCAACTTTGGGAAATGATGAAATATTTGGACGCGAATTTGCTTTAACATATTTTATCAAATCGTATTTGCTTTCTAAAAATCGCTTAAAATTATTCAATCGTACAGGAGTTGGAATTAGTTATGTTAATCGCAAATTTGATCTCCAAAAAAACTATCTTAATGTAGCCATAGGTGCTAATTTCAATATTCATTTTAATTTTAGAATTGGAGCAAACTACGCATTAACTGATAAATTAAGTTTTAATACAGGACTTTCATTCGATCATTTTTCAAATGCAAATACAAGTGAACCTAATTTAGGCATTAATTATCTTACTGGTTATGGCGGAGTAAGTTATAATTTAGGAGAAAAAAGCAAAAAGCAAATACATAAAATAGAAGAGCATGTCAAAGAAAATAATTATTCTTTTTTTGCAGGTATTGGAGGTAAACATAGTAGAGCACTTCTGTCAAAATACTTTTTGGCGTCTTCATTTTCGTTTGAATTTAACAGAGCCTTTACTAAAAAATTTAACTTTGGAATTGGGAGTGATTTATTTTATGATTCATCTGTTGAAGAAAGTATGAAAAAAAACTCTCAAGACTACAAAAAATCTGATAGTTTTAAAACAGGTATTCATCTATCGCCGTCGATTGTTTATAACAAGTTTAGTTTCTCAATTCAGGAGGGTATTTATTTTTTACTACCAGAACAATTAGAAAATTATTTAACATATAATAGAGCTATAGCGCAATTTCAAGTAGACGATCATTTAATAATTCGTTTTGTGATTAAGTCTCATTTATTTATTTTAGATTACCATGAAATAGGATTCGGATATAAATTTTAAACATGAAGCAGAAATTAATATTGTTCTTTATTTTAAGTTTGTTTCTTTCTTGTAATAAAGAAAAGATTTCTAAAAGTCGTATTATAATGCTTGAGTCTTTTGAGCAAATAAAATTAAATGATGCTTTTGAATTGTATATAACCGAAGGGAGTAACTATTCAATTGAAATTGTTGGGGACGAAAAAGTTATAGAATATGTTGATTTAAAGGTTGAAAATAATACACTTACTATAGAAAATAAAAAAAAATGGAAATGGATATCTCCTAAAAAGAATAAAATAAATATATACGTAAGTTCGCTCCCATTAAAAAAAATTACAGCCGCAGATGGTTGCAATATTCGAACTTTGACTCCTATAACATCAATGGAATTTGGATTAGTCTTAACAGGTAAATCAAATCAAGCAAATCTTGAATTACGAGGAAACATATTTTACTATTTTAATAACTTTCCGACAGGCGGTAAGCTTACATTATCAGGAGAAACGGAAATATTGAAAATCTGGAATTTTGCGTTAATGTCTGTAGATGCAAGAAACTTAATTTCGAAATATGCAATTGTTGAAAATAGCTCTAAAGGAGATTGTCATTTGACTGTATTGAATAAACTGGAATATAGTATTAGAGGAGAAGGAAATATTTATTTATATGGAAAATCATTAGAAATTATTGCAAATGACATATCTTCATCTGGTAGACTATTTCAATATTAAAATTTACTAATCGGGAGTTAGAACCCCTCTAATTAAATTTCTACTGATCAAATGTTTTTATATATTTGCGCATTGTTATTTTGGTGTTTATTCAGAAACAAAAATATAAATTGAAAGATAAATCTAACAAAAGTAACATTTTTTTTTTATAATATTTAGTTGGTTGATAGTGAAAAACAAATTTAAAACATGCGTAAAGTTAAATGCAATAAAAACAATCCTGCTATTTGTTGTTTTAATATTTCATCAATATTTTTGCTTTGGTCAAGATTATCAATGGTGGAACACTAAGCATAACTGGGATGGAGTTACTCCTTGGTATAATTATATTATTATTTCACCAAAATTTATGGGACCTAATGCATTACCTGTGCCGATTATAAAAAATGGAATGATATCCCAAAACTCTTACTTCAGTTTGGGAGTAAATAACCACTTCCTTAGTGGAGATAAAACAGAAAATCTTTCCACAGAGCTTTATATCAGGCTATTTAGTCCAAGAGTTGGGCTTAATATTGAAATAGTTCCTATTGAACATTATAAAATGGATACATTAACAAGAGATATAAGAAGGGCTCGTAGTTTTAATGGAGAAGGATTTGCTAGTGGAGACTTCTACATTGGAACATATATCCAATTGATTCAAAATGTAAAAAAATTACCAGATGTATTACTCACCATTAATTTAAAAACAGCATCTGGCTATAATTTATACGATGTGAGATATACAGATACTCCTGGTTATTTTTTTGACTTATCATTTGGGAAAAAGATAAATTTAAATAAGCAAAAAACAAAATTTATTAAACCGTTTTTAATGCTTGGGTTTTATTGCTGGCAAATACTTGGAAACGCTTATCGTCAAAATGATGCTTTTTTATACGGAGTTGGTAGCAACTTTATTTTTTCACATTTTGAAATTAAAAATTCTTTTGGGGGTTATTATGGATATATTGGCAATGGAGATAAACCAATGGTATATAGGTTGTCCCTTAGTAGCACATTTAATACAGTTTTAAATTACGAAGTAAAATTTCAACAAGGCTTACATGACATTAATTATTCTTCATTTGGATTATCATGTAATATAAATTTAGATAAAATAAAAAAGAAATAAAAACGCATATTTTCTAAGCCTTATTACTAATTGCTTATAACAATTAGTTCACTCTAATAAAAAGAACGGTATGGATTTAATTTCATACCGCCCTTTTTTTATTATAAATTGTCAAAAAAAAAAGTAGCCCCGACAGGAATCGAACCTGTATTTAAAGTTTAGGAAACTTCCGTTCTATCCATTGAACTACGGGGCCATCCTATTTTTTCTATTATTTCACTTGCGAACCTTCGCTTACTTTCTCTGTAGGACTGACAAGCACTAAGCGTCCGTCTTTGTCTTCCGCCATAAGTATCATTCCATTTGATTGAATACATTTCAATTCTTTCGGTTGCAAATTTATCAAAATTATTATTTGTTTTCCAATTATTTCTTCAGGAGAATAATATTCTGCTATCCAATCCTGTGTTTAGTGTGAGTTTAAGTAGTTTTTTTGTCTTTGCTACTTTTTCTGTACTTGTTATTGTTGCTACTATTAAATCTATTTGTTCAAACGTTTCAAACTCTATATTTGCTTTTGCCGTAATTGGTTTGTATTCTTCTATTGAGTTAGTTACCTTTGTATGCTCCAATTTTTACAATAACATCGTCTTCTTGGATTCTTCCATGACTCACTCTGATATGTTTTCTCACATATTTCTATCCCATTATCAACTTTAACCCAAAAATTCTGATTACTGATGCAAAGTTGAACCCAGATTACGCATTAAAAAAAATGACTAATTTAGGCTTTAATTTCTAATGTGTAATCTGGGGTAAAATCAATAGTTTCAAAGAGGTTATTGAAAAAAGTGCGAAAACCAGGAAACAAGGTAGCTATGTGTGTGTTAGCATATTTTTCACTTAAATAAGGATAGAAAGCCCTAGAATAAATCCATAGTTGTCATTATTCCATTCTTTAATTGGAGCAGTCCAGATGGAAATTGGGGATTTTTTAGGGGTGAAGTCATAGCGTAATCCAAATCCTAAAGAGCGATTAGCAAGAATGCCAATTGTAGAGTGTGGTTTAATTTTATAAGTCATGTATGATAAATACCAAAATCCGCTAGCTCCGTATTCAAAAACGCCCATGTAGTTTAGCTTTCCCTTCTTTATATAAAAGCAAGGAGAAATGCGCCACATATCAGGTTGAGTTTCTGCACCAAACATAAGTTCAGCATTTAACCATGGGGTAAGTTTCCAATTTAAACCAATAAGTCCTTCAGCCCATGTTTTTGTTAACATATAGTAAGATACAAAGGAAGTTTTATTTTTGATATTGCTTTTAAGGTATACCGAACAAAGAGGCTTTATTTGTTTTGAATGGTTGTAATATCCATAAAGCTCGGAAGATACATAAGATTGAGATTTAGCAGTTATTGCAATTATAGAAAATCCAATAAATATTAGAGTTACTATAATTCGCATGGTATTGAAATAATAAATTCAGTAAATTCTCCATCTTTAGTGTTTACAATGAGCTTTCCTTTATGTAATTTAGTAATTATGTCATAGCTCATTGATAATCCCAGTCCAGTTCCCTTTCCCGTTGGTTTTGTAGTGAAGAATGGGTTGTATATTTTGTCGAGCAATGATTGAGGAATTCCTGTTCCATTATCACGAATTTGTATTTCAATAATAGAATCTTTAAGCTTTGTTGAAATATCTAGATTTGGCTTGTATCCAGAAATATTCATTTTAGCCTTTTCCGTCAAGGCATAGCAAGCATTATTAACAATATTTAATATTACGCGGCTGAAATCCTGAGGAACGATATTTATTTTTCCAATTTTTTCGTCATAATTAGCATTAATAGTTGTGTTGAAATCTTTGTTTTCAGCACGAGTTCCATGATAAGCGAGATTAACATATTCAGCAACTAAAGCATTTATATCTGTTTTTTGAAACTCACCAGATTTACCTCTTGAATGTTGCAACATATTCTTCACAATTGAAGAAGCTCTTTTCCCATGTTCATTAATTTTCTTAATATTATCATTAATGATATTAACCACATCATCCATGTCATCAACTACATCATCCAAATCATGACCTTTTACTTTTTCAAGACTTTCCTTTAATTCTTCAATCAATTCAAAAGAAAGAGAAGAGAAGTTATTTACAAAGTTTAGAGGGTTTTGTATTTCATGAGCAATTCCCGCAGTTAATTGCCCAAGTGAAGCAAGCTTTTCAGATTGGATTAACTGTTGTTGAGTATCCTTAAGATTGTCTAGAGTTTCCTCAAGGTTAAACAATATTCTAGACTTAATAAATGCAGAAATTATATGTTCTTTAATGTTCTTTAACAACTCAAAATCCTTTTGATTAAATGAACTTCGTTTTTTTAGACTTTCAATAATTAAATAACCTTCAATTTCTTTTTCAATCCTCACAACAATAGCAACAGTCGAAGAATTTTCATTTTTAGTATTAATCTTTTCTATAAACTCATTGTTATTTTTAACAAAATAGATATCCTCATAAACTTCTTCAGATTTTGCTAAAAATAAACTCTCCGCCTCATTTACATCTGGAGTGAATATATTTATTTCTGCTTCATTCCAGCCAATAGATGATTTTACTTCAAAAGTGTTTTTAGAGTTGTTTTTCAGCATAACAAAAGCTCTATCTATTGACCTGATTATCTTCAACTTAATTAGTATTGCATGAAGTAAACTTGTAAGGCTTAACTCACTGTTAATAGATTTTACAAAGTCGTTTATTTTCTCTAATTCATCATTTTTGCTTTCTAATTCTACCGATTTTTGTTCGATCTCCTCTTTTTGTATTATAACCTCAGCTGTTCTTTCAGTAATAATTTGCTCAAGTTCTTTTTTCTCCTTCATAAGCTGTCTTGACCTTAGCCTCACGATAATAATAATGACAAATAAAGTAATTATTATATAGAAAGGGTACATCCAGAGTGATTTATACCAAGGAGTTTCTATTACAAAATTATATTCAGCAACGCTGCCAATATTATCAAAAACATTTTTAGAACGAACTTTAAATGTGTATTCTCCAGAAGAAAGGTTTGTGTATTCCTTTTGAGTGTTTTCTGTCCATTCAGACCAACTTTTATCAAACCCTTCAAGTATGAATTGATATTTTGTTTTACCCTTTTTTTCAAAACTAGTTGAAGAATATTCAAACTTAATAGTGTTTTCATCAGC
>MEOD01000012.1:40325-55752 GCA_001768555.1 Bacteroidetes bacterium GWF2_29_10
GATTTTATATACACTCTTCTAAGCAATGTTGTAAATTCTTTATTATAATTTTTAATTACATTTGCATCATACCTTACAACTCCTTCTGGGCCACAAAACCAAGATGACGTTCCTTCATTAAATATATTCCAGCACAAGAAATCAGCAATCTGTCCAAATGCTTTATTATTTCGTATTAATTCACCTTTTTTTCCTTTGCTGTAATAACAAATACCCATCTCATCACCGTTTACAGTCCAATATCCATTATTATTATCCTTTATTATTCGTTTATACCATTTTGCAGAGTAGTTTTCAGGTAATATAGACATGTTTACAAATGTTTTCTTTTCAGAATCATAATGCATAATTCCATTAACAGTAGTAATGATAATTTCACCATTAATAAGATTCAAATTATTTCCTAAGGCAGAAGGTAATCCTTGCTTATTAGCTAAATATTCGGCTTTGTGTTTTAGAATATCATATTTAATGATACCCTTTGGAGGAGAATTTAACCATAATATGCCATCTTTATCTACTTCAATTTGTCGTATTTCTGTCTCTATATCTTGAACAATATCTGTTTTCTCCTTATTATTAATATCTACTATTGCAAGACCATTAATAAGTCCTGCATACATTTTGTTGTCATTAATAGCACCTCGCATTGTTAATACAAATAAGTTCTCAGCGATCAATTCTGCTCCCCCGCCCTTCTCAATAAATAAACCTTTACTAGTGCCAAAGAATAATCTGTTTTTATAAACAATCATATCCCAGCATGCCATATTAATATTATTTACTCGATTAAACTTCTCGTCACCTTCACTTTTATAATATACTCCTTTCATAGTAGAAATATACAATTTTCCATTAAATTTCAAGACGTCAGTAACTTCGCCATAAATCATATTTCTATTATCAAAAAAAGAAAGCATAGAAGATACTTCCACTCTTGAAATGCCATTATCCAAGGCTACCCATAATTCATTGTCATCATCAATAAACAAGTTATTAACATTGTCACTAATTATTCCCTTTGACTTTGTTACGTCCTGCACATATTTTTTATTATTGTCTAAAATAAAAATACCAGCATTTGCGGTTCCATAAATGTATCCACCCTGTTTCAATTTTACCCCACAACTTATTATCTTATTTTTAATTTCCGAATTATTGTTTATGTTTAGTTCGGATATTTTATCATTTTTACTATTAAGGCTGTAAAATCCAGAATTATCTGTTGCAATGATAATTGTATTATTATCTTCAGCAAGCATTGATTTGACAATTGTTGCATCAGTAAAAACATTTTCTTTGTCGATTTTTTGTATTTTACCTTTTTCAATACATCCCAAACCTGAATATTTTTGATATAAATAAATTTGGTTGTTAACATAGAACGCGCTAATAATATTGTTATTAGAAGTAATTACTTTGAATTTATTGTCTTTATAATAAATTACATTGTTATTTGTGACAAAGCAAATTCCTTCATTTGTAGAAAAAATAGATAGCACATTTTGAATTTCCCCAGCTTCCTTTGGCAAATTTGCAAGCAATGAAATATATTGATGTTTGCCACTACTGTCTATGCCAACATATCCAATTTCTCCAGTTCCACCAACATAGATAACACCCTTGTTGTCAATGCACACAGAAGAAACTTTTGCTCTATTAGATGTAGGGATAGATCTCCAAGTTGCTCCATCAAATTCAATTACACCAGCAAAGTTTGCAATATAAATAATTCTGCTTTTATCTTGAGTTATGCAAAAATTCTGAACATGCCCTTTGTATTCCTTTGCATTAAAATTTCTAATAAAAGGTATTCCTCTTCCTTTGTTATCATATTGCCCAAACACAGTTAGACAGGTAATGATAATAATGATTGTTGATATTAGTTGTTTTTTCATAATTTTTTATTCCTGATATCTGACAATTTTTATATAATCAATTTTTTCTATATCTTCTCTGACAATAATGTTTACAAGACTTTCTGGTACTTTTAATAAAACTAAATTATCATTATTAATAATATTTAATCTTGTATTTTGTTTTAAAAATATTATTTCATTATTGCTATACAAATTTTCTTTTCGATTATCATTATAAACCGCAAAAGTTCCTTTTATGATAAAATAAAACCCATCATCAATAATATCATTAGATTTAATATCACTTCTCTGCTGCTTTAATAACATTGTCAAATGTGCTTCATCAACGTTAAGGAAAAACGCATGAGTCTTAAGTGTCATAATTACATTAATCATAAGTTGCGACTCTGCAAATCCTTTATAAAAAAACCTCTCGGAAGTTATTTTTAATTTTTCAGATTCTTCATTTGGATAACGTAAATAATGAGAGACAATAGTTTTAAAAAGGTTTGCATCCATCTTATACAAAAGGTAAGCTGCTGTTTCTTGGATTAATAAATCCGAGCTATTTACATTAGCTTTTAGATAAGCTACACTTTCTTCTTTATTATACTCATAAAACACTAACAATGCATTAACTTTAATCCATACAGGGACTATTGTAATGTCTCTATTAAGAATATTCATCAATCGCTCCTCTGCCGACATACTTTGCTGAGGATATGTATATCTAAAATTTTCAAGAGATTTTGCATAACTATCAGAGCCTAATAATGGAACTATTAATTCTTTAATCTTTTCCTCAAAACTAATATCAATCAATTCTAAAGCAAAAGATTTATCATAATCCTTACTTCCCATTAAAATCTCTTTCAAATAATTAACGGTTTTGTGCTCATATATAATAGAAAGTATCATAAATAACAAGTCATACTTTCTTTTTAATTCATCATTTAAGGCTTTATATAATTCTTTATCAACAAATTGTTCGGTGTCAGTTAAAGTTGCGATGTACCATAAAATAGTTTCAATAACTTCTTCAAGATAAGAAATTAAAACAGATTTCTCATTTGAATTAACAGTGTATTTAATTTGAAATAGTTTCTCTATTGTATAATACCTTATTACTTTGTCGGGATAATTTAACTTACTAGTAATTAATTTGACAGACTTTGGAGTTTTAATTTCAGCAAATATATCAAGTATTGAGAGCTGTAAATCTCTGTTGAATGTTGTTCGGAATAAGCTATCTAGTTTTTTTAAGTTTAGTTCACCTGTGTTTATTATTGCATTTTTTGACAAGTGTTTATCCTCATCTCGTATTAAATTCTGTTGTAAATATAAATATAGTTCATCCTTCTTTAACTTACCCAATGTTATAACTGCAAGTCTATATACATTCTTATTTTTATCGGCTAATAATAATTTAATATTATCATAACTATAAAATTTAGGATATATACTTACTAAAAAAGCTGCAAACAGGCGATCGTTTTCGTTTTCAGACTTTAACAATGACTGAAAAGTATCAAAAGTAATGTTTTTTAAATATTTATTATAATCAGAATCTATATTATACTCTTGGTATAATTCATGATGGTTAGTAAATTTAATGTATTGCCTAATTATCTCAACATCTTTTATATTTTCTATTATATCATTTCGATACGGACCTAATCGTTCAAGTATTATAGATTCTTTAAAATTTAATTGTTTTAAAAATAATTTCTTTATATCTTCATGCACATTTTCCGATTGATTACGCAACATAGTTTTTATTTTGTCTCTATATGTTTTAATCAAATCTCTACTGAAATACAACCACAAACCAAGTATTAACGCAAAAATCATACTGATGCTCAAAACACTTGATATGTTAAAAAATGTAAAGACAAGCAATATTAGACCAGAAACAACTAATCCTAAAGGCTTAGGAACCCCCTCTATACGACTTTGTATTCCAGCTCGTTCTTTTGGATTTATTGGTTGATAAAGTAACTGATAAGCAGGATCATTAATTCCACTACGTATTGATTTCTCTAGCAACCTAGCCAAAAGAATAAATGTAAAAATGAATACAGAAGATCCTCCAGCTAAATTTAATAGTATTATTAGTATAATAATGACTAATATAGACAAAGGTAATATCTGTAAACCCGTTGTAATTCCATATTTACTTATTATCCTTCCAGAAAGAAATGTTTTTAATAGCAATTCTATTATAGAAATAATTCCAAAAAATACACCTAAGAAACCTGTTAGAATTTCTTTTTCAGGAAATTCATGACTAGCTACATTTAGGAATAAATAATCAGTAATGCATAAGCCTATCATAGGCAGGAAAGCTATAAGATACATCCTACGATAATATTTTGTAGAAAACAATAACATACCTTTTTTTTGCTTCAATCCATCAACAGCCATAGTAACTTTTAAGCTTAATTGTTTTGCATAAGTTCTATTTATTATTATTAATGGAATTAGACTGACACAAAGACCCAATATTGCAAAAAGCATTAAATGATTTGTTTTTACTACGTTTAGTAGCAATGGAATAGAAAAATAGCCTATAATGTCAGAGATAACTTCTCCAGAAGCAATAAGCCCAAACAACCGTTTACCTTGCTGTATATCAAATAAACCAGATGCTGTGTTCCAAAAACCAACAATACTTACAAAAATTATTACCCTAACCCATGAATATAATATAAAAGAAATCCACTTACTACCAGTCACAGAATGAACCTCGTATAAAAGGAAAGTAGTAATTATTAGAAATATAAATCCTATAATGTTAAGCTTCTTCGTATCGAAAAGTTTTTCAGCATAAGAATAAGCAATCCAAAGAATATAACTTATAAAACCAGCGACAACATAAGCATAAGGAAGAATCATTCCTCCAAAATCAGATATAAGCAAAGACGTTGTTGCTGTGTAGAAAAATGCGATCGAAGCACCTACGGTAAAAGACAACAATAATAGTAATGAAACAGGCTTTATCTCTGATTGTGTTACATTGAAAAATTTTAAAACTGCCTTATTCATTTATTTTATGCTATATATTTATTTACTATAATGGTAACGCTAAAAAATAGTTGTTTTTATCTATTAAACCAGAAGGAACAACAGCAACTACATTCATATCTTTTTCTTTAAAAACCTCAATTATAGATTCCTTATCATGACATTCTATTAATTTGACCTTTGGATTATCTTTATTATTACGAATATACTCAAAAAGTTTTGCATTATCAATTCTATTGCAAAGTAAACCCTCTGGAGATAAAGGAAATGTAGCATTAAAAAAAGAGCCCAACTCTTTGTATTTAGAAACAAAGTCATCAAATGCCCAACCTATTTTGTTTAGGTGTATATATATCGAATGAATATTATCATAATCAAAAATTCCCCTGTTAATATTTGAACCTCTTTGCATTCCATACAAACTTGGAAACAAAGATAGATTATAGCCAAATCCCCTGCCCCGCTCATCCTTATCTATAACAAGCCTTATCAAATAAGAAATTTTGTCATAACTATCATAACCTATTTCAAAAAAACAACCTTTTATATCCCCTTTTTCATTTTCTAATATAACACCATGCCCATAAAACACAAATCTGTATAAATCATAATAACTTACATCTCCTAATTCATCCTTACGATAATTTCTACTTATAAACTCATTTATAAACTCTATATCACTAACTTCAGCAAGTCTTATTCTATAACCAAACTTTTCAAAATGCCCAATAATCTTTCCTTTATATATTTCGGCAAAAGTTCCCTTATCCTTGGTTATAAATTCCTCTTCTTCTATTGTAAGTGACTTGCATATTTCGGGTGGTTTTCTATATATATCTTGCATATTTTTTGTTTTATAAATTATATATCATTCTTATCATATAATTTCGTTCTCTTTGTGGAGTTCGATAAGCATATAATACTCCGTCAGCTGATCGTACACCAGGGTCAAAGTATTCTTTATTTAATATATTATTGCAAATAAATTGAATGTCAATTCCTTTATAAATTTTATAAGATATTGCCCCATTTAACAAAACCACAGCAGGAAAACTGCCAGGATTTGAAGCTATTGAAGTGTTATCCCCTGTTAGTCTTTCACTCATGTAATTAACCCTTAAATTAGTGTTTAGTTTTTTCTTATATTCATAATTAAAACCACAATTAATCTTATGGGTGGAAATATCACCTATACGAATATACTCACCTGTTTGATTTCCTAACTTGTCAATTACTTCTGTCATTGGATTTGTGTATGTATAATTAGCATAAAAGCTTATTTCTTTTGCTTTGTAATTAACTGTAGACTGAATCCCATCTATTTTCATTCTACCTATAGCATCGTTTTGTCCTGTTGACACAGTTGTTCCATTTTCTTCATAACTTACAATCTTAGTACCCACAACACCTGTGTATGTAGAATTGAAATAAACGACATCAGCTGTAAGTTTTTCTGATTGTCTATATAAAATACTAAATTCAATATTGTTTACTTTTTCAGGAGGTAAAGTTGGATTATTAACCTTTCGAGATGTATTTGTTGAATATTTAGTCCAGTTAGAAGCATTTTGAAATGCACTAGCATAAATCCCCTTAAAATAAAAATCCTTATAGTTATATATTAATGCTAACCTAGGATTAAAAACTTCCCCATAACCTCCAGTAACCCTAATCTTGTTATAGTCATACCTACCACCACCAACAAGAGTAAAACCTTGATAAGGCTTAAATGTAGCTTGAGCATAAACACCCATATCATATACAGTAAAATCATTACCACCTTTTAATTTATCACCACTACTTCCACCTATTTCTATTACACTTGAATCAGTAGGGTCAGTATCCATGTAAACATCAGGATATACCCTTAAAGAATCAATGTAACTTATCTTACGATAATCACCTTGTATGGAGCTGTTTCTAACCTCTACTCCACTTACTATATTTAATCTCTTAAATGGATTATAATTAACCTTTAATTCATCTCTAAACTGCCTAGATATCTGATAATAATTTTCATTTACCCAGAAAGGTTCAGTCTCATACAATAAATCAGTTGCGGCTAATCCATAATTTGAATAATTAAACAAATAAACAGCTTTAGACCTATCATCTACTTGAGTAATTCTATATTGAGCAAGATTCATTAATGATAATTTCTTGCTTAACTCCTTATCATATTTTGCATAAAAAAATGATTGTTTTGGGACCCATAAACTACCATTATCAGAACCTGCTTCATTATTATCATTATAGTAATTAGTACCACCTTGAATATAACGCCACCACTCATAAGACAGAGTGAAATCTGATATTTTTATTTTTGCATTGTAATATAGCTGATCTGATATATTTGAGTATTCTATAGAGTTATTATTCAATTTCTTTTTCAAAGCTTCTTTATCATAGTTTTTTGCGGCTTCAGCTCCTTTATCGGTTAACACTGCACCAATAGTATCACCATTAGGATTTTTTAATATGCTAAAAAATTGATTAGTTGAGTCTATATTATTATCTCTTATGAATGTATTTGCCCCAGAATATACACTAAGTAAACCTTGATAATCAACATTATCATAATCTGAGGGGTCATAATTATATTCATCATATTTTGACAAATCCATCTCATCAGATCTTAAATATCTAAAAGTGAAAGAAGCTGCAATGTCTTTTACTTTTGCTGCTGCTGTAATATCTGTATATTTAGTATTATAAGTTCCAATGCCACAATTTGCAGATATACTATAATTCTTATTATCTTTAAATTCATCAATTTCCTTTGTTATTACATTAACGACGCCAACAAGAGCATTTGCCCCATACATAGTTGATGCTGGTCCATAAATTATTTCTATTCGTTTAACATTTGTTATAGGAAACTGTCTTGACCAATAACTTATATTTGACCATAAATCATTTTGCTCTATACCGTCGACAAGGAACAAAGTTCTATCAGTATTATTAGAACGATAACCTCTTTGGTATATATTAGAGTATGATGGTCCATAAGTTCTTGTTACATCAAAGCCAGGCAAATCGCTAAATAATGCTTCAAGGTCAATGTACCCCCTATTTATAACATCTTCCTCTGTAATAACCATAACAGTTGCAGGAGCTTCATGTAAATTTTCCAGCTTCTTTGACACTGATGAAATCTGAGAACTTAAACCCTTTATTTTTAATGCATTTACCATTTCAATATATTTTGGAGGATCGTATATTGTGGCACTAAATGAAGCATCTATTTTTAATATTCTATTAACAATAGTTTCAGCCTGAATAATTGAGTCTAATGCAAAATAACTTAATGATAAAAGCCTATTTGCCTCAGTAAATTGTCTTTCCGAAAATATTTTAGTACTCCCTATACAAGGCTGTAACATATTTATAACACCTTCAAAATTACCAATTTCATAATGTTTTTTAGCCTCAATAATAGTAACATCTGAACAGTCCTGAGATTTTATTATTTTTGAAAATAATATCAATATCAGCATTATTAATATTGTTATCTTTAAATTCATAATCTATTTAATTTTTAAACAAGCAGATTCTTTATTAACATCTTTTCCTATATATTTTTCCCACTCCTCTTTTGTTATATCTTCTCTTTTAATAATACTGCAAATATGTTTTGCCATATTATTAATTGACAAATCCCATAATCGTATAGTTTTATCAGCACTAACAGAAACTATTTTGCTATCATTACTTACTAATCCAACTCCATATATCCAACTGTCATGTTTATCTATTACGACAGGATTATTTTCCGTATTTTCCAAATCCCATATACGTATAGTTTTATCAGAACTGCAAGTAATTAAACGTTTGTCATCTCTTTTAAATATAATATCATTTACATTAGATAAATGCCCTATCAACTCTGTCTTTAATTTTTGGTTTTCAACATCATATATTTTTATCTGACCAGAAGAATTACCTGAAGCTATATACTTCCCATCATTACTAAAAGCAACAGAGTATATAGGCTTGCCTTTTGATGATAAGACAATTGATTTAGAATTATTTAATGTGTATATTTTCATACTACCATCTTCCATTCCTACAACGATCTTATTATTAT
This sequence comes from Bacteroidetes bacterium GWF2_29_10, assembly GCA_001768555.1. Taxonomy (GTDB): domain Bacteria; phylum Bacteroidota; class Bacteroidia; order Bacteroidales; family GWE2-29-8; genus GWE2-29-8. The sequence goes on from MEOD01000012.1 coordinate 49,296, forward strand.
CTTTACTAACATCTAAAGAAAGTATTCTTGTATTTATTTGATCAAGAATAGCAGGCTGTTCAGAGCCTAATGTCCATATTAAAATCTGACCATCCGAACCGCAACTAACTATTTTATCTTCTGATAAAAACTTTACTTTATTTACTGTTTTATTATGCTTCCCTATTAAGGTCGGAGCTCCATCTGATGATAATAGCACTACTTCCCCTGTAAAACTACCAGCTACTATCTTCGCTCCATCACTTACTGATATACATCTAAAACCACTAGCTCCATATATTCCTGTTTTTATTAATGACTTATTTGCTGGATCTATTGCATCAGACATAATTACCAAACCATCATCACCACAAGTTATAAACTTATTCCCTTTATTATTTACAGATATACCCCTTACTGCATCTTTATAAAACCTGTATGTGTTCTTATCTTGATAACATAACATTGCATTGTATATGTCATTATCCATTGAATTGCCTCCGTTATCAATATTAAACTTATATGCTTGCACCGCAAGTAGCTTTGGGAGTTCATTATTTGCCATATTTGACATTTTTATTGACTGAACAGCTAAAGTTCTAGATAATGCTAACATACGAAGTCTTTTGGTGTTTGCCTCAGATATTTCTGCCTCTTTTCTTTTTTCCTCCGCAAAATTTTTAGAAATTATTGCTTCTTTCTTTTTTTCTTCAGCCTCATTTCTTGACAAAACTGCTTCATTTCTTGAAATATCAGCTTTTTTCTTTTGTTCAATAGCAACAATTCTTTGTTCATCAGCAATATCTTTTTGAGTAAGAGCAAAATGCTTCTGTTCCTCAGTCAATATTCTTTGTTCATCAGCAATCTGTTGCTGTTGTTCGGATATTTTTTTCTGTATCAATGCTTCCTTTCGTTGTTCCTCTGCTGATTTTGAAGCGACTATAGCTATTTTTTCCTTTTCAATAGCAGTTTTCTCACTTGCCTCTGCCTTTGTCTTCATATTTAGCGAAACAACTAAAAAAACTAAAGATACTATTGATGCTAAACCCAGTATTATTGCAAAAAATTTGGTTCTATTCAACTCCCGTTTTTGTTTTTCTTCCTTTCTTAAAATTGATAATTCATTCTGTGTTTTAGAATACTCCAAATAATTAATGGCTCTTTCAAAAGAAGGATTATATCTTAAAGCCCAATTTAAGTTAGGATGAAACTGAGTTTTCCACTTTAAAGCTATTTCGAGTTCAGGATTAACTAATATTCCCGTTTTACCTTCTTCATATAACTTTGAAGCTTTACATAATCTTATATATAATTCTGCAGATTTAATTTCTTCATCTATCCATTCCTTTAATCGATGCCATATTCTCATAATACTTTCATGAGATATATCAATAGTTGAGTCTTCAAAAATCTCGTTTCCAAATGAAGGCATCAAAAATGCACAATCCTTCTGTCTAAAACGATCTATTACATATAAAACATCGTCCTCATTTGACATTGTTATAGTCAATATTTCACCAAAATGTGTTGGTCTTCTTATACCCCTGTTTTCTGATGATATATCGGTTAATGCTTTAAATATTTTCTCTGTTATTATCCTATACTTATCATTATCAAATTCATTAAATATACTCTCCGCATGTAAAGACAAAGCTTCTGTTACCGTTCCTATTGCTTCGTAATGATGGTGGTCTATTTCTTCATTATTTAATCTATTCTGCATCCAATAATCCCATGTTCTCATCAATGCATGCTGCAATATAGGTAACTGATCAGGCTCCTCTCCTACTTCATCTATCAATCTTTTCACTAAAGTTTGATTAATACTTCCTCCACAAATCTTTATGGGTTTTAATATAGCATCTTCTCTTTCCTCTTTAGTCATTCGAGGAACTAAAAAATGCCCTTTATTTATAATTTCAGCCAATCCAATAAATTCAGTACAATCCCCCAAAAAATCAGACCTCATTGTTATTATTATAAATACATTGCCTCCTTGTTTTGAAATGGCATCTGTTATTATTTTAACAAAAAGAGAGGTTTCCTCTTTATTATCTGCTATTTGCCTGCTATACCTGAATATTTCTTCAAATTGGTCGATTACGATTAATACTGCATCTGCTTTTAAATTTCCTTTTTCTATTACATTTATTAAACCATTTTTTTCATCTCTTAATACCGTTTCATTTTCAGTTGTTTCTGGAGTCCCTGATATATCTGCTATAGCTTTATTCAAATTACCTATAGGATTATCCCCAGGTCTGAACATTACATATTTCCACAAGTTATATTCTTCAGAAGCAAACTTATTTTTTACTAAAGAAGGTATTAAACCAGCTCTTATAAGCGATGATTTTCCACACCCTGAGGAACCTAATACAGCTAAAAAATGGGTTTGAAATAATAAATTTACTGCATATTCTATATGTCTCTCTCTACCAAAAAACAAATAATCATCTTCAGGTTCAAAACTCCTTATACCGGGAAAAGGATTTGTTAGATTTTGCATATTACTATCTTTTTTACTTTTAATATATTCAAAGGTATAAATGTAAATTTATTAATAATTTTAATTATTTTCCTCTGCGTTTTTATTATCTGTTATCGTCTTTAACAACTGATTATATCTGTTTACCATCCATACCATCCTTTCAAAAAGACTTGTCAAATAAAGCAATGTTGATTTCTCATCCAACGACAATCCTATTTCCGTTGATAAATAAGATTTTCTTATTTTTTCTAACACTTCTCCCCTATCTTCTGATAACATCAAAACCATTTTTATATCCATAATATCCATACTATCAGAGGCATCTTTTGTCATTAAAAACAACAAATCAATGCTTTCTATTAGATTAACAAAAAGCGATTTTATTTTCTCGGAACAACTAGTTGTTTTAACTAAATCTACAAATTCATGCAATGTCTTTCCTATTGAAATTAAAATGTCTTGGCGATTACTTATGTTTATTAATTTCATTGACGTTTCAGGCTCAGGATGATGTTGCACCAACTCCGATAAAAACTGACTTATTTCTTGAGATAGCTCTGTGTATGATCTGTTAAGCTGCACATGCTCCAAATTATAGTCCAAAACCTTAACTTCTCTTATAGAATCTACAAAAACAGGCAACATATCTATCAATCGATTCTGCTCTTTCTCCACTAACTGCAAAGCTATTTCGGGCTCTTCTAAAGACTGCTCATTTATGTATTTTGACTTAGACATGTCCTCCTCCGTTGTCGGTGGAGAATGTTTATTTAACATTTTTTCTATTCGACCATAACACAATGCGAATATTATAGCTGTTGTAAGATTGTATATAAGATAAACAAATGCCATTTGAGTCTGAACATTGTCAGATAAAAATTCAACTAATGCTTTTACTAAAGGAACATGAAGATATATTTCTATATAAAAAAGTATAAAAAATAATATTGAACCTATGTATAAAAATAAATCCTGAAACTCAACTATATGCTTTGCCGAGCCTTTTAAACCTGAGGAAAATAATGGAGTTAAAAATGCGACGCCCAAATGGCAACCATATATGAGCATCATTGTTTGCTCGGCCTGTAAAACACCTGTATGAACAAAAGCTATTGCGATCAATGTAATAGCTATTGTAGATTGAGTTACCATCGTAAGAATAACACCAATAACAAATGGCAACAAGTATGAGTTTTGAGTAAATGATATAGCATCTTTAAAAAACTCAAACTCAAGCAATTTGGCGGCATTCTCTCTAATAAGAATTATTCCGTATAACAACAATGCGATACCAAACAATGCATTAAAATAAACTTTTGCGCTTTTGGGCTTTTCAAATGCAACTGAAAGTGAGGTTATTCCCAATAAATAAATTGCTGCAAGCTCAATATTAAATACGGTAAGAAAAATAATCGTTGCAGACCCGACATTGCTCCAGTTTATAATTGGAAATGCTTTTCTATTTGTTAACAACCCACCTCGAACCATACCCGTAAGAATGTAAACAAGAGGAGTGTTTTCCTGCAATACTGCACCACTCACAACTCCTATACCAGCTGCTGAAAACTTATTATCTGTTGTTTTGGCTAATATCTTACGAAAACGCTTGCTAGATAATTGCTTCAGATTATTGCTTGTAAACTTAAGCCCTATAAAGAAAAATCCAAGCCCAACAAGCACATAAGCAATAATATGCGATAAATAAAAATTTGCAGAAAGTAGTATCATTAGCCCAAGCTATTAATTGCCTGTTCTACATTTTCACATATTTTAAATATACTTGTAAATCCAGATATATCAAATATTTCTGCTATATTTTTATTTAAATTACATAAAATAAAATTTCCTTTCAATGCTGTTGTCTTCTTCAACCCCAATAACAATACTCTTAAACCAGAACTGCTTATATAGTCAAGGTTTGTGCAATCTACAATAATATTGATATTATTGCTCTCAATGTTTGAAACTACTTCCTTTTCTAATTGTGTTGAAATATTTACATCAATACGTCCACTTACAGAAAGTATAACTACAGAATCTCGTTTTTCAGTTTTAATTTCCATGTTTTTAAATTTTATTTTTCATTAATAATGTGTTTCTATTAGCATCTCTTTTATAATCTAAATCAAACATAATATTCTTAACGATATGAATACCTAAGCCTCCAATTTTTCTTTCTTCAACTGGTTTGTCTATGTCATCAGGAGTTTCCTTTAGTAAAGGATTAAATTCTTTTGCATCATCTGTAATTTTTATTTGTATATAATCCACATGATTTGCAAATTCTATCTCAATAGAGTGTGTTTCGGAATCGGAATATCCATAAAAAATAGTATTTGATACTATTTCTTCAAGTGCAAGATTTATGTTAAAAACATTCTTCATGGGAATATTCCATTGTTCTGCAAGTTCATCAACAAAGGAAACGAGTGTGTTTACTTCGTTAATATCATTTTTTATAATGCACTTTTTTGTTTCCATGTTAATCCTTATAAAAACTTAGAATAAGTGTAGTTATATCATCCGATTGATCAGCTCCATCAACAAACTTATTGACATCTGCAATTAATAAATCATTTATATCCTTAGGGTTATTTGTTGATATACTTTTAAGCAATTCACATAATCTATCTTCTCCGTATAATTCAAAATCCTTATTCATTGCCTCTGTTACGCCATCGGTATATAAAATAATTCTATCATTTTTCTCCAGAAAGATACTATCTGATAAATAATCCTTTTCAAAAAGACCTAAAGGCAAACCATGCTTCTTGTCTATGCAAACTAAATCATTATTGTTCTTTATTATATAAGGATAATTATGACCAGCATTACAAAAAGCAAATTCTCCAGTATGAATGTCCAAAATACCCATAAATGATGTAACAAACATAGAATTAGGATTCTCTTTACAAAGCATCCTATTAACATTTTCAAAAATAACATTTGGCTTAACATTTGGCTCCGTTTTGGCTCGAACCAAAGTCCTTGTTATTGCCATAAACAATGAAGCTGGAACTCCCTTGCCACTAACATCAGCAATAATACACGCAAGATGGCTATCATCAATAAAGAAAAAGTCATAAAAATCTCCACCAACTTCCTTTGCTGCATTCATTGACGCATAAACATCTAGCTGGCTTAACTCGGGAAATGGAGGAAATGTTTTAGGAAGTATAGAATTTTGAATATCTCTAGCAATATTTAAATCAAATTCTATGGCCACCAATTTATCGTGATCCTTCTCATATTGCCTTAATATATTTAATTGTTCTATAGTTTTATTTATAGTTATTTCTAAATCATTAAAATCTATAGGTTTAGTAACAAAATCAAAAGCTCCCCTATTCATTGCAGTACGAATATTTTCCATATCTCCATAAGCAGAAACAACGACTGTTCTCAATGTTGGCAACTTTAATTCCTGTAACTTGAGCAAAAGGGTCAATCCATCCATCTCTGGCATATTAATATCCGTTAAAATAATATCAACATCATTATTAGAAGCAAGAACAGCTAATGCCTCAAATCCATTATGAGCAAAAACAAAACTTAAATCATTATTTTTTATCTGACGTCTAAACTTTTGAAGTATTAAAGACTCCATATCAAGTTCGTCATCAACAATCATTATTTTAATAGACATAAATATATACTCCCTACATTTTTTTAATATTTTACAAAAATAACAAAAAAAACATAAATCAAAAAAAAACAAAACAAAAGTCATTACGGGATGTTTCAGATTGCATGTTAATGTGGGCGTATGGCTTTTCAAATATAAGGAACGCAAATAACACGGATTTTTTTTAATACCTAAACGCCATCATAATACCCACAATAATTAAATATCCTAAACACCATCGGTGTGAAATTATTATAGCAAAACAAATAACGCAAACACATTAAACACCATAGGTGTGAAATTATTATAGCAAAACAAATAACACAAACACATTAAACACCATAGGTGTGAAATTATTATAG
>MEOD01000013.1 GCA_001768555.1 Bacteroidetes bacterium GWF2_29_10
ACCCTTGCTATTGGCTAACGCTTCCCGCTATAAAGGCACGTAAGAGACTTTCACTCTCAAGTTAAATAACATGCAGGGCACACGTATAGATGCGATTAAACGCATCTCTACGTGCGTTTTATGTAATTTAGGTACAGTAAGGGTAATCTAAATATACTCTAATGGCTATATGTGATTGATTGTTAGTCAGTTGTGTAAATGATTGATTGTTAGTGCGAAAATTCTATTACTGTACATGAAAGGTACTATAAAGGTACTATAAAGGTACATAAAAGGTACTATAATGGTGTCTCGTCCTAAAATAGGTTTACACAAAAAAAAGAGAATTTAAGGAGAAAGACAGTAAACTTTTTTCATGGCGACACACTATTCCTATTGCGCTTTCTTCTTTTTTATAATATTTATTAATCAATTGATAACAGTATTTATCTGATTAAAAAACATCCTTGATTTTCCTTTTTGATAATGCCAAATCGGCAAATTATATTTGTGGTGTTATTGCTGTTTTCATGTTGTAAATACACAAGATTATTTAACACAAACAATTGTTTGTTAATAATTTAAGTTGTTATCTTCCGAGTTTTTGCTTTACAACGGTTTCATTCAAGCTAATAGTAGGGTAATATAAATTAAAATACAAATTTATATTTGTGATAGTCAGAAAATATAAAATGTTATTATTATTGTAATAATTACTAATTTTGCTCCAAATAATTATCTATAAAAAGTATTATAAAGATAGTAAATGCAAAAAAGAACCGTTTTATTTTTTTTAGTAATATTCATTTGCAACATTTTTTTTTCATTAAGCATTTATTCGCAGGATACAATAGTGAATGTAACAGATTCTTTATTAATAATAAAAAAATCTGAATTTATTTCGATATCTCCAAATAATGAAGAAAACGACTATGACACAAGCAAAATAGATATGTTTGATTATAAATTTTTTATTTTTGGCTCAGACTTTGTTTCTTATACAGGTAATATTGGGAGTGCATCAAAATTTCTTTATTTTAATTCAGAATCTAATAATTTAAAATTTAGTCCAGGATTTGATTCGTACAATAGTTATTTTACAAGAGATATTTTATACTATAGAGTAACGAAACCTTTAACAGAAATTAAATATATTAACGGATCTAAGAATGAGAATTATTTTTCTGTTTTTCACACACAAAACACAACAAATAATTTTAATTTTTCCTTACACTATAATCTTATTAGTTCTGATGGTTTGTATTATAGACAAAAGACCAAGAATTCCAATTTTGGGTTTAGCTCTCATTATAAAACAAACAATCAAATTTATGAATTAAAGACGTTCTTTTTCTATGACAGAATAAACAATGAATTAAATGGAGGAATTATTAATGATTCTGTATTTGAAAACAATATAGAAGCTACACGAGATGTTATAGGAGTAAATCTTAGTTATGCCGAAGCTAAACTTATTCATTCAACAGGAGGCTTAGAACATTCACTAAAATTAGTTGGGGATTCAAATACCAATATAGTATTAAAACATACATCAAATTATCAAAATTTTGTTTATAGATATAATGATGATCTTATTGACAAGAATTATTACAACTATTATTATGATGATTCAAGTGTAACAAGTGATAAATCTGTTTATGATATTCTTTTCAATACGTTTGAACTTAAAAGCTCTTTAAATTCTAAATTATTCTTTAATGCTGGAACTTGTTATGATATAATAAAGATAAATCAAGCGAATATAAGTAATTCAACTTATGACTCTAAAATATTATTTAAACTTTATACTAAAGATATTAGCAAAATCAATTTCAGATTAAGTTCTATTTACGGAATAAAAGGTTACAATGAAAGTAATTATGAAAATAATTTCACTATTAATTATGCTTTAACCAAAGACAATCAGAAGAAAACGAATATAAGTTTTGATGCAAATTATAATCGTTTTTATAAGTCTTATAATAATTATATTTATGTTGCAAATAATATATTAAGAGCTTCAAATATTTCCCCAACCAAAGAATTGAATGTTGGACTATATTTTAATTTTGAACAGTTGATAAATATAGAAGCAAAATATTATAATTTCACTGATTATAAATACTTTTTTGCTAATGTAGAACAACTTCAAACAGATAATGCAGAAGTTATCTCTTTTAAATTAAAGAATAAAATAAATATTGGTAATTTTGTATTAAAATCAAATATTGCATTTCAAGAATCTAACTCTAATTTAATAAATCTACCACAATTAATGCTAAAAGAAACATTCCTTTATAATAATTATGCTTTTAACAAAAAATTGTTTTATTATTTGGGCATTGATGCGTATTGGTTTAGTGAGTATTACGCAGATGCATTTAACCCATACTCAAGTGATTTCTATGCTCAAGATAAAAAGAAGATTGGAAATTACCCATACTTTGACATATTTTTGGGATTAAAAATTAAAAGATTTGACGCTTTCGTCAAACTAGAGCATTTTAACGCAGGCTTTATGGGTTATAATTATTATCAACTCCCATCCTATCCAACAAATGATAGAACCTTCAAGTTTGGATTAAATTGGAGATTTTATAATTAGAAGGTAAATATTATTTTTCACATAATTAAAAAATAAATAACAGCATAATCAATTGCTTATCACATTAATACATTTTTTTTTCAAAAAAATATCAAATTTATTAGTTATTTTTACTTAGATATTTATATCTTTGTCGACAGAAAAAATATTTTTTATTAACCTCATAAATTTTTTTACAAATGAAAAAATTATTTTTAGTTTTAGCTGTAGCTGGTATGATGTCTTTCTATGCTTGCTCAGGAAATAAAGAAGAAGCACAAACAGAACAAACAACAGAAGAAGTAACTGCAACAGAAGAAGCAACTCCTGCTGAAGAAGCAGTTCCTGCTGAAGAAGCAGCTGCTCCTGCTGAAGGAACAGTACCTGCAGAAGAAAAGAAATAATTTTTATTATATATAAAAATTCTTTTAAAAGAGACTATTCTAAAAAGAATAGTCTCTTTTTTTATGCCTTTCATTTTTATGTATAACATAGTTTTGAAGTGTAAAAAAATAAAAAAAATACTAATTCAAAAAAAAAAACACTAATATTGTATTGTTTATTTACAATAAAAAAAATGATGTATTATGGTTAGATTATTTTTAATTATTAGTTTCTGTGTTATGAGTTTATTTAGAACTTTTGCACAAAATAATGATACTGTTAATTTTGAAAATGACAGTATAAAAGTAATGAAGGAAAGCCTTCGACAAGAATCAGAAGAAGCTTACAACAAAGGAGTAGAGTTATACCAATCAGGCAAAAAACAGGAAGCCGAAAATTATTTTATAAACTCAATAGAATTACTACCATCATTTGACAAGCCATACTACAATTTAGGATTAATAAAAAATGAACTTAAACAGTACCAAGATGCTATTAAATGGTTTAATAAATACATAGAATTAGCCCCTCAAAATGATAAAGGGTACTTTAACAGGGCTGTATCAAAAACAAATCTAAATGACTTTGACGGAGCGATATTGGACTATACAAAAACAATAGAAATTAATCCTAAATATAACGAAGCATATTATAATAAAGCGAATATACATCTTGCAAAAGAAGAATATAATAAAGCATTAGAAGACTTCACAATGGTAATAAAATTAAAATCAGATGATAAATTACTTTCAGTTGCTTATAATGACAGAGGAAGCATAAAATTAAAAATGAATGACTTAGATGGAGCTATAAAAGATTACGAAAACGCAACAACAGAAAATCCCAAAATGTATATTGCATATAATAATCTAGGAAGTGCACTGAAACAAAAGAAAAATTATAAAGAAGCCATAATCAATTATAATCTAGCTGTAAAATTTAAACCTGATTATTACATAGCTTACAACAACTGTGGTGAGGTAAAATTCTTGCTAGAAGACTATGATGGAGCTATTGTTGAATTTAGTGAATCAATAAAATACAACCCAGAATATGCTTATGCTTATAACAACAGGGGTAATGCAAAATACAAATTAAATGATTACAAAGGAGCTGTTGAAGACTACAATAAAGCAATAAAATTAAATCCAGAATATAGTTATGCCTACCTAAACCGAGCAATTTCAAAAGAAATGCTTAGAGATGCAGATGGAGCTTGCAAAGACTGGCAAGAGGCTAGTAAACGAGGTATTAAATCTGCCGAGGAATATGTAAAAACACAATGTAATTTTAAGCAACAATAAAATATTAAAAAATTATATGAAAGCAGTATTTTTATTTTCAAAACAAATAGCATTAATTCTATTAATTAGTTTTCTATTAAATAGCATTAGTAATGCTCAAAATATTGAATTTGACAAAGCAAGTTTTCCAAATAAGAAAGACGAATTAAAGCAAGCATTACGAGATATAGAAGCTGGGGACAAATTTTATGAAATTGGAATGCATAAATTTAGAGATGCATTGCCTTTTTATCTAAAAGCCAATAACTTTAACCCCAACAATGCTGTACTAAACTATAAAATAGGTTTATGTTATTTAACAACAAACACTAAAAGCATGGCTATAAAATTCATTGAGAAATCATTAGAACTTAACAAAAATGCTACATTAGATGCTAATTACCACCTTGGCAGAGCATACCATTTTAATTATGAACTTGATAAAGCTATAAATCAATTTGAAATATACAAAAGCAAACTTACAGCTAAAGATCAAGTAAAAATTGATGATGTGAATAAAAAGATAGCAGAATGCAAAATGGCAAAAGAATTAATAAAAAAACCAGCTAGAGTTTTTATAGACAATATAAGAGGTCCAGTAAATACGAGATATCCTGAATACGCACCTTGTATTTCGGCTGATGAATCAATGATGATTTTTACAGCATGCAAAGACAATACAACAGGAGGGAATCTAGACCCTAATGATGATGCTTTCTATTTTGAAGATATTTATATTTCTTATAAAAATGGAAACAATTGGTCAGAACCTATTAATCCTGGCAAACCTCTTAATTCAGATAATCATGATGCAGCTGTAACATTGTCTCCTGATGGTCAAAGTTTGCTTATATATAAAGGCAATATAAATGGAGGTGATATTTTTGAATGTAAGTTGAAAGGAAACACATGGTCAAAACCAGAAAGATTAGGAAAAACAATAAATACAGATTACCACGAATCAAGTGCCTCTTATGGTCCAGATGGAAGAACAATTTACTTTGTGTCAGACAAACCTGGAGGATTTGGCGACAGAGATATTTATTTTTCAAAATTAAATGTAAAAGGAAAATGGGAAGAACCCATTAATTTAGGACCAACAATAAACACTAACCAAACAGAATCGGCTGTATTTATGCACCCTGATGGAAAAACTCTATACTTCGCATCACGAGGTCATAAAACAATGGGAGGCTTTGATATATTTAAAAGCGTTTTTGAAAACGGAAAATGGTCTGAACCTGAAAATATAGGTTATCCAATTAATACAACTGACGACGATAGATTTTTTTCAATTACAGCTAACGGAAAATATGCTTATTATTCTTCAGAAAAAGAAGAAGGCTTTGGATATGCAGACATTTACAAGATAACATTTCTTGGCGCAGAAAAACCTGTAGTTATGAATACTGAAGACAATCTTTTTGCAGGAAATCCGAAACCAGTGAGTAATGTGGTTATAGAAAAAACTGTAGAAGTTACAACATCAGCATTAACAATACTAAAAGGAAAAATTATTGATAACAAAACTAAGCAACCACTTTCTGCCCAAATAGAAATAACAGATAACGAAAAGAATGAAGTTGTAGCAACATTTGAATCAAATTCTACCACTGGGAAATATCTAATTTCTTTACCTTCAGGTATTAATTATGGGATTGCTGTTAAAGCCCCCGATTATTTATTCTATTCAGAAAACATAGATATAAAAAAATCATTTAAATACAATGAAGTAGTTAAAGACATTGAAATGAAACAAATTATTATTGGAAATAAAATTGTTCTTAATAACATATTCTTTGACTTTGACAAAGCAACACTCAGACCTGAGTCAGAAGCAGAATTAGAAAGGCTTGCCGCTCTACTCAAAGAAATGCCAAATTTAAAAATAGAATTATCAGGGCATACAGATAATAAAGGTTCAGCCACATATAATAAAACATTATCAGAAAATAGGTCGAAAGCTGTAGTTGATTATTTAATTAACAATAAGTCTATTGACAAAAATAGGCTTACTTTCAAAGGATATGGGTTTGACCAGCCAATAGCAACAAATGATACAGAAGAAGGTAGACAACTTAACCGTAGAACAGAGTTTAAAATTATAAGTAAATAAATTTATAAAATTTATTTTTATTATTTAAATGTAAAATTCTTAAAAAAAACATCTATAAATAAGTATCACCATTAGAACCTAGTATATGCGGCAATGGGTATTTTGTAAATTTAGACCATTGCACAATTTAATAAATTTGATAAAAAAATTTGAACAACTTTTGCTAAATTATGCCACCTCTTCAAAACTTTCTAAATAATGTGGTTCCTTAAAATATAAAATAAAATTTTATTTTATTAGACACACTTTTTTATAGTACCCGAAGGGATTATACCATAGTAACCACCCGCAAAGCTGGTAACAAGCAAACATCACACACATCCAAGCCACGAAGTGGCGACAATACAGGGTGCACCATATCCAATATTCATCAATAAATTAACTAAATTATGGTGAATTAATAGCAAAGTCTAAAAAAAATTAAAAAATAATAACGAAATTATTAAATCGTACTGAGACCGTTGTAATAATCACGATTCAAT
>MEOD01000014.1 GCA_001768555.1 Bacteroidetes bacterium GWF2_29_10
CCGTAAAATCAATAACTTTATTTCATTGGATTAAATCTATATTATGATAGCGGTTTAGTATAAGTTAGCTTTACAAATAAAAAGTTATTTAAGTATAATTTGCAAATGGGATAATGAATTAAAGAAATATATTAATGAGCAAGTTATAAATCAAAAGCATTAAAAATATCCATTACAACAAATTTCATAACAACTTTTTTATTTAGAAAATTTCTAAATAAAACTAATTATTCAAATATGACAAATTGGCAAAAAACAACAACTAAAATAATAAAAAAAAACATGAATATTGTAAAATATACGATTTCCATTATCTGTTTTATGTTTATTTTTACTATAGTTTATTTAGAATCTATATAAATTTCAAAAAAAATGATATAATATTTTAAAAAAACATTTTGGCATAAAAAGGATTTTATACTTTTGACAAAAATAAAACATTTAATTCAAAACTTTTCATTACAAAAATTTAAAAAAGGAGGACAAAAAATGTCTAATGTAGAAAATTTAGTAAAGGAATTAGTAAAAATACATGGCAAAAATAGAAATAGTCTAATGCCAGTATTACAAGGAGTAGTAAAAGAAGAGAAGTATTTATCAGAAGACGCAATGATGGCTATCGCAAAAGAGCTTGATTTATCGACTGCTGATGTATATGGAACAGCTTCTTTTTATACATTCTTAGATACTGTTCCTCGTGGTAAAAACATTATAAGAGTATGCAAAACAATTACCTGTCATATGAAAGGTAAAGACGAGCTTATTAAGGCACTTGAAGATGCTTTAAAAATAAAAGTTGGCGAAACTACTCATGATAAACAATTCACATTATTAACTGCAAATTGTTTAGGTTGGTGTCATAAAGGACCTGTTATGCTAATCAATGATGAGATCTATCCAGAAACAAGCCCTCAGGCTGCTTTAGAGATAATTGAAAAATATCAAACTAGCACAAAAAAATAATTTAAGTTTTATTTAAAAATTATAAAATTAGTTAAAAAAAATGGAAAACAATATATTAAAAAAAGTAGATTTAATATTTGATAATACATGTGATCCACTTGTTGTTGTTGACAAAGTATTAGCAAAATCACCTGATGATGTCATTTTAGACATTATTGATTCAGGATTGAAAGGAAGAGGAGGCGCAGGGTTTCCAACTGGATTAAAATGGAAGTTTACCAGAAATGAAGATGGCGATACAAAATATGTAATATGTAATGCTGATGAAGGTGAACCTGGAACTTTTAAGGATAGAGAAATATTAGATAAAGTTCCAGAAAAGATTTTTTCAGGTATGGCAATTGCAGGTTATGCAATAGGAGCAAAAGAGGGGTATATTTATTTAAGAGGAGAATATAATTTTCTTCTACCAATGTTAAATAAAAAACTGGAAGATTTTAACAGGAAAATTAAAGCTAAAAATTTAGATTTTATTATTTCGATAAAATCTGGTTCTGGTGCTTATATTTGTGGAGAAGAAAGTGCTTTGTTTGAATCAATGGAAGGTAAAAGAGGCGAACCAAGAAATAAACCTCCTTATCCAACTGTAAGTGGATATAATTCAAAACCAACAAGCATTAATAATGTAGAAACTTTGGTTTATGCATTAATGATTTGCAAACTTGGTCCAGATAAGTTTAAAGAATTAGGCACAAAAGACTCTAGGGGTTCAAAAGTTTTTAGTGTTTCTGGTGATACTCCAAATCCAGGTATATATGAATTGGAGTTAGGAATGCCCTTAAAAGAATTTGTAAGTGAATTTGGAGATGGAGATACTAAAGCAGTACAAGTAGGAGGAGCTTCTGGGCATTGTGTTCCACGTAAACATTTTAATGATACAATTATCGGTTTTGAAGGAATTCCAACAGGAGGTTCTATGATGGTCTTTAATAGTAGTCGTTCTATGTATAATGTATTGCATGATTATCTAGAATTTTTCACCGAAGAATCTTGTGGACAATGTTCTCCATGCAGAATAGGTTGCCAACAATTGTTAAAAGGCATTGAAGCTATTAAAAAAGGAGAAAAATCACCGATATATATTGAAGAATTAAAAAGATTAGCTGCAACAATGAAAATTGCATCAAAATGTGGATTAGGTCAATCTGTATGTAATCCATTCACTTCAATAGTTGACAATTTTAGAGAAGAAATAATTTATTAATTAATTAAAAATTAAAGCAGGAGATTTCAAAAATGGGAAAATATCTGGTTAATTTAAAAATAAATAATATTCCTGTATCCGTAGAAGAAGGAACAACAATCCTTGATGCAGCGAAGAATTTAAATTTTAAAATACCTACTTTATGCTATCACTCTGATTTATCTATAGCAGGTAACTGTCGAGTTTGTGTAGTTGAAGTAAAAGGGCAAAGAGTGCTCTCAGCAGCTTGTGCAACACCTGTATCAGAAGGTATGGACGTGTTCACAAACAGTGAAAAAGTTAGAGCATCACGTAAAAATGTTGTAGAACTATTATTATCTGAACATAATGCAGATTGTACAAAATGCTATAAAAATGGTAATTGTGAATTGCAAGAAATGACTTCAGAATATAGTGTAGGTAATCATATTTATTTAGATCTTGTAAAAGATAAAGATAAAATATTGGATATATCTTCACCTTCTATTGTAAAAGATGATAGTAAATGTATCAGATGTCAAAGATGTGTTCGTACATGTGAAGAGCTTCAAGCAGTAAGTGCTTTAGCAGTTGTAAACAAAGGCGACCATCAAAAAATATCTACATTTTTAAACAAACCTATGCATGAAGTAGTGTGTACTAATTGCGGTCAATGTGTTAATAGATGCCCAACAGGAGCATTAGTTGAGAAAAACTATATTGATGAGGTATGGAATGCTATATATGATCCAGATAAGTTTGTAGTTGTTCAAACTGCGCCAGCAGTTAGAGCTGCACTTGGAGAAGGATTAGGCGTTGAATTAGGACAAAGAGTTACAGGAAAAATGGTTGCTGCTCTTAAAAAACTTGGTTTCAATAAAGTTCTTGATACGGACTTTACTGCAGACTTAACTATTATGGAAGAAGGCACTGAATTATTAACAAGATTGAAAAAAGCATTAGTAGACAAAGAAAGTGTAGCTTTACCAATGTTTACATCATGTTCTCCAGGATGGATTAAATTTGTAGAACATATATTTCCTGAATATCTTGCTAATCTTTCAACTTGTAAATCCCCACAACAAATGTTTGGAGCATTAGCAAAAACATATTATGCAGACAAAATTAACATAAAACCTGAAAAAATGGTTTCGGTTTCAGTTATGCCATGTACTGCAAAGAAATATGAATGTGACAGACCAGAAATGCGTTCAAGTGGATATAAAGATGTTGACTATGTAATAACAACTAGAGAGCTTGCTCGTATGATAAAACAAGCTGGTATTGAGTTTAACAAGCTTGAATCAGAACGTTATGATAGCATATTAGGAGAATCAACAGGAGCTGCAGTTATATTTGGAGCAACAGGAGGAGTAATGGAAGCTGCTTTAAGAACTGCTTACGAAATTGTAACAGGACGAGAAGTTCCATTTACAAACTTAGACATAAAACCTGTCAGAGGAATGGAAGGAATTAAAGAAGCTGCAATTAAAATAAAAGACACTGTTCCTGCTTGGAGTTTCCTTGAAGGAGTTGAGCTAAAAATTGCTATTGCAAGTGGTTTGGCTAATGCTAAGAAATTAGTAGAAGCAATAAGAGATGGAAAAGCAACATATCATTTTGTGGAAATAATGGCTTGTCCTGGTGGATGTATTGGAGGAGGTGGACAACCTATTCCAACCAGTGCTGAAATCAGAAAGAAACGGATTGAAGCTATTTATGAAGAAGATACAAATATGACATTGCGTAAATCTCATGACAATCCTGAAGTACAAGAAGTTTATAAAGAATTTCTAGGAAGTCCTTTAGGGCATAAATCACATGATTTACTTCATACTCATTATAAACCTCGCAAAAGGTACTAATTTAGATTATTAGTTTGTAATTTAAGAGGCTGTCAATTTTATTGGCAGTCTCTTTTTTTTTATGATTATTAAGAGTTCAAACTTTTGTATAGTTATTTAAAATTTAAAAAAAATACTGTACATTTGTAGATATTTTAAAGAAGTAAAAAAAGATGAAAGACTTTATTGTATCTGCAAGAAAATATCGTCCAGACACATTTAAAAGTGTAGTAGGACAAGATCATATTACGATGACATTGAAAAATGCGATAAAAAACAATCAGTTAGCCCAAGCATTTTTATTTACAGGAACAAGAGGAGTTGGAAAAACTACATGTGCAAGGATTTTAGCCAAAACAATAAATTGTCAAAATTTAACAGATGATTTAGAGCCATGTAATAAATGTGATTCATGTAAGGATTTTAATGAAGGAAAATCGTTTAATATACATGAATTAGATGCGGCATCGAATAATTCAGTAGAGGATATACGTTCTTTGATAGACAAAGTTCGTTTTGCTCCACAGGTAGGTAAATTCAGTGTTTATATAATAGATGAGGTTCACATGTTGTCCCAATCGGCTTTTAATGCTTTTTTAAAGACATTAGAGGAGCCTCCATCTTTTGCTAAATTTATTTTGGCAACAACAGAAAAGCATAAAATATTGCCAACAATATTATCAAGATGCCAAATATTTGATTTTAATAGAATAACAGTTATAGATATTGCTAATCATCTCAAATATGTTGCTGAAAGTGAAAAGATATCAGCAGAAGAAGAAGCATTACATATAATAGCACAAAGAGCAGATGGAGCAATGCGTGATGCTTTATCTATATTTGATCAAATTGCCAACTTTTCAGGTAATGTTATTACTTATGATTCGGTTATTCAAAATCTCAATATGTTGGATTATAATTACTATTTTAAGATAGTTCAATTATTGTACAACAATGACATGTCGAATATTTTATTAACTTATGATGAAATTTTAAGGAGTGGTTTTGAAGGTAATCATTTTATAAATGGATTAGCAGATCATTTTAGAAATATTTTAGTTTCAAAAGATGTTGCAACAATAACGTTATTACAAACAACAAATCAAAATAAAGAAAAGTTTAAAGATTTAGCAAGCCAAGCAACAAAGGAACAAATAATAAAAGTTCTTGATATATTAAACAAGTGTGATGTTCAATATAAAATAATAACAAATAAAAGGTTGCATGTTGAGCTTGCAATGTTGCAAATATGTCAAGTTTTCAATACAGCTTTTGAAGAAAAAAAAAAAAGTAATATAGAGGAAAAGAAAACCGAAACTAATAATACAGCAAAGAATACAGCCCAAAAAGTTGAAGCAACAATAGCAGCAAAACCAGTTGTTAATTTATCGCCAACAAACACAATTGACAACAATATTATTACTTCAGAAACAACTAAACCAACTATTAATGTCGGGACAAAATATAATTATCAACCTCAAACAAGTATAAAAGCTGCAGAAAACAAAGAAGCACCAAAGGAGGAAAAAGTTATAGTTAATCAAAACTTGAATAATAATAATTTTATTATTGAAGATTTGGTAAAGTACTGGCAATTATTTGCAGAAGAAATAAAACCTATAAACCCATTATTATTCATAACTCTAACGAATCAAAATCCTGCAATTAAAGACGGTTTTGTTATAGAATTTGTTATAGATAATATTGTTCAGGAAAATCAATTTAAAGAAATAGCATCTGAACTCTTAAACTTTTTAAGAAATAATCTTAAAAACGAATTAATAACAATAAACGCTGTTGTTAAAGTTCAAGGTGAACAACAACAATATAAACCATTTAACCCTAAAGAAAAGTACATACAACTTGTTGAAAAAAACAATCAATTAGATAATTTACGTAAAGCTCTTGAGTTAGATCTATATTAATTATATGCGGATTTCATTATTTAGAATATTGATAATATTATTTGTGCTTTTTGAAAGCAATATTGCTTTTTCCCAATTTTACAATGGTTCTCAAATGAATTTTGGCAAAAACAAGATACAATATAACGAGTTTTTTTGGACTTATTACCAGTTTGAAGACTTTGATTGTTATTTCACTAAAGGAGGCAAGGAGCTTGCTATTTACACTGCAAAATACGCCAATCGAACTGTTAAAGAATTTGAAAAGAAACTTGATTTTATGCTTGACAATAGAATCAAATTTGTTGTTTTTAATAAAAAGAGTGATTATTTTCAAAGCAATATAGGTTATTATCCTGAAGAAGAATTTAACACAGGAGGTGTAACTAGAGTAATAGATAACAAAATTATCTTATATTATACAGGAAATCATGAGGATTTAAATTACCAAATAAGAGCTGGTATTGCGCAAATATACATATACCAAATGCTTTATGGAACAACGTTAACATCTGTTATAAAAAATTCAACTTTATTACAATTGCCTGATTGGTATGTATCTGGATTAATATCCTACTTATCAATAAACATGAATACAACAATAGATGCTAAAATACGTGATGGTGTGCTTACAGGTAAATACGAGAAGTATAATAAGTTATCAGGAATTGATGCTGTTTATGCTGGACATTCTTTATGGTATTACATAATAGAAAAATACGGGAACACGGTTTTGCCTAATATTTTATATATTACAAGGTCAAGCAAAAATATAGAAAGTGGCTTTTTATTTACTCTTGGTACATCCTTTAAAATGCTTACTAACGAATGGTTGGAATATTACAACAATCTATACAAAGATGAGGAAAAAGCTAATAGAGAAATATTAAATACCAATATTAAATTACCAAAAAAACACAAAAAAGCAGACATATATAATGTCATTACAAATAATGATGCAACAAAAACAGCTTTTGTTTTTAATATATACGGACAGTATAAAATATATATTCTAAACGAAAAAACCAACAAACTTAAAAAAGTTATTAAAAGAGGGAAAAAATCGCAAGAAGAAACCGATTTATCCTATCCTGTAATAGCTTGGCATCCTTTAAATGATATTCTTTCTTTTGTTACAGAAGAGAAAGGGAAAATTTATATCAATCAATACAATACAAAAAATAAAAAGAATGAAAAAATATATGCTCATTTTATTGATAAAATCATAGATATGTCATATTCCTCAAACGGAAAGGAATTGGTTATGTCTGCTTCAAAAAACGGGCAAACGAATATATACATATTTAATATTAATTCTCGTAGCATTGTTCAAGTTACTGATGATGTTTATGACGATTTAACTCCTAGATTTATAGACAATTCAACTAAAATAATATTTGCTTCTAATCGAAAAGAGGATAGTCTTAGTTCAAATAATTATAATAATATAAAAATTTCAAATAATAATAAGGATATTTTTATATATGATATTGTAAGTAAGAAAATTATTAATCTAACAGAAACAGAAAATATTGACGAAACATATCCTTGTGAAATAAACAAAAACAAATACATACTATTAAGTAATAAAAATGGTATTTACAATAGATATACAGCTTCTTTAGACAGTACCATTGCTTTTATTGACACCACAATACATTACAAATACTTTTCTGATGTTAAACCTGCAAGTAATTATTACTTTAATATTAACGAACAAAATCATTCTTTCAATTCAGGTTATATAACTGAAAAAATTGATGGACAAACAAGCACTATTCGAAAATTTCCACTGGGAGAGGTTCTTCCTAAAAATGAATTGATATTAACAGAAACTAATAAAAAAAATGCAAATAATGACACTGAAAATGAAGTATCGCAGAATAAAAACATTATAATTATTAAACCTAATCAACAGGAGTCTATTGATTCCATGCGAATAAACATTGATAATTACTTATTTGAAAATGAACAATCTGAAAAAGAAATAAAAAATGTTTACAAACAAATACCTAATGATACTAGTCGATCTAATAATAAAGACCCTAAATTAGTAGCACTTTCAGCAATTAATCCAGACACATTTTCGTTGCCTTTGCAAAAAAACTATTACTTAACTTTTTATGTAAACGAAATAATTAGTCAATTAAATTACAGTTATTTAAATTCAATGTATCAACCTTTTAATCCTGCACCTCAACCTATATATACAAACCCCAAACTTAATGCTTTATTTAAAATATCAATAAGCGACATGCTTGAAGACTATCGTATAACTGGAGGTATTAAAATAAACACTAATTTAAAAGGTAATGAATATTTATTAAGTTTTGAAAATTTAAAAAAAAGAACTGATAAACAATTTGTTTTTCATAGACAAGTTATAGAAAGTATGTATGACGAATATACAATTCTTAAAAATTTCACACATGATTTTAATTATATATTAAAATACCCATTTAATAAATTTGCTGCCATAAAAAATACGTTTACAGTTCGCAACGACAAATATGTTTTTGCTTCTACTGACTGGATAAACTTAAACACTCCTAATTTGATGACTAATAGGCTAGGGTATAAATTTGAATATATTTTTGACAATACTTTTAATCCTATGCTTAATATTTACAATGGAACTCGTTATAAATTTTTTGCTGAAGTTTATAAAAGCATTAAAGAAGATGGAAACATGAAATTAAATAAAAATAATTTAATTGTGTTAGGTTTTGATTTTAGAAAATACATTAAAATATCTCGGGAACTTATTTGGGCTAATCGTTTTGCAGCAAGCACATCTGCATTTGGAGATGAAAAGCTCATATATTATCTTGGAGGTGTTGATAATTGGATAACACCAAAATTTGATAATACTAACGAAACTGATAAAAATCAAAACTACGTTTACCAAACATTAGCAACAAATATGAGAGGGTTTAAACAGAACGTTCGCAATGGAACTAACTTTGCTGTAATAAATAGTGAACTGCGATTTCCTATATTAAAATATTTCTTCCAAAAACCAATTAAATCAGATTTCTTTAAAAATCTTCAAATTGCTGCTTTTGGAGATATTGGATCTGCTTGGACTGGTTTATCGCCTTATGACAAGGAAAATTCCTTCTACAAAAAAGAATATTATGCCAAGCCTCTTAGAGTAATTGTTGAAAACCAAAGGGAACCAATTGTTTATGGATATGGGTTTGGATTGCGTAGTAGATTACTTGGTTATTTTATTCGTGCAGATTGGGCATGGGGAGTTGATGATGGAGTTGTATCTAAAAGAATTTTCTATTTAACTTTAAGCTTAGATTTTTAAGTAATTAAATAAAAAAAAACATGGACAATAACACTTTAATAATACTAATCATTATAGGTCTTTCTGCAGGCTTACTTGGTGGAATAACTGGACTTGGCGGAGGAATTATAATTATTCCCGCTTTAATTTATTTTCTAAAATTAGAACAACACGCTGCTCAGGGAATCAGTATTGCTGTAATGTTACCTCCAATAGGTATTCTTGCTGCATACACTTACTACAAAGGAGGATATGTTAACATTAAGTATTCTGCTATAATTGCAGTATGCTTTATAATTGGAGCTTTTTTCGGCTCTAAAATAGCAATAAATATATCTGCTAATAATCTTCATAAAGTATTTGGTGTAATTTTTCTTATAGTTGCTTTAAAAATGATATTTAGTAAATAATAAATTCAGAAAATCATGTCTAATCAAATCATACAAAAGATAAAAGATCTTACTCAACTTTATAACAATGAAATAATTGATATTCGACGTCACATCCACAAATACCCAGAACTATCTTTTAAAGAATACCAAACTAGC
Source organism: Bacteroidetes bacterium GWF2_29_10 (assembly GCA_001768555.1). Classification (GTDB taxonomy): domain Bacteria; phylum Bacteroidota; class Bacteroidia; order Bacteroidales; family GWE2-29-8; genus GWE2-29-8. Next base: position 9,717 of record MEOD01000014.1, read on the forward strand.
AAATACATTAAAGATAAACTTAACTTATTTGGGATTACTGATGTGAAAAATGTTACAGAAACAGGAGTAGTTGCTATTGTTAAAGGTAATAAAAAAGATAATACTAACCAAAGAAAAATAGCTTTAAGAGCTGATATGGACGCTCTCCCTATAACTGAATTTAACAAAACAGAATACATTTCTCAAAACAATGGGGTAATGCATGCATGTGGACATGATGTTCATACAGCAGTACTTTTAGGAACAGCTAAGATTATAAATGAGTTAAAAAATGAATTTAGCGGGGAAGTAATGTTTATCTTTCAGCCAGCGGAAGAAACATTTCCAGGAGGAGCAATATCAATGATTAAAGAAGGGCTCTTTAATGAATTTAATCCTGATTATATTTTTGGATTACATGTGCAGCCTTTAATGGAAGTTGGAAATATTGGTATGAAAATAGGCGATTATATGGCTTCTACTGATGAGATTTATTTAACTATTAATGGAAAAGGTGGACATGCTGCAACACCTGATTTGCTTATTGACCCCGTTATTATATCCGCAAACATTCTTATTGGATTACAACAAATCGCAAGTCGAAATTGCCCTGCAAACATTCCAATGGTACTTTCTTTTGGAAGAGTGATTTGCGAAGGTAGAACGAATATAATTCCAGACTCAGTTCAGCTTCATGGAACTCTTCGTACAATGAACGAGCAATGGCGTAAATCGGTACATCAAAAAATAGAAAATATTGCAACAAATATTGCTAAATCTTTTGGTGCAACTTGTGACATAGAAATAGCTCATGGTTATCCCGTGCTAACAAATAACCAAGAAGCTACAACTCTATTAAAAAATGCTGCAGTCGAAATTATCGGATATGAAAACATTTTAAACTTAGACTACCGTATGACTGCTGAAGATTTTGCATATTTTTCTCAAAAATATAAATCTTGCTTTTTTAGATTAGGCATTAGCAATGGAACAAAACATAATTCGAACTTACACACAACCACTTTTGACATTGATGAAGCTTCAATTAGCACAGGAATTAAAGTAATGACTTGGAATGCCATAAAATACATTAAATAATTCCATAGATAACGTAACTCAACAAAAGCAATTTTTATTCAATTATCAAAAAAATTTGCATTTAACTCGGATTCGTCATTAGAAAAAAATCTAATGACGAATCCGAGTTAAACCAAAAAAGCTAATATTATTTGCTTTAAAATTATGGAATTATACATAATGACTTAATTTCTATAAATTTTTAATGTATAATTTTAGTTTATTAATTTATTTACTTTTTTACAAACAACTATTTTCTAATAATCAGTGTATTGCAAATTATTTAAAAAAAAATTAAAAAAAAACTTGCATGATGTAAAAAATTAATATTATATTTGCGTATTCATTTACCTAAATTCATATTTAAAATGAAAAGAAAAATAATAAAAATTGACGAAGAAAAATGTAGTGGTTGCGGTTTATGCGTGAGTGGTTGTCATGAAGGAGCTTTGCAAATGATAGATGGTAAAGCAAAATTAGTTAGTGAATTATATTGTGATGGACTTGGAGCTTGCATAGGAGATTGTCCAGAAGGAGCAATAACGATAGAAGAGAGGGAAGCAGAAAAATATAGTGAAACAGCAACAATCAAAAGACTAATTAAGCAGGGAGAGAAAGTAGTATTAGCTCATTTAAAACATTTAAAAGATCACAATGAAACTTCTCTATTGGATGAGGGTATTCAATATATTTTAAGAAATAATGAGGCAATTAATATTAGTAAATTTTTAAATAATAATAATATGGAAGAAAATAAAGAAACACATCAGCACCATCATCATGAAGGAGGCGGATGCCCAGGGTCAAAAGCCATAGATTTTTCATCAGGTAATGAAAAAAAAGCTGTTTCAAATAAAGAAATAGCATCAGCATTAACGCATTGGCCAATACAAATGCATTTAATAAATCCAGTTGCTCCATATTTTGAAAAAAGTGATTTATTATTAGCAGCTGATTGCACTGCGTTTGCTATGGGAAGTTTTCATAGTAAGCTATTAGAAGGAAAGAAATTAGCTATTGCTTGTCCAAAACTTGATTCTAATAAAGAAATTTATATTGAAAAATTAGTATCTTTGATTAATGATTCAAAGATTAACACATTAACTGTTGTAATAATGGAAGTTCCTTGTTGTGGGAGTTTAATTAAAATGGCAAAATTAGCAATGGAATCAGCAACGAGAAAAATCCCAATAAAGGAAATTATTATGAGTGTTCAGGGAGATATTATATCAGAAAATTGGTTATATAAATTAAATAAATAAAAAGAGTTATTAACTTAAAAACTTAAAAATTATGAGTATGTTTTGTTTTCAATGTCAAGAAGCAGCAAAAGGAAAAGGTTGCGACTACAAAGGCGTTTGCGGTAAAACCGAAGACGTTGCAAATATGCAAGATTTATTAATCTACGCATTAAAAGGTTTGGCTTTTTATACTATTGAGGCTAAAAAAGCTGATATTTACAAACCATCTGTTAGCAAATTTATTGTTGATGGCTTGTTTGCAACAATAACTAATGCTAACTTTGACAAAGATGTTTTCATTGAAAAAGTTAGAAGAACTATAGAATTAAGAATATCTATAGAAAATGAATTAGAAAAAGCTGGAGTAAAAATCAATAAAGAAGAAGCTCCAGATGCAGCAAAATGGTATGCTTATACGGCTGGCGAATATGAAAGGAAGGCTAATGCTGTTGGCATATTATCAGATATAAATGAGAATGAAGATATTCGTTCGCTTCGACAGTTGCTTACTTACGGTATAAAAGGAGCTGCTGCTTATGCAGAACATGCATTTAATCTTGGACATGAGGATGAAAGTATTTATGACTTTTTATTAAAGGGTTTAGTTGCTACAACAGATAACAAATTAACTGGAGCAGAATTGACTAATTTAGTATTAGAATGCGGTTCGATTGGGGTAAAAGCAATGGCATTGCTAGATAAAGCAAATACTACAGCTTATGGTAATCCTGAAATTACAAAAGTAAATATTGGAGTTAGAACTAATCCTGCAATCTTAATAACAGGTCATGACTTGAAAGACATGGAAGAGTTACTACAACAAACAGAAGGAACGGGAATTGATATTTATACTCATAGTGAAATGTTGCCAGCAAATTATTATCCTGCATTTAAGAAATACAAACATTTGGTTGGTAACTACGGAAATGCATGGTGGAAGCAGAAAGAAGAATTTGCAAGTTTTAATGGTCCTATTCTTTTTACAACAAATTGTTTGGTGCCACCTTCAGATAATGCAGTTTATGCAGATAAAGTTTATACAACTGGAGCATCTGGATTTCCTGGATTTAAACATATTGCAGATAGAGTTGATGGTAAACCTAAGGATTTCTCAATTATTATTGAACAAGCGAAGAAGTGTGCATCCCCAAGAGAGATAGAAACAGGAGAAATAATTGGAGGTTTTGCTCATAATCAAGTTCTGGCACTTGCAGATAAAGTAATTGATGCTGTTAAAACAGGGGCAATAAAGAAGTTTGTAGTAATGGCGGGTTGTGATGGACGGATGAAATCAAGAGATTATTATTCAGATTTTGCAACACAATTGCCAAAAGATTCGGTTATATTAACAGCAGGATGTGCGAAGTATCGTTATAATAAATTACAACTAGGAGATATTGGGGGTATTCCAAGAGTATTGGATGCAGGTCAATGTAACGACTCTTATTCTTTAGCTGTTATAGCACTTAAGCTGAAAGAAGTGTTTGGTTTAGATGATATTAACAAGCTACCTATAATTTATAATATTGCATGGTATGAGCAAAAGGCTGTTATAGTGTTGTTAGCATTATTATCATTGGGGGTTAAGAATATACACCTTGGTCCAACTTTACCAGCTTTCTTATCACCAAATGTTGTAAATGTTCTTGTTGAGAACTTTGGTATTGCAGGAATCACAAGTGTTGAAGAAGATATGCAAAAATTTTTCGCTTAAATAATTAGTTTAGTTAACAAAAAAGGAAAGAGCAGAAGGCGTATTTGCCTATCTGCTCTTTTTTTTTATCTTACAAATACTAAATTTAAAATTTAAAAGCTAAACCTACCATATAATTAATTCCTGCTTGAGGATAAAAATAGTTCTCGGTGTATTGTTCTCCAAAATATATGTAACTATAAGAATATCCATTTGACTCATACTTTTTATCCATAAAATTATTAATGCTAAAGTTTATGTTTACCTCCCTAATAAACTTAGGATTAAAAGAATAAGAGAAGTTAATATCATTAATGAAATATTCATTCAATTTTCTATTATCGTTAGAAGTATTGTCTAAATATTGTTTGCCAACATATTTATTTGAAAGATTGATTGAGAAGTTTTTTATTGGTTGATATTTTATTATAGATGAAGATATAACAGAAGGAGAAAAAGATATATCGGTTTCGTTATATTCATTTTTTACTTGACTATAGTCATCATAATTGTCAATGTACTCGTTGAAATGTTTGATTTTGTTTTGAGAAAGAGTTGCATCAAGATAAATGCTTATATTTTTTGTTATAATATAATCAACACTAAATTCAATACCTCTTCTATAACTTTCTGGGATGTTTGTTCGGGTATATGCCCCAACATCATTAAGTTTTCCAGTTAATACTAATTGGTTATCATACATCATGTAATAAGCAGCGAGTTCAGCTTTTATTTTAGAAGTATTGAAACGTAATCCTAATTCATAGTCATACATTTGCTCGCTTTTGGGTCTGCTTAATGGAGTTGATTCAACATAATCATTTCGGTTGGGTTCTTTATTTCCAATACCAACACTAAAGTAGGTAGCTAATATTTTATTAAATTGATAGTTTATTCCAGCTTTAGGATTATAAAACCCTAGAGTTACGTTTTGATTAGAAGTTTCGAAAAGTTCATTAAATCCTAAGAATTCATAATTTATGTTGCGGTATTGGAGATCAGCTAACATAGAAAGTTTTTCATTCATTTGATAGTATATTTTTCCAAATACGTTGAAGTCTTTTTTCACAGCATTGTTGTCATCATAAATATGATTTAGAGCAGATTTGTCATAGTTAGAAGCCCAAATTACTTTATCGTAATGCCGTCCTTCGTATATGTTATATGCTCCACCGACAGATAGTTTAAATTTACCTTTTACGTAATTTCCAGAATATGTAAATCCATAGAAATCATTGTCAAGCCAAAGTTGCCTGATAATGTCGGAGTTTGTAATAGTGTCCATTCCATAAATTACATTAGGGAGAGTGTATTTTGCGAGGTCTTGCTGGTCTTTAAATTCTTCGTAATAACCACGTCCATAAGTGTAGTGCGTAGCCAAATTAAGATTAAGATTTTTGTTAATGTCTTTAGTGAATATTAATTGATAATGATCTTGTTGATAATTATCAGTTTGGTTCTCGTAAGTATATTGGTTAAAAGTTCTGTTTTCTTTTAGCATGTTTTCAGATACTCCATACCAAGATTGGTAAGTGTTTTCTTTTCCAGAGAATACAACAGCTTTTAAAGAGTAAGTTTTTCCGAAGTATCCTCCAGTAAGGAAGTATGATTTTAAGTCAGACCAAGCCCTGTCGACGTATCCGTCAGACGATATTTTAGAAAGGCGAGCATCAAAAGACCATTTTCCGTCGATAACACCAGTTCCAAACATTACATTATGTTTGAAAGTGTTGAATGTTCCTGCAGCATTGTTTATTTCGCAATAAGGCTTAATAGAAGGTTTGATTGTTTGCATGTTAAGACTTCCTCCAAATGATGCAGCACCATTGCTAGATGTTCCTACACCTCTTTGAACTTGGATATTATCAATTGATGAGAAAAAGTCGGGCATGTTAACAAAAAATACGCCATGCGATTCAGGGTCATTGATAGGTATTCCGTTTACGGTAACATTTACTCGAGTTAAATCACTACCCCTAATGCGTAAGCTAGTGTACCCTACGCCAGCTCCAGCATCAGATGTTGCAACTACAGAAGGTGTGTGTGATAGCATAAAAGGCAGGTCTTGTCCTTGATTTTTGTATTCTATTTCTTTTAGAGTAATATTCTTAAATGTTGCAGGAGATTTATCAGGTAATCTTGTTGCAAATATATTTGTTTCGCCAAGCATTATTGGGCTTTTTTGTAAGTTTATATCAATCGAATAATTTTTATTGATTGTGTCATTTTTATCAATGTCTGCATCAATATATATATCTTGATAACCAATGTATGAACATTTAATTTTAATTTTTCCTGAAGGAATGTCTTTTAGTTTATATTTTCCATAATAATCAGACATTGAGCTTTTGGAAGATTTTGTAATAGAAACGGAAGCTCCGGGTAATGATTCTTTCGACTCATTATCTTTGACAAATCCAGAAATAGAGAATTGTGCTTTTGATGAATTAATGGCAAAAGCAAAAACCATTAAAATAATTAAAATTTTCTTCATGTTGTAAAAATTTTTTTAGTTAAACAATTAATTTTTACCAACAGGGGGATATAACGAATAACAATAAAAAACCTTTTCTCCCTACGCCAGAATTACCTGGATCAGGTTCATTGGGTATGATCTCAGCCCTTAATATTAAGGCACCCCTATTTGGAAATCTTTGGCAAAGGTATATTATTTTTTATTGGATGAATAAAAAAAGTTTTTTTTTATTAATTGGTGCGATAATAAGAAAATTGATAAAAAAGGAATGTATTATGAATAAAAACAATAAATCGAAACACATATAAAACAAAAAAAACAATAAATTTGCAAGATTTTTAATTTTAATGACAAATAAATGGAAATAGCAAAGACATACAATCCGAAGGAAATAGAAGAGAAATGGTATCAATTATGTTTAGAAAAAGGATATTTTAATTCAGAGCCAGATGATAGAGAACCTTTTACGATAGTGATTCCGCCACCGAATGTTACAGGAGTGTTACACATGGGTCACATGCTGAACAATACATTACAGGATGTAATTATTCGTCGAGCAAGAATGAAGGGAAAAAATGCATGCTGGGTGCCAGGAACAGATCATGCTTCTATAGCAACGGAGGCAAAAGTTGTAGGAAAATTGAAGGCAGATGGTTTGGATAAAAAAGATATGTCGAGGGATGAATTTTTAAATCATGCATGGGATTGGACTCATAAACATGGAGGAATAATTCTTGAACAATTAAAGAAATTAGGAGCTTCGTGTGATTGGAAAAGGACAAAGTTTACTATGGATGAAGACATGTCAGAGTCTGTTATAGATGTATTTATAGATCTTTACAATAAGGGTTATATATATAGGGGTGTTAGAATGGTGAATTGGGACCCAAAGGCATTAACTGCGTTATCTGATGAAGAGGTAATATATAAGCAAGTTAATTCAAAGCTTTATTATTTAAGATATAAGATTGATGGGATGGATGATGAATGGATAACAATAGCAACAACTCGTCCAGAAACAATATTAGGGGATACGGCTGTTTGTGTACATCCAGAAGATGATAGATACGCGTCAATGAAAGGTAAGAATATTTATGTTCCTTTGGTAAATAGGCTTATTCCTATTATATTTGATGAATATGTTGATAGAGAATTTGGGACAGGAGCTTTAAAGATTACACCTGCACATGATATTAACGACTATAATATTGGCTTAAAACATAATTTAAAGGTTATAGATATATTTAATGATAATGGTACATTAAATGAAAAAGCGGAACTATATATAGGAGAGGATAGGTTTGCAGTAAGGAAGAAAATTGTAAAAGAATTGGAAGAAAAAGGTTTCTTAGTCAAAATTGAGGATTTAACAAATAATGTGGGGTTTTCAGAAAGGACTGACGAAGTAATTGAACCAAAACTTTCAGTTCAGTGGTTCTGCAACATGTCAAAGTTAGCATCTCCAGCACTTGAAGTTGTAATGAATGATACTATTAAATTTCATCCAGCAAAGTTTAAAAATACTTATAAGCATTGGATGGAAAACATAAAAGATTGGTGTATTTCAAGACAATTATGGTGGGGACATCAAATACCTGCGTATTATTTGCCAGACGGAAGTTATGTTGTGGCAAAAAGTAAGGAAGAGGCATTGAATATTGCAAATAATAAATCTAATAATTTATACACAATAAATGATTTGCGCCAAGATGAAGACGTTTTAGATACATGGTTTTCATCATGGCTGTGGCCAATTTCAGTTTTTGATGGAATAAGGAATCCAAATAATGCAGATATTAATTACTATTATCCAACGGATACATTGGTTACGGCACCAGAGATATTGTTTTTCTGGGTTGCAAGAATGATAATGGCAGGTTTTGAGTATAAAAAATCTATTCCATTTAAAAATGTTTATTTAACAGGTATAGTTAGAGATAAGCAAGGCCGAAAGATGTCAAAATCGTTAGGAAATTCCCCAGAACCGATACAATTGATAGAGTAGTACGGAGCAGACGGAGTTAGAGTGGGAATGTTGCTATGTTCACCAGCAGGAAATGATTTATTATTTGATGAAGGTTTATGCGAACAAGGACGTAATTTTTCAAATAAAATATGGAATGCGTTCAGGCTTGTTAAATCTTGGGATGTGTCTGATAATATAGAACAACCAGAAATATGCAAAACATCAATAGAATGTTTTGAAAGCATATTAAATAAGAACATAAGTACAATAGAAGATAACTTTGAAAAATATAGAATTTCTGATGCATTAATGTCTATATATAAATTGGTGTGGGATGAATTTTGCGCTTGGTATTTAGAATTAACCAAGCCAGCTTATCAACAACCAATTGATAAGGCAACTTATGAAAAAACAATTTACTTTTTTGAGGAATTATTAAAATTACTTCATCCATTTATGCCATTTATAACAGAGGAACTTTGGGGTAATATTGGAGAAAGAGCGGAAAATGACTTGATCATGTTTGCAAAAGCAGAAGTTAGTGGAGATTACAAAAATGAAGTGATAGAACAATACGAGGAAATAAAGGAAATAGTTGTTGCAATAAGAAATTTAAGAAATGAGAAAAATATTCCGTTAAAGGAAAAGATTAAATTATTTATCAAATCGAATAACGATAGGAACAATACGCTAGATAGTATGCTAATAAAACTGTGTAATATTGAAACATTAGAATATAGCGAGCAAAAGATAGATAATTCATACTCAATAATAAATAGAGCTATAGAGCTATTTATACCTATTTCTGAGAATATCAATATTGAAGACGAAATAAAGAAATTAAAAATAGATCTAGAATATACTCAAGGATTTATTAACTCCGTTAGAAAGAAACTAAGCAATTCGAATTTTGTGGATAAAGCTCCTGAGAGCGTAATTAACGCAGAAAAGAAAAAAGAACAAGATGCTTTGGATAGAATTGAAGTTATAAAATCACAACTGGAAAGCTTTGGGAATTAAATTAGATATTGCAAATTTAAAATATATATTGAAATTGTAAATAATATTTACATTAAAAGAAATTTAATAAAAAAAATTATATATTTGCATTTAGATATTATTCTCTATTTATAAAAAAATAAAACGTTAAGGTTATTTTTTTATGGTTTAGTATGTTTAATTTAATATCTACAATAATTATTAGTTGTATTTTGTATTAATTTCACTTGAGATAAATTGTATATAATTATGCAATCTACACTTTTACAAATCAACTATTCAATTATAATTTAAATTGCTTAGTGGTTAAGTATTAATAAAAAAAATGGGTATTATTATGAGAAAAACATTTATAATTATTTCAATAATATTTGTGCTTGTGACTTCATTGGTTGCTCAAGACTTCATTACAACAAAAAATGGAGAAGAAATAAAAGCAAAAGTTTTAGAAATAACACAAACAGAAGTTAAATATAAAAGATTTGAAAACATAGATGGACCAATCTACACGGTAAATAAATCAGATTTGCTAATAATAAAATATGCAAATGGGGATATCGAAAAGATGAAACAATTAAATACAAATATTACAAATAACGAAAATACACCATCTAACTTAAATGTAAATTATTCACTCAACTTAAATGCGAAAGAAAACGATAATAATTTATGCAAAAATGCAATATCAGATTCCTATATTTTATACAATGGAAAGAATAGTGGAGCATTTTGGACTGGATTTGCAACTTTTATGATTGGACCTATTTTGGGACTTATTCCTGCTATTGCATGCTCATCAACTCCTCCAAAATATCATAATTTGCAAATTCCATATAATAAATTGGATAATCACGATTACGTTTATTGCTATAAAAATAATGCACAAAAAATAAAGAAAAAAAAAATATGGAAAGGATATGGAACTGGTTGTGCTGTTTTGTTAGGATTCCTTATCATTGCTTCCGCAAATCAATAAAACATACTACCCCATATGGAATAATCTAGCCAAGTAATAAATAAAAATTAACAATTTGAGAATGGAATGAAATGTGTGTGTGTGTTTTAATTCTTTCAGAACAAAAAAATGACATTTTATTTTGATTTGTTTAGAAGTTCTTCAAAATTAACAATTTGAATATTTAAGTAGTAAAATTCTATAATATTTTTGTAAGTGTAACCTTTTTTTGCCATAACCATTGCTCCTTCTTGGCAAAGCCCTACCCCATGCCCATATCCTTTTCCTGTGAATGTTAACGAATCATTTGAGGAGTTTTTTATTTCAAAAAATGTAGATTTTAGTTTATAATCGTTGCGAATGTCTTTTAATAAAATCTTTAAAGAATCATTTAAGAATATTTTTCTATTTTCTTGATAGAAAGGAATTAAAGAATCAATAAAAGGATCATCTACGAGATATTTTGTTTTTAAATATTTAAAAAAATCTTCTTTAGGAATTTTTTTTTCCCATTTAGAGTTTCTTTCAGATAAACAAAAAGAATCTTTAACTGCTCTTAGATATGGAATATAATCAGACCAAGCAGATTCAGAGTGTACAGTTTCACCGCCACAATTTGAATGAAATAGGGCATCAATTAGGTTATTGTTATTATCAACGATAACTTGGCCACTTGTTCCGATTGTAGCTTGTAATATATTTGAATTGTTGCATCTTCCTTTATAAACTTGACAATGTACTCTGTCACAAACTTGATATCCATCTTTTAAGTGTTTGTTAAGGAATGAAATTGAATATGTTCGGCAAATTATTGCTTGAACTTTATAATATTCAAGTTCAGCATTTATGCCACTTTCAGCTTCAACTACTCCTGCTACATATTTTTCAATGTTAACAATATTAATTAATTGTAATGAAGAATTAATAGGTAATATTTTAATGAAATCGTCGTAAACTCTAATTTGTTTATTGTTAGGAGCTATTTCAAATTCGATTTCGAAATATTTACGAAAACCTGTTGCTAATAAGTTTATTTCACCTTCAATTCTAAAAGATTTTTCTTTTGTAATAACGTCAATGTAATTTTCATTAATAGCAAACTTTACAGGAGAGAATGTCTCCAAGTCAATAAGTTTGTTTCCATCTTTATATATTGAATAGTTTCCAGCAAGAGGATTTAGAGCAAACTTTGTTATTTTATACTCTCCAAGAATATTAACAGATATATTTCTTGGAAAAAGATTCAAAGTTGATACAAATAGTATTGAAATAAACAAAAAGTGTCGTAATAAATTCATGTTCTATTTGCTAATTAAGTCAAATATCTTGGAAGCAACCAAGAATGAAGTTTCTCCATTTCCAAGTCTTAAGGAAAGTTTATCGTAATCTTCGATAATGTTTTGCCGATGCTGTTTATCGTTTAATATTTTAGAAAGTTCTTGTTTAATATTAGTATGATTCATTTCGTTTTGAATTAATTCTTTAACAACATTTTTGTGCATAATAATGTTTACTAACGATATAAAATTTAACTTAATTAGTTTTTTTGCAATAATGTAAGAAATGAATAATCCTTTGTAACAGACAATTTGAGGTATTTTCAGAAGAGCCGTTTCAAGAGTGGCTGTTCCAGATGTAACAATAGCAGCTGATGATGATAATAGCAAATCGTAAGTTTGATTGTAAACGATGCTAATTTGAATATTGTTAATGTTTTCAAGGTATAATTCATTGTTTATAGAACTTGTTGCAGCAATAACAAATTGGTAATTAGGAAAATATTGTACTACTTTCTGCATTTGAGGCAGCATGTTTTCGATTTCTTGTTTTCTGCTTCCAGGTAGAATTGCAATAATTTCTTTTTTTGTTAGGTTGTTGTTTTTTATGAAAATATCTTTTCCTTTAAAATTGTTTTTTTTATTATTAATTAATTCGATAAGAGGGTTTCCATAATATTCTACGTCATAGTTGTAATTAGAATAAAACTCTTTTTCAAAAGGAAGAATTACAAACATTTTATCAATGTATTTTTTGATAGTTTTGACTCTAGATTTATGCCAAGCCCAAACTTGAGGAGATATATAATAAACTGTTTTAAAGTTGTTTTGTTTACAAAATTTAGATAATTTGAGGTTGAATCCTGGATAATCAATAAAAATAATTACATCTGGGTTAAAATTTATAATTTGTTTTTTTATTATTTTGAAATTATGTATTATTTTATTTATGTTTAAAATAACTTCAATGAATCCCATGAAAGCGAGCTCTTTATAGTGTTTTAATATTTTACAGTTTTCGGCTTGCATTAGCTCCCCACCCCATCCTACAATTTCAGAGTTTGTATCTATTTTATTAATGTTTTTAATTAAATTAGAAGCATGTAAATCTCCTGAAGGTTCGCCTGCTACAATAAAATATTTCATTAGTTTATATTAAGTTTTGGAATATAAAAAAGATAATTACATACATAAATGTTACAGCTAATATGCCTTTTCCTACTTTGTCTAATTTTTTATTTATCATATAATATCTAAAAGTTAGGATATTCATAACTATACTAAGAGCATAGATTGTAGAATCTTGAAGATAATACAAATCGTAAGTTCGACTTGGCTTAAAAAGCAAGTTTATGTAGCTTAATAAAAAGAAAGAAATTATGGGCAATAGTAATCCCATAACAATTCCTAAAACCATAGAATCTTTAAGTAAAAGCTTCTTTAATTTAATAAAAACATTGTTATTAGACTCCTCTTCTAATTTAGAATTATTGTCTAATACTTCTTTTTTGTCTTTTAAGTCTTCAAATCCCATTTTTTTATCATATTTATTGATTCGTAGCAAGTTAAATCTAATTGGATTGGGACAATAGAAATGTATGCGTTCTTTAAAGCATGCTCATCAGTGTCATTTCCTTCGTCTAAATTAATAAACTCTCCAAGCATCCAATAATATGGTCGTTTATAAGGGTCGTATCTTTCTTCAAATGTTTCGACCCAATATGCTTTAGATTGGCGAACGACTTTTATTCCTTTTATTTTGCCTTTAGGTATGTTTACATTAAGACATGTTCTTTCCTTCAAGCCATTTGTAAGTACATTTTTAATTATTTTTACAATATATTCTTTAGCTAAATCAAAATTAGCATCTTCGGCAAAATCAAGTAATGAAAAGCCAATTGCAGGGACATTTGCCATTGCAGCTTCAATGGCGGCAGCCATAGTTCCAGAATACAAAAGATTAACAGAAGAGTTAGATCCATGATTTATTCCAGAAATACATAAATCAGGATGAGTTCTTTTGTAAATAGTGTCAAAAGCTAATTTAATGCAATCAACAGGGGTTCCAGAACAGCTATATTCTGCATAAAATTTATCTTTTTGAATTAATTGGAATTTTATAGGATTGTTTATGGTTACAGCATGTCCCATGCCTGATTGCGGTTTATTTGGAGCAAAAACTACAACATCAGCAAAATCTTTAACAAATTCGATTAAACGTCTAATTCCTTTTGCATTAATACCATCATCATTTGTAATTAGGATCTTCGGTCTTTTGTTCATTATTATTATTATTTAAATCAGCGATATTATCAATGTTTATAAGTCCTCCAGATATAATAAACTTGGTTACATTAACAGGAGGAATATTTAATAAAGTTATATTGTCAATAGATGTGATAAATAAATTTCCAGTAAATCCAAATGAATGAGGAAGGTACACTGCTATTTTATTTTCACTTACTCCAAGAACGGCGAGATTTTTTTGAGTAATAAATCCTAATTTGTATAGTTCTTCATTTTTGTTTAACCTTACAAGCACAGGTTGATTAAACTTTTTCTTTTGCCCAACAATTCCAGTCAATATTTCTTTCGAAGAGTTATATATTATGTTTATAATTGGGGCTTTTTTTATTAAATCTTCAAAGAAGCTAGAAAATGATTCTGTAAATAATTTTTTTCCAATATAGCCAATTAAAGTAACACCAGAAATAATAACAATAATACCAAGCCCTGGAATATCAAAGGGTAATAAAGCATCAATAAAGATAAACATTCTATAGATAAGGTATCCAGTTATTGTTATTGGAGCAAGAAATAACAATCCTTGCAAGAAATAATTGAATATAAACTTTAGTAATCTTCGCATAATTTTAAAAAATTATTCTTTTGCAAAGATAATTTTTAAATTATAATTATTAATGTTATTCGACATAATATAAATGCTTAAAGAGAAATAAAACATTAAAAATAATAAAATTGACAAGAAAAAGATCTTGCAATTAATGTTAAATTAAAAAAAAACGCATTAGATAAATAATTCATTATATCTTTGTGCTAAAGGAACACTTATGGGAACAGTTGATATTTTTATAACATGCGAAATAGATCAGCTTAGGCCAACAATTGGTTTGGGTATGATTAGTATTTTGGAAAAATTAAATTTACGTGTTAATATTCCAAAGAATCAATTATGCTGTGGCAAGACGGCATTTGTTAGTGGATGTTGGGATGATGCAAAAAAATTAGGAGAAAGGTTTATTAAAGCTTATCCAGATAATAGGAAGATTATTTGTCCAAGTGCAAGTTGCGTTAGTTTTGTTAAAAAGCATTATTCTGAATTGTTTTTAAATACGGCATTGCATAATGAGTTTAAGTTAATCCAAAGAAACTTACACGATTTAACGGATTTCATGGTTAATGTGCAAAGTGTATCCGACATGAATGTTAATTTTAATTATAAATTGGCATATTATGAATCATGCAAGGCTAGAGAATATGGCTTAAAAAATGAGCCAATAACACTTTTGAAAAATATAAAGGGAGCTGAGTTTATAGATTTAAATCAAGATGAATGTTGTGGAAGTGGAGGAATGCTTAATTTTATTCACCCAGATATTACTGAATCAATGACTTATTTTAAATTAAATGAGGCAATAAAAAAAAATGTTGAATATATAGTAACAACAGAAAGTAGCTGTTTGATTAATTTAGATAATTATATAAAGAAGAATAATTTAAAAATAAAAGCAGTGCATATTGCTGAAATTTTAGGTGAACAAATAAAATGAGATGGAAAATAATAAATATTCAACACTTCAAGAATTAATTGAAAATAAGATAAAAGACATCAACTTTAAGAATGAACCTCATTTACTATACGAGCCAGCAAGATATTCTATGTCAAATGGGGGTAAAAGAATAAGACCTCTTCTAACATTAATTGCAAATGATTTGTTTAATGGTAAGGTAGAAGATGCTATAGATGTAGCAATAGGAATAGAAATATTTCATAATTTCACGTTAGTGCATGATGATATTATGGACTCTGCACCAATGAGACGTGGGCGTCCAACTGTGTATAAAAAATGGAATACAAATATAGCTTTGCTGTCAGGAGATGTAATGTTTGGTAAGGCATATGAATATATATCAAAAGTTAATTCATCTAAGCTTGTTAATGTGTTAAATTCGTTTACACAGGGAGCCATAAAGGTTTGTGAAGGACAACAATATGATATGGATTTTGAAAGCACAACATTTGTAAGTATTGATGAATACAAAAAAATGATATCATTGAAAACAGGGGCTTTAATAGCTACAGCACTACAAATAGGATGCATTATTGGAAGTAGCTCAATAGAAGATAGCATAAATATATACAAATTTGGAGAAAATATAGGAATAGCTTTTCAACTTCAAGATGATTTATTAGATACATACAGCAACCCAGATAAATTTGGAAAAATAACAGGTGGAGATATAATTAGCAAAAAGAAAACTTTTTTATATTCAAAATCAATTGAACTTGCAGATGAAAATATGAAAAAGCAAATTGTTAATATGTATAATGATGATACTATTAATAATTCAGATAAGGTTAAAAATATTATAAAAAAATATAATGAACTAAATATAAAAAGTATAACAGAGGAGGAAATAAAAAAGTATTATGAAGAAGGCTTGAATTATCTAAAAAAATTAAAAGTTGAATATAATAAGAGAAAAGCTCTAGAAGAATATGTTGAAAACTTAATAGTAAGAGAAATATAAAATGCATAAAATCAATGTATCAACCATTAATTATCTAAATAGTACTCCTTTTAATTATGGTTTGAATAACTCAGCAATAATTGAAAAAATTGCATTGCAAGAAAACACACCAAACGATTGTGCAAATCTATTAAAAGAAGAAAAAGTTAATATAGGTTTAGCTCCTATAGCAATAATTCCTCATTTGAAAAAAGCTTTTATAATTTCAGATTACTGCATTGGTTGCTATGGAGCTGTAAAAAGTGTATGTATTTATTCCAATGTAAAAATACAATATGTAAAAAAAATATACACAGACAATCACTCTATAACATCTGTATTTTTAGCAAAAATACTTTCTGCTTTTTACTGGCAAATAAAACCTGAATGGATTAACATTGAGCTAAATAATCTTAAAGAAATAAAATCTAAGCATGAAACAATACTGGCAATTGGAGATAAAACGTTTTATTATGAAAAAGAGTATTTATATTGCTATGATTTAGGGGAAGTTTGGCTAGATTTTACATCACTGCCTTTTGTTTTTGCTTGTTGGATTTCAAATACAGAATTGGATGAGAGTTTTATTCAAGAGTTTAATACTTCTCTATTATATGGTTTAAAAAGAAAACCAGAATCATTGGAGCATAAAGATATAAAAAGCCTAAAAATAGATAAACAAACTGCTCTAAACTATATCACTAATAACATTAGTTATGAATTCAACTCTGACAAGCAAAAGGCTTTAAAAACATATTTTGATTATTTGTATAAATACCAACATAGGTAAAAAAAAAAGCTGTCAAGAAAAATATTCTTGACAGCTTTATATAGATAGATTGTATGTGTGTTTTTATATTAAACTATACGAAGAAAGTCTCTCCACTATTTAATAAATCATCAACACATTTTATGTTAGAATTTTCTCTACCTTTTTCAATTTGAAGATCTACTAAATCATCATACGTTGGATACATAGCGGAACGAATAACTCCTAATGCAACAGGAAAATGAGGTGCTTGCATTTTTGCTAACATAAGATGAATCCCTGGATCTTGTTGGTATTGGTCATGAACTAATAGATCATTTTCAGTAATACCATTTTCACCAAGTTGTACAACTTCTAAGCGAGTGCCATTTATACGGATACCCTTATCTTTGTTTTTCCCAAAAATCATAGGTTCTCCATTTTTAAGAGTCAATTGAAAATCTTCCCTCATATCTTTAGCCGTAATAGTTTCATGAGCACCATCATTGAAAATTACACAATTTTGTAAAATTTCAACAACAGATGTTCCATCATGCTTAGCAGCTTCAAACATAACATCGATCATCATCTTAGGGTTGGTATCAACTGCTCTTGCAAAGAAAGTCCCTTGAGCACCAAGAACAAGTTCACCAGTATTAAAAGGATGTTCTATTGTTCCTTGCGGAGATGTTTTTGTAATAGATCCCATAGGAGTTGTCGGAGAATACTGTCCTTTAGTTAATCCATAAATTTGGTTATTAAAAAGAAGAATATTAACATCAATATTTCTCCTAATAATGTGAATAAAATGATTTCCACCTATTGCCATAGAGTCCCCATCACCAGTTGCAACCCATACACTAAGTTTAGGATTTGCAACCTTTACTCCAGTAGCAATAGCAGCAGCTCGTCCATGAATACCATGTATACCATAAGTATTAACATAATAAGGAAATCTAGAAGAGCAACCTATTCCAGAAACAAAACAAAAGTTTTCTTTTTTATAACCTATTTTAGGAAATACATTTTCAATTGAATGTAAAACAGCATGAGCACCACAACCTGAGCACCATTTTACCATTTGGTCACTTACGAAGTCTTCTTTACGTAATTCAACCGTTGATCTTTCAATAGCCATTTTTTTTAACCCTCCAAAGTTTTAATAAAACAATCAGATAATTCGCTTATAGTAA
The DNA here is from genome assembly GCA_001768555.1 of Bacteroidetes bacterium GWF2_29_10. Classification (GTDB taxonomy): domain Bacteria; phylum Bacteroidota; class Bacteroidia; order Bacteroidales; family GWE2-29-8; genus GWE2-29-8. The sequence continues at coordinate 28,073 of MEOD01000014.1, forward strand.
AAGGTAATGCTTGTACTTTATTATATTGTAAGTATTTAAAATCAGGATATGTCATTCTAAGATATCCTACAAATTGTCCACTATTTAATTCACATACAATAATTTTTTTAAATCGCCCAAACACTTCTTCTGTATTTTTAGGTAATGGCATAATATGTTTGAAATGAGCATGACTAACCTTTATGCCTTTTTCTTTTAATTTATTAATAGCAGAAAATATAGTTCCATACGTGCTTCCCCAACTAACAACAAGTAGTTCTCCAGATTGTTCTCCATAAACTTCTTGTTCTGGAATATAGTTTGCTACACGCATAACTTTTTCCATTCTAATTTTAATCATTAATTCATGATTAATAGGGTCTGTAGTAATATTTCCTGTAATATTTTCTTTTTCAAGCCCCCCCACTCTATGTCTTAAACCTTCAGTTCCAGGCAAAGCCCATTTTCTTGCAAGAGTTTCTTCATTTCGCCTAAAAGGCATAAAATCTGGATCATTAGCCTCTGCTAAAGGAGGTTTTATAGGATCTAAGTCAGCAACTTTTGGTATTTTAAATAACTCTGAACCAAAGCCAATGTATCCTTCAGTTAATAATATAACAGGAGTCATGTGTTCCATTGCTAATTTAGCAGCTTCATAAGCTTTATAAAAACAATCAGCAGGTGTTGCAGCTGCAGTAACAATAACAGGACATTCTCCATTTCGTCCATATAATACTTGCAATAAATCAGATTGTTCAGATTTAGTAGGTAATCCAGTTGAAGGTCCCGCTCTCTGTACATCAACAATAACTATTGGTAATTCAGTCATAACAGCTAATCCAATTGCTTCACTTTTCAAAGATAATCCTGGTCCCGATGTTGTTGTTATTGCTAAGGAACCAGTATATGCAGCACCAATAGTAGAACAAATTCCAGCAATTTCATCTTCAGCTTGAAGAACTCTAGCTCCTAAAGATTTATGTTTTGCTAATTCCATTAAAATCTCTGTTGCTGGAGTTATAGGATATGATCCTAAGTATAAAGGTCGCCCAGATTTTTCTGATGCAGCAAGAAATCCCCATGCTGTAGCAACATTTCCTGTAATGTTTCTATATTTTCCTTTTTCAATATTAGCTTGAGGAATGGAAAAAGTAGAAGATATAGCTTCAATAGTATCAGCAAAATTATATCCTGCTGTTAAAACATTAGTATTTGCTTCAACAACAAGAGGTTTCTTTTTAAATTTTGTTTGGAAAAATTTTATAGTGTTATCTAATTCAATATTAAAAAGATAGAAAACCATACCAAGAGCAAACATGTTTCTGGTTTTTTCTACTGTTTTATTATCAAGATTCAAACTTTGAACAGCAGCCTTAGTGAGAGATGTGATAGGTGCTTTTATAACATTATATTGCAAAAGACTATCATCTTCAAGAGGGTTAGATGCATAACCTGATTTTGCAAATACTTTTTCATTAAATGCATCTGCATCCACAATTAAAGTGCCTCCTTTTTTAATCCATTGCATGTTCGCTTTTAGCGAAGCAGGGTTTAGAGCCACAATTAAGTCACAAAGATCTCCTGTTGAATAGATTTTGTTTTTACTAATATGAACTTGAAATCCGGAAACTCCGGCTACTGTATTGTGCGGTGCTCTAATTTCCGCAGGGAAATCAGGAAATGTAACAATGTCATTTCCAGATAGAGCTGCTGAGTCAGAAAAAAGTGTTCCTGCAAGTTGCATTCCGTCACCAGAATCACCAACAAATTTAACAACAACACTCTCTAATTCAACAATTTGATTAGTTTTACCCATAACTTATATTGATTTAGTTTAATAAAGTCATATATGAAATTTTGGGCAAATTTACTGCTTTTTTATTATGTTTATTTTTTTTTAAAGTATTTTTAAAAAAAAGAATTTATTTCATGAAATAAGAGTGAAAATGAGTGATATTTTGATAAGGAAGTTTTATTTTATAAATTTTCTTTTTATTCTATCAGATATATCATTTTTGTTTATTAATTCAGCTAAATAAACCCCATTGGCAAGGTATGCTATGTTTTCAACTTCGTTATTAATATTTTGTAATAAAACCAAGTTTCCATTAGAATCATATATTTTTAAAACGTAAGATTTTTCGAAATCAACAATAACATATATATTATCTTTGCTATAATACATTTGAGGTAAATTGTTGTTTTTAATAATATTATTATTTGTTGACTTACAAAATATAGTTCTTTCAAAAGTTTTATTGTAATTTTGATCAAACTCTTTTAATCTATAATATGCGTATTTATAAAAACCATCATCAACATAATAATTATTAATCAAATCATTTTGATTTGTATTATAGAATTCTTGTAATAATTTATAAGTTAATCCGTCTGAACTTTTTTCTAAACTAAGCATATTTGAATTATTATCAGAAATCAAACTCCAAGTTATAAGATTACTATTAGATATATTACAATCAAAATTAATAAATTTCAACATAAGAGGAGCTTCAGGCGTATATGGAGTCCATTTAGAAAAGCTGTTAATACTATCTATATATATGGTATTAAAAATAGCACTAGCAGAATCAACTTTAACTAATACATAATTAGTATATGGAGGAACAGCTCTATACAAATCTAATTTTGTTTTCTCCATTGTTGATACTTCATTATCAAAAAATTTATACTGCATAGCCATATTTAAACCCACATTATTTAGAGGACTTATTAAAAAATATCTTAATCCAGAAGTATCAATAAGATCTCCACCCATTTGGAACTTATGTCCACGTCTGATGTATGTACTATCTGGTAATGTAGTAGATGTTTTTAAAGTCAATCCTAATCCCCTAATATTTGAGTATGTTGTATTAAGCCCATTTAATCTAATAAATGTTTCTAAATAACCATCTCCGCCAGAAAAATCGGAAATTTGATTGTAATTTCTTTCATTAAATATGTAGCCTGTAGAGTCTAATTTTATTATACCATTATTAAGTTTTATATTTCCTTTAGTCATGAATAATGTGTCAATTAAATATATTGAATCAATATCCATTGTTAAAGTTTTAGTTGAGTCTGATTTTTTCAAATCAATTTGATGAAAATAAGATGGAGCAAATTTATTTTTTAAAGTACTATTATTTGAAGAGGAGAATATAAATTTAGATTTAGAATACTTAACCCAACCAGTACCTATTATTAGACTTTTTTGTATATCTGTATATTGATTTCCCATAAAAACAGTTCCGTTGTTTAATAACATATCACTTGTTATTTTTAAGTTTGGTTGTATATATGTTGTATATTGGGTATCTACATTTTGAATTACTAATGAATCAAATTTTTCAAAATAAGAAGTTGTAGTAAGAATTAAAATATCATCAATACATAAGCCAGGAGAACATAATGTACCTTCATCGGCCCATTGTCCATCACCTTTAAATCCAAATTTTAATGTAATAGGAGCGCCACAATACTTTGTTAAATCTAATGGATATTGCTTTGTCCAGTCAATAGTAGAATGCATATAATTTAATATAGTATCACTATTCACCATAACAAATCCATAATCTCCTGTATAAACGCCAGGCTTTGGGGCTGAGCCTCCACACTTCCATTGAAATTCTAAAAAAGCACAAGGATAGTTTGTTAGATCAATAACTTTTTCTGTTCTACCATTACATACAGGATCCCAAGGGTAATCATACCACCATTTTTGTCCTCCTATAAAATCCATAACACCAATATTATAAGTTCCAGAATAAGGCGAACCTCTCATCCATGCCCATTGTAATCTTGCATTATTAGAATAACTTGTATTTTCAAGATGCCAGCCAATTGTGTCATTTGCATTTTCAAAGTCTGAGAAAAATATAGTATCAGCAGGTGCCTTAAACATAAAATTATCTGATGTTCCATTCATTATAACTTTACTTTGATTTGCCTCAAGGGTTCCATTATCATTTATAAAGTTTCCTGTGAATTCTAAAATGGAGTTATTTTTCAATCCCAATTTACTATTTTCATCCAAAATAATAGATGAAGGTAAACTAAGGTAAGTTTGAGCTGTTTTACCAATAATTATGGAATCCATTCCAGTTTTTTCCCAAATAAAGTTATTAGTAACAATAAAAGAGTCCATTTTAGCAGCATTAAAACCATTAATTCTAAGCTCTCCACTTTTTATTAATTTAAAGTTAAAGAAAGCTAATTTTCCGCTAACATAAACACCTCTCAATACGTTTGTTCTATATAATATTGTGCTTGAATCAGCGTTAAATGTTCCTCCATTTTTAAAAATATTTGTATTAAAAAATCTATGAATATATCTACCCATATTAACAATACCACTATTAATCGTAAGCGAACTAGATACACTTATAGGGGTTAATAAAGAGAGGTTTGCATCACCAGTTTTACTAATTATAAAGTCCCTTAAATCTAACCTTGTTAGTTTTGCATAAACCAAAATATTATCAATACACAATCCAGGTTTACGTGTTGTTGGTGCTAGAAACTGCCTAAATCTAATTACATTATTATCAATATTACAAAATTGAGATATATCAAGATTTCCAGATGATTGCCATGTATTATTATCATTTAAATGGTCCTTCATTATATAATGATTTATAAAAAACGAGCCATAGTTTCCATCGTTATATCTTGTGTTATTTTTCCAATTAAAACTAATATAAGCAGAGTCATACATTGTCAAATCAAGCGTTGTAAGCATATCTATATATGTTTTATCGCAATTATCACATAAATCATAAGGAACATTATTAAATAAATTATATATTGTTGCAAATTTATCTCCAGAACAAGCAGTATCAGCACCTGCGCCATCATTATGAACTCTCCATTCCGAATGGTTAGGAACACTTTGTAGAGTCCATTCACTTACGTCCGTTTCAAAATCTTCAGAATATATGGGGACAGAGTTATAATAAGTGTTTCTAGCATAAATTTCAGCTGATTTATTTCCTTTAAATTCTACGCTTCCTACAACGGAGTTAGAATTATATCTAATAAAACTTCCATATATTTTTAAAACGTTTGTAGAACTTAAAGTAATTCTTCCATTATTAGTCAAAATTAAAGAATTGCACATAGAATTGGCACAAGAAGATATTATATTTGGAGCTACTAACCAGTTTGGAGTATTTTGAATAATTACACAAGTATTGCTATCAGGGACACCTATTGGAATCCAATTATTTGGGTTACACCAATCTTTATCCACATTTCCTTCAGCAACTGTTCTCCACTGAAAGCATCTATAATTTGCATCAACCCCTGCTGTCCAATATCCAAAAATTTCTTTTGGGTCTGTTCTATTAAAAGTAATAGTGCGTGCGGTTGTATCTATAATACCATCCAATACCCAAGTGAAGTCATATTTTAATTGAGCCCCAATATAATTAGGGAAAGAGTCTTGATATACTTCTTGTTTACTAAACTTAAATTTAAAATCAACGTCTATAGTGTTTATATTTTCATATTCTGTTTTCCAATATTTTTTCAGAGAACATATATCATAAGAGTGATTTGGTTCATAATCGTTCACACATTTAATGAATAACTGCCCATTACCATTTACAAATGTTATTGAGTTAATATCAACCTCCATAGGTGTATATACCGTATCTGTTCCTATAGGAAATAAGATATTTTCAGCCTTATTATATTCTTTTAATATTGTACTTTTTTGAGTAAGAATAATTCTAGACTCTATGTCATCATAAGTTATGGTTCCATTAACACCCATAGTAAGCATATTATCATTAAGGTTTAATGTAGTATTTAGGTTTAAATTGTCAAAAACTTTTATATTACTTTCTGCTATTTTCGCTCCACCTTTTAGCATTAAATTGCCATAATCTATGCCACTTACTGTTTGTACTCCTAATGATTGATATATAACTAAAGAGGTTGTGTCTAAAACAACTGTTTTAAAACCAGTTGGGAAAGTAATATTTTTATCTATTGTTTCATTTCCTAAAGTCATTACAGCATTTGGCTTTACATATAGCACTGCATTTGAGTAACCAAATATTTTAGATGTATCAAAAACTAAAGTATCAGAACAAATGACATTAAGCGTATCTAAAATATTTACATCACCCGTAAGAATTTTATTACCTGTTCCTTCTAATCGTAACACAGAGTAATCAGCAGGAATAATAGTTTGATTAATATTACCAAGATATCGGACAAATTGGTATCTTGTTTCCATATTGCTAATTGTGTTCTGATTAATTGCTCCGTATAAATATAAAATATGCTTGTTAGTCCCAGTTAAAGAACTTGCTACATATGATATTTCTCCTGTCCCTGTTAAATCACCATAAACAAATAAAGATCTATTATTTCCTACAAATCTTGCGACACCATTATTTACAAGATTTTTACATTTACACTGAGTATTACTGTTTATGGTGATAGTGTGAGCAGGTAATATTTCAGCATTTATTGTTGACGCATTTGGAGTTCCAGAACCTCCATTTTGCCAAATTGCACCATTCCATCTTTCCCAACAGTTTTGATCTGCCCAATTTCCACTTTGACGAGAACGTAAATCACCAACTGATTGAGAAAAAGAATTTAATGAAAAAAATAAAATAATTACAAAAAAAAGAATATTTTCTAAATGTTTTAGATAAAATCTATATTTTTTTTCTTTAATCAACATATAAAATAATTAACTAATAATTAATTAATAATGTTTACCTCAATATGCAAAAATAATATTATTTTTTTCATAAAGCAACATTATTTGATTATTTTTTACAAAAATAATCAATTATTTAATAATAAACCTAAATACAAGAATACAAAAAGAATAATTTTTGCGTTTTCATATTACTTTTAGTATACAATTTTCAAAATTTAAGAAATATCCGTATAAAAAGAATCAAATTAAGTTAGCAAGAAAAAATGATATGATAGACGAATTTTTTTTTTTTGACTAACGTTATTTTTTTATAATTACCTTTGTTTTAAAATGCAGAAAAAATGTTTTATGTACTTTATATATTCCTTCATAATTAATTATAAATAAAGCTATACTTGTTAATAACAATTTTAAATATTATTAGAAATGATTACTCAACGTGAACTATTTTTTAAACACGTAGCACAAACGTCAGAAAGTCCACTTACATTAGAAATAGATAGAGCTGAAGGTATTTATTTATACTCAAAAGAAAAAAAATACATTGATTTTATATCTGGGATTTCTGTTAGTAATGTAGGACATAGACATCCAGATGTTGTAAAAGCAATAAAAGAACAATTAGATAAATATATGCATTTAATTGTGTATGGAGAATACATCCAATATCCTCAAGTTAAATTAGCTCACAAACTTTCAGAATTGTTACCACAATCATTATCTTCTGTTTATTTTGTAAACTCGGGAAGTGAAGCAAATGAAGGAGCTTTAAAACTTGCCAAACGATTTACAGGGCGTACAGAGATAATCGCATTTATAAATTCTTATCACGGAAGTACACATGGAGCTTTAAGTGTTATGGGAGATGAATATTTTAAATCTAATTTCAGACCATTACTACCTAATGTTAATTTTATAAGATATAACCATTTTGATGATTTAAATGTTATAACTAAAAAAACCGCTTGTGTTATATTTGAACCAATACAAGCAGAAGCTGGCGTTATTGTTCCAAATAATGATTACGTTGTTGCATTGTCAAATAGGTGTAAACAAATGGAGACTTTGCTTATTTGTGATGAAGTACAAACTGGAATGGGACGCACAGGAAAATTATGGGGATTTGAAAATTATAATATAGTTCCAGATATTATTACTTTAGCCAAAGGTTTAGGCGGGGGGTTACCTTTAGGAGCATTTATTTCATCAAAAGAAGTAATGGATAGTTTGAAAGACAATCCTTTTCTTGGTCATATAACAACGTTTGGAGGCAATCCTGTGTGTTGTGCTTCTGCTTTAGCAACTTTAAATATAATTACGCAGCAATCCCTTATAGATAACGTCAATCTTATTTCAGAATTAATATTAAAAACATTAAAGCACAATAAAATTATCAACTTAAGAGGCAAAGGATTACTTATTGCTGTTGAGTTTGAAACTTCCGAAATATGCAGAAACGTAATAAAACATTGTCTTGAAGATGGATTAATTACGGATTGGTTTCTTTTTGCTGACAATTGTATGAGAATAGCACCTCCTTCAATAATAAAAGAACATGAAGCTATGGAAGCTTGCAAAATTATACTGAAAAATATTGATTCTGCTTTATAATGTAATACATTAAAAAGCATTAAAAAAAACATAGAAGTTAATAGAATGTTTTTTAGCAAATAATTATTTGAATATTTAATTTTCTAAAAAAAGACATAAATAAAAAAAGTATCATACTTTTGTATTTTCTAAAAAAGAACTTGAAATTTCAAAAAACATAGACATATATTATTTTATTGCTTTTCTAACTATATAATAAAACAAATAAATAATATTATAAATAATGACTACAGCTATCATAATATCAATTTGCTCTTTATTACTTCTCGGTTATTTATTTGACCTAACTTCAGCAAAAACAAAAATTCCTTCTGTAATACTTCTTTTGCTTTTAGGATGGACTGTTAGGCAATCAGTTATGTTTTTTCACATCCAATTACCTGACTTTTCTGACATATTACCGCTATTAGGGACTTTAGGGCTTATTCTTATTGTACTTGAGGGCTCTTTGGAACTTAAAGTTAGTAAATCAAAATTTGGAATAATAAGAAAATCATTTATTGGTGCATTATTACCTATGTTTGCATTAGGTTTTTTATTAGCTTATTTATTCCATTATATTGGAGGATATTCTTAAAAAAATAGTTTACTAAATGCAATTCCATTTTGTATAATAAGTAGTGCTATTGCTATTCCTAGTGCAAGAAATCTAACATTATACGATAGAGAATTTATAATTTATGAAAGTAGCTTATCTGATATTTTTGGAATATTATTTTTCAACTTTATAGCTTTAAATGAAGTTATTGATTATAATGCATTTGGAGAATTTGGATTGCAATTAGTTATTATTATTATAATTTCTTTTGTTTTTACAATAGGTCTTTCTTTTTTATTAAGTTTAATAAAACATCATATTAAGTTTATTCCCATCATTATTCTCGTAATATTAATTTACGCCGTTTCAAAAGCTTTTCATCTCCCTGCTCTTATTTTTATTATTGTATTTGGTCTTTTTATTGGAAACGTTTCTGATTTAAAACGTTTTAGTTGGACAAAAAAATTTCGAATAGATGAATTAAATAAAGAAGTTATACGATTTAGAGAAATTACAATTGAAGCAACATTTTTAGTAAGAGTATTATTTTTTCTTTTATTCGGGTATCTTATTGAAACGTCAGAAGTATTAAATATAGGGACTCTTGCTTGGTCACTTGGAATTGTTTTTACTATTTTTATATTTCGTTTAATTCAATTAAAATTATCAAAACTGCCTATAAAACCTTTACTTTTTGTTGCTCCAAGAGGTCTTATAACAATTCTATTATTTCTTTCTATTGATCAATCTCAATCAATTTCAATTGTTAACAGATCTGTTATTATTCAAGTTATTATTATAACTGCATTTGTTATGATGATTGGCCTAATGACAACAAAACAAACAAAAGATAATCCTAATGATATAATTACAGAGCCAAACATTAATATTGATCTTACACCTAATGTTACTTTTGAAAACATTCATAATAATATTTCTAATGAAATCATTATTGATAATAATGAATTATAGAATAATCTTTAAAAGATTTTTGTTTATCTCAAGAAAAGTTATATTATTAGGTTTTTATAATATTAAAACTTCAAGTATATTGCATTATATTAAAGGATAAAAATTAAAAAATTGAGACCGTTGCAAGGCTAAATTTTGATGAATTAATAGCAAAATCTAAAAAATTAGTGAGATTTAATAACGAAATTATTAAATCATACTTTTTTGTAGTGGTCTCAGATTATTAAATTAACCCAGATTGTCCATTAGAGAAACGCCCTAAATATTTTTGAAATTTTCTAAAGGTGTCCATTAGAAAATTTGCAATGTAAATAGTTATAAATTACAATTAATGCTTTAATTTTAATTTAATTAATATTTAAAAATTTGTTTTATATAGAAATTAAATTTATGGATGAATATATAACAGCATGGGGTGGTTTAACCATTTTAAAAAAAAACAATCAATTTTATCATATTGTGCTATTTTATTTAATATACTGATAATTAAAGCGCAAGATGCTTATTCTTTAAAATAACAAAAAACAAATATGATTTAATTTTGACCAGTTAATCATTTGATTATAAGGATGAAATGAGGTTTTGATGTTGATTGAGTGGAGTTAAGAGTGAGGTTAAAGTGCTCTATATGTGCTCTATATGTGCTCTATATGAACTGTATATGTGCTTTATATGTGCTCTATATCAAAAATTGATTTTGATTAAATCAAAAAGAGTTATTTGCTCATTTTATTTAAAATATATTATTAACCAAAAAGAAAAACTTACTTTTTTATTGATTATAAAAATTAGAATTTACCAATAATTTAGAACAAGCAAATTGATATTAAAAAAATTTTAATGGACAATTTGGGTTTATTTTTTATCAATGTTGTTCTGTAAAAGAATATAGATGTTTGGATATTGTCGTTTGTTTATTTATTTTTTAATAAACTTAGTGAAGTTATTATCTGTTTTTATGAAATATACTCCTTTGTCAAGATTATTTATGTTTACTTCAAATTTATTGTTATTTGTTTTTACTTGTTCAGAATATATTTCTTTTCCTAAAACATTATATATTGTATATGTTTGAGAAGAGTTTTTACTATTTATTTCTATTGTTATATTTTTTGTTGCAGGATTTGGAAACACTTTAAGGCTGTTATTATTAGATATTTCTTCTAATATTACTAATGGAACACCAACTTGTTTAGATATATAATGCAGAGTTATAAGTTCTGCCCAGTTGGATATATTGTCATTTTTGTTATCATAATAGCAAACGAGATTTCCAGAACTTTTTTGCCACTGAGAGTTAATCCACATTTCAGCGCTTCCTGTTAAACAATTATTATTATCATCAAAAGTGTATGTGTATCTGTCATAATTTTGCCATATAGAGTCTTCGAAAAGTTCAGACATTTCAATTGTTTGATTGTTTTTATCATCATAAGAGAACGTCAGTCTGTAATAATTGGTCCAAGAAGAGTCTTTAAATGTTTCAAAAAGAGAGCTTATTATGTTATTGTTCATATCATAAGTAGAAGTGCCCCTGTTTTTAGTTTTCCAATTAGAGTTCACCCAGGATTCCGAAAATGTTATTGTTTTATTATTTATAGTATCGTAATCATATGTTATTCTTGATGAGTTAACCCAAATTGAATCTGTCCAATTTTCATAAAGTTCATTTGTTATTTTGTTTTCCTCATTGTAAATGCATGATAATTTTTTGTAATATTTCCAGACAGAATTAGTCCAAATTTCAGAAGTAGTAGATGTTTTGTTATTATTTAAATCATATGTAATTGTATATTTGCTTTTATTAAGCCAAGCTCCATCAATCCATGTTGCCGAAATTAAACAAGTTTGATTATTATTAGTGTCATAAGTGTATGTACTTTTATTTTTATTAACCCATACAGAGTCTAAATATAATTCAAAAATGTATTCAGTTTTGTTGTCATTGGTATCATAAGTGTATGTTGCTCTGGAGAAATATAGCCAAGAGGAATTGTCCCATATTTTACTTGTTATGCTTGTTCTATTTCCTTTATTATCGTAGATACATGTATCTTTATAGTCATCAACCCAAGATGAATTATGCCATACTTGGATAAGTTCATTTGTTAAATTGCTATTATCATTATAGTTTCTAATATATTTTACAGTATCGTTATCGGTATATTGAACAATTGTGTCGGGGAGATATTTTGTAATGAGCTCTTTTTCTTTTTTTAATTGTTTGTTAGTATGTAATTTTTGCTTAATATTTAATATAGTATTTTCAGGTTGTTCCATTTCATTTTCAATTGATTGAAATAAGATGGAATCTTTCATTAGCTTATTTTGACCTTTTACAGTGATAATAAAACTCATTACAAGCATTATGATAAGGATTCTTTTCATATTCATTATTATTTTAGAGCATTAATACTTGCAAATATATATTAATATTTTTTATATTCCTCTATGTTTTTTTATTTTTTCATAAGAGTCATTTACTTGCTGGAATTTTTCATTGGCTGATTTTTGGTATTCTTCTCCTAGATGTATTACCTTGTCAGGATGATATTTCAAAGCCATACGTCGGTATGCTTTTTTCAATGCATCGTTATCAGCATTTGAATCGATTTCTAATATTTTATATGCATCTTCCAGTGCATCAGTTTTTAGGAACATAGATTTTAGAGATTCAAAATCATGAGATTTGATACCTAAGTAACCAGAGATGTCATTTATTAAATTTATTTCAGAAGGATTAAAATCATTATCAGCACCAGCGATTTCAAATAAGAAATGGAGTAAATGTAGTTTAGTTGAGTAGTCCATATTTGCTCTTATTTGAGCACATACTTCTTGCAAATTATAATCTTGCTTTAATAAATCACGAAGCACCAATAACATTTCCGCCACTTTCTCTTCATCAAACTGTCTTCTTAAGAAAGATTTCACATAGTCTAGTTCTGATTTCAAAATTTTCCCATCTGCTTTCATTATTGATGCAGATAATATCAATAAGCTTACAGTGAAATCGCCACTTCTTGTTTTGCCTTTTTGTGAAGAAGAGTTCCCATTAATATTCTGATTATCATTTGAGCCGATTAATGAGCCTATAAAAAAACCTAATATACCTCCTATTGGTCCTCCCATTGCCCAACCGATGCCACCTGTAATCCATTTTAAATAACTACCCATAATTATTTTAGACTTTGTTTTTGATTAATACTCATATATTTTGCAAAGTTTTCATACCCGTCTGCTTGTATCATTCTTATGCATGCTCTTCTATTAGATTTAAATATTAATTTAAACATTTTAGAGATTAGGTTATTAAACCTTTTACAATTATTTATTTCTTTAAATTCATTACAGTCGGAACAGCTTTTAATGCTTTTTTCAATGCAACATTTTCTTATCTTGCACCATGAAGCTTTAGTATTTTCAATGCATCCTTTACACTTTCCTTTTAAATAAGCGTTGCATGCTCCGCAATATAGTCCACAATAGGCAATAAGCTTAGTGTCATTTATTATTTCTTTTTTCATTATTAAAGTTTATTAAAGAAAAGGATTATATTTTATTTCATCAGATATAGTGGAGCTTTTACCATGTCCTGGGTATACTTTTGTATTTAATGGCAAGCAAAATAATTGTGTTTTTATACTGTTTATTATGCTGTCAAAATTACCTGTTGGCATGTCAGTGCGTCCAATTCCTCTTTCAAATAATGTGTCGCCTGAAAACAAGCTAGCATTATCTTCTATATAAAAACATACGCCACCAGCAGTATGTCCAGGAGTGTGAATAGTTTTTAATTTAAAATTACCAATATTAAAGACCTTGTTATGTTCAGTATATTCATCTGGGAGATTTGTTTCATTCATTTGAAAGCCCAGCATTTTACCATATTCTGGTGCGTTTTTTATAATTTGTACTTCTTCCTTATGTGCAATGTATTTTATGTTAGGGTAGTGAGTTTTCATGTCACTAATTCCAGTGATATGGTCTATATGACAATGAGTATTTAGCAGTAGTTTAGGAGTGAGTTTATTTTCTTCTAAAAAAGAGTTAAGTTGTTTAAATTCTGATTGACTATAAGCAGAGCAATCTATTATTGCAGCTTCTTTTGAATCATCCCATACAACGTAAGTATTTACTGAAAAAGGATTGAATATGAAAGTTTTTATTTGAATCATAAATAAGTTTTTTGTAAAGCAAAATTACATCTTTTTAATCATTTCTATTATAATTTCGTTTATTTTATTTGCTGATTTATTGGCAACTTGAAGTACTTCTTTATGTGATATTGGATGAAAATGTCCTTCAAATCCTAAATCTGTAATTATAGAAGTGGCAAAGCACTTCATTCCTGAATGGATTGCAACGATATTTTCAGGAACCGTTGACATGCCAACAGCATCTGCACCCATTTTTGCAAGATATCTATATTCGGCAGGAGTTTCAAAACATGGTCCAGGCACAGCAACATACACACCTTTATGATATTTAATTGATTTTTCCTGAGCAATATTAATTGCGTCCTTGATTAATTCCCTGTCATAAGGTTCTAGCATGTCAACAAAGCGAGGACCTAATTCATCTATATTATGCCCAATAAGAGGATTGTCTCCCATTAAATTAATATGGTCTTCTATAAACATAATATCTCCTATTGAATAGGCACTATTCATACCTCCTGCAGCATTTGAGAGAAACAAATATTCAGCTCCAAGTTGTTTTACAACTCTTATGGGGAATGTTATTTCTTGCATAGAATAGCCTTCATAATAATGGAAACGGCCATTCATCAGAACCACTTCTGTGCCACTTATATTTCCAAATACAAGTTCTCCTTTATGTCCTTTCACTGTAGAAATAGGAAAGTAAGGGATTTCGGAATATCTGATAATTTCATCAATTGATATATAATCTTTCAAGCTACTTAATCCAGAACCTAATATTATGCATATCTTGGGTGTTGATTTTGTTATTGTTCTTATAAAGTCAATTGATTTTTGTATTCTTTCCAACATAGTCTAAAATTTTATCTTTAAAAAACATATCATCATTCTTATGCAATCGAACCTTTATAGGCAAATAAAAGATAGGAAAACCGCATAATTGATTTGCAAGTAAGCTGTTATTTTTAATTTTAACAATATCTTTTTCGGTTGTAACAATTATTGTCGAGCCCTTAGTCCTTTCTAAATTGTTATAAACATTAATAATTCTGTTTATATCCCTTTCATTGTAATTATGATGATCACGTAAAGTTATAGCAGTTGTATCTTTAAACTTTGTTTCTAAATATTCATAAAAACTATTATATCCAGCAATTCCACAAAAGGCAACAACGTTTTTAACTGTTTTTAAAAATTCTTTATCATAATTATTCATTAAAAATAATGGTTTTAATTCATCGTATTCAAAATAGGAAAACAGCACAGTGTTATTTTTACCTTTATATTTACCTATTTTATATTCCAATTCTTTTTTAGCATCATCAGTTAAAGACTCGCTAGTCTTTGTTACAATAATAATGTCAGCACGCTTAATTGAGCTTTTTGATTCTCTTAAATTTCCATAAGGTAATAAATCATCAATAGTGAAAAGATTATAATAAGGAGTTAGAATAATATTAAAACCCGGAGTTAGAGCCCTATGCTGGAAACCATCATCTAAAATAATAACATCAGGCTTATGAAGTGATATTATATGACTAACACCATTTACTCTATCTGAATCAACAGCAACAATAACCTTATTTCCAAATTTTTGTTTTATTTGTAATGGTTCGTCGCCAACATCTGTAGCTTTTGAATCAACATCAACAATCATAAAATTCTTAGTTTTTCTTCTGTAGCCTCTGCTAAGA
The DNA here is from genome assembly GCA_001768555.1 of Bacteroidetes bacterium GWF2_29_10. Taxonomy (GTDB): domain Bacteria; phylum Bacteroidota; class Bacteroidia; order Bacteroidales; family GWE2-29-8; genus GWE2-29-8. Next base: position 43,712 of record MEOD01000014.1, read on the forward strand.
ACCGCAACTTTATAATCAGATTTAAGCATATCAACAATATATTCCACATGCGGTGTTTTGCCCGAGCCTCCAACGCTTAAATTCCCAACGCAAATTATAGGAATATCAAAACTAATCGACTTTAATATTTTTTTATCATACAAATAATTTCTTATTGATGTAATTATAAACCATACAAAAGACAGCGGAATACTAACTAATTTTTTATACATAGATTTAATGATTTGAAACCACTAAATTATAAAATTAAATTGTATTACTTGTAAAAAAAATATTAATAATTGCATTTTATCGTAATGTAAAAATCACTTACATGCAAAATGTATGCAGCTCTACAAAGATTTATTAGGACTTGCAACAACAATTTTCAGGACGACCTAAGAAACAAACACTCTGAACTCCTTGAAAAATGAGTATAATCAAATAAATAATACCCCACGAAGGGTATTATATACACGGCAAGGGGGTATTATTACACGTTCCGAGGGTATTATATACACGGCAAGGGGGTATTATTACACGTTCCGAGGGTATTATATACACGGCAAGGGGGTGTTATTACACGTTCCGAGGGTATTATATACACGCCAAGGGGGTATTATTACACATCTGTAACGTATTGTTGCAGCTATCTCAAGGTCCTAATATTACTTGTTTATTCCTTAAAAATATTAAAGAAAATATTTAAGGTCTATAAATATTTTTTATAACAATAATAAAATTATTTACATTTACAGTCTTAACTGAATGGATTTATGAATAATTCTATATTTATTGACACATTGAAAGGGCTTGATTGTGAACGTCCTCCTATTTGGTTTATGCGACAAGCAGGACGCGTTTTACCATCATACGTTAAACTTAGAGAACAATATTCTTTTTGTGAGTTAATGCAACAAGCTGACTTGGCAGCTAAGGTAACGTTAATGCCTGTGCATGATTTAGGGGTTGATGCAGCAATATTATTTTCGGATATACTTGTTGTGCCTGTTGCTATGGGAATGGATTTAGAATTTACGGATAAAGGTCCTGTATTTAATAAGCCATTAAAAGATTTATCTAATCCTGCTGATAATATTAAAGAACAGCCTGAAAAGCTTGATTATATATACGATGTTATTGATGAAATAATTGAAACACGCCCAGATAATATTCCTCTTATTGGGTTTTGTGGGGCACCGTTAACAACATTGTGTTATATGTTGCAAGGAAAAAGTAGTGACCATACATTTCCCGATGCTATTAAATTTATGTATAGTAATGTTAAGCAAACAAGAAAGTTGATAGAAAAGATAACTGATTTATCAATCCATTATGCTTTGGAACAGATAAAACACGGGATTGACGTGTTTCAATTATTTGATACTCACGCAGGCTTATTACCTTTTGAGATGTATAAATCATTGTTTTTTCCATCAATAGTACAAATGGCACATGTTATTAGGGAACAAAATGTTCCATTTATATACTTTCCCAAAGGGATTGGATATGGAATCAAATATATAACAAAGGCTCATTGTGATTATCTAAGCATAGATTGGCATACATCTCTTCCTTATGCGAGAGAAATAGTGGATAGGAATATAGGACTGCAAGGCAATCTTGATCCTAGATCACTATTTGGAAGCAAAGAAAGCATAAGTAAGATGTTAGAATCATACATCAAATTTGGGCAATCAAATAAAAACTGGGTATTTAATCTTGGACACGGCTTTATGCCTGAAACTCCGTTTGAAAATGCAAGACTAATTGTGGATGCAATGAAAAAATAATTTCTATTTATAGATTAATTTTTTAATTGTAATAATTAAGAAATACTACCTTTGCACTTCTCATTGCAAAAAAAATATAAGAATGTTTATTTCTGGATTAATTTTCAAAATAGTTATAATTCTTTCTTTATTAACTTTCTTTCTAAAAGATAAGAAATTAAAAGCAATAACTTTAACAAGTAGTATTTTATTTACAGCGATAACTACGTTCTTTTGCTTTAATGCTTTTGCAAATAGTGAAGCCGTTAGTTTGAAATTAGATTTGCTCTTATGGACGTGGTCTGGTGATAGTTATATTGTTATAGATAAGTTTAACTCAATATTTATTATCCTTTATAATGTTATTTCATTAATTGGAATTTTGTATAGCTTCAAATACATTGAAAATTTTGATAGCGTAAGCACTAAGATACATTATTTTGCTCTATTATGGTTGCAGTATTCATTATTTTTTATAGTTGTTACAGATAATTTTGTAAACTTTCTAACTGCTTGGGAAATAATGACAATAACATCGTTTTTCCTTATTATATATGATTTAAAACCACAAACAATAAAGGTTGGAATTAATTATCTTATTCAAATGCACGTTTGTTTTTTTCTATTATTATTTGGTTTTAGCTTGATGCTTAAATATACTGGCAGTTATCAAATATCTTCTTTAGCTAATGCTGATATGTTTAGCAATCATGCTTATTTAGCAACAATATCTCTTTTGCTTTTAGGTTTTGGATTTAAGGCAGGCTTTATTCCTTTTCATGCGTGGCTGCCGAAAGCATATACAACTGCTCCATCTCATATTTCAGGAATAATGTCTGGCGTTATGGTTAAAATGGGGATATTTGGATTATTGAAAGTTCTATTAATCACACAAAGTAATCTATTACTGCTGGGTTCTGTCATCATAATAATTTCTATAATTACTGGTATTTATGGTATTTTACAAGCAACGTTTCAAAATGATATAAAAAAACTATTAGCATACAGTTCTATTGAGAATATTGGGATAATTGGCATTGGTATAGGATTGTTTCTAATAGGAAAAGTCTATAATAATGTTTATATGCAATCTATTGCATTGACAGCAGTTATTATTCATATAATCACTCACTCATTAGTAAAGTCTTTTTTATTCTTTATAACTGGGAATATTTATAAAACAACCCACACAAAGAACATAAATCTTATGGGTGGATTGATAAAAAAGATACCAGCAACTTCAACAATGTTTATAACAGGAATGATTGCCTTGGCTGGATTACCTCCTTTATGTGGCTTCTTTTCTAAGTTTTTAATATTCTATACCTCTTACTCTAATATCTTTAATGATAATTTCTATAAAACAATAATTCTGCTTTGCGTAATTATTGCATTAGGTATCATTAGTGGACTTTCTGTATTTGCATTTACAAAAGCTTCTGGAATAATGTTGCTTGGAAACAAAAGAAGCAACGTTGAATATAATTCAAAAATGGACAATAATATATACGCAGAAGTAATACTATTATCAATAATACTTATAATATCATTACTTCCTGCGGTTTTGTTTAATTTTATATTTAATATAGTGTGCTCTGTAAACAATATATTTGTTGAAAAAATTTATTATCAAAACCTTCAAGAAATATTTATTAAAATTAATATTATAACCGTCATATTTGCGGCTATAGTAACGATAATATATTTAATAAGAAAAAGATTTATAAATAGAAACGGTTTCGAAAAACAAGCTACATGGGGATGTGGATATACTGCAATAAATGAAAAGATGCAATACACTTCAACTTCAATGAGTGATAACTTGTTTGACTTGGCAAAGCCATTAATTAAAAAAAACGTTACAAATATCAATTTTAAAGATAAAGAAGTTTTTCCAAAAAATAAAAGGTTGGATTATAAAACAGAGGATTATGCAGATATGTTTATAAACAAATTGATATATTTTGGGGAATTGATAATTAAAAAGTTTGCAGTAACTCAAACAGGTAAAATCCAGCACTACGTATTGTATGCGTTTATTTTTTTAATAATTGTTTTCATAATTAGTTTTTTATAAAATGATAGGAATTATTTTAATTATTATATTGACATTTTTCTTCCCTGGAATAATCAACCGCACAAAAAGTATTCTTAGTGGGCGAAAAGGACCTGTTATTTTGCAACCAATGTATGATATAAGGCTCTTATTAAATAAAAAATCAATATTTAGTAATACTTCTAGCATTATAACTCAAGTAGGACCAACGATATATTTCGCTTCAATAGTAACGTCTTTGCTTTTTCTCCCATTTGGCAGTTATTCTTCGGTTATTAATTTTGATAATGACTTCATCTATTTTATATATATTCTTGCTTTTGGAAAATTCTTTATGGTTTTAACAGCACTTGATGCAGGAAGTAGTTTTCAGGGAATGGGGGCAAGTAGAGAAGTGATGTATTCAATGCTCATAGAACCTGCAATATTAATACTTATTGGAGCTTTGTCAATGATCACAGGCTATACTTCATTTGATGAAATATTTAAATTCATGGACTTCACAAATAATAGCTACTATTTAGTCACTATTATTTGTTGTTATATACTAGTTAAGTTTGCTATGGTGGAAAATAGTCGATTACCTATTGATGATCCAAAGACTCATTTAGAACTAACAATGGTTCATGAAGTAATGATTTTAGATATTTCTGGTTTTGATTTAGCTTTAATTCATTTTGCTAATGCTCTGAAATTTACAATATTTGGCAGTTTAATTGCCAATTGCTTATTCCCTCCTAATTCAAATATCTTAGTGCTAACATTGATATTTATAGTTACACAAATAAGTTTTGCTGTTATCATTGGATTTCTTGAATCATTTAACCCAAGAAATAAAGTTGTTAAAAATCCTCAATATCTATTGACTATATCTGCTATATCTTTGTTGGCATTTGTAATAGCATTAATATTAACAAATAAAATAACGTAGCCATGATTGTATTTCTAATAGTTTTATTTGCAATAACATTAATATATATATCGAAGACAGAACGCTTTCGTACTTATCTTAATTTGATAGCTCTGCAGGGAGTATTGCTGTTTCTTATTTCTTTTGTAAGTATCTTTGGATCTGCTTCTATATCAAACCTTATATTTATAATTTTTGAGACTTTGCTTTTTAAAGCAATAGTAATCCCTTTACTTTTAAAGCATATAATATCAAAAATAAAAATATCAAGAGTTCACGAGAAATCATTGCCTAGCTTTTATTCTTTAATATTTATATCTTTTGGATTATTAATAAGTGTGATTATTTCTCAATATTTTAAAAGCGAAAAAATAGAAGCTCTTTATTTTAGTATATCGGTGTTTACTCTATTTACAGGTCTATTCCTTATCGTATCTCATAAGAAAATATTCTCTCATATGATAGGGTTTCTTGTGATTGAAAATGCAGTTTTTCTGCTTTCTTTAGCCGTAGGTCTTGAAATGCCTCTGCTCATTAACCTTGCTATATTTATAGATATAATTGTTAGTGTGCTTATACTTGGATTATTCATCAATAAGATGAGTGCAGTAATTGAAGATGTTAACTCAGAAGAACTTTCAATGTTAAAAGATTAAATAGAGACACCGACATATAAAACGACATCTCTATTTAATATAAAATAATTATTTACCTCTAGTAAGCATAAGTTCTATATCTTCTTTTAAAGAAGAAAGATCTTCCTCGTGCTCAACTTCGTCTGATATTATTTGAAGAATTATGTTATACGTTACTGGATCTTTCTCTCTGGTAATATCAAGAAGATTATTGTATGTTTTAATAGCACATTGCTCACCTTTGATATTTTGATTTAAAACTTCTTCAACATAAGGATTAACAGGAGCATCATATCCGCAGTTTGTAATTTTCATCCATTCTTCTGGAGAAAGTACTGGAGTCCCACCTAACTGAATAATTCTTGTCGCTAATAATTGAGCATGAGCAAGCTCTTCTGTAGCATGCAAGTTTAGTTCGCTAATAACAGCATCTTTCATTGGCCCTTTTACAACTTTAGCTCCAATCCAATATTGATAATATGCAAGCCATTCGTCAGCAAGCGCTTTGTTTAATAAGTTGATTAATTCATCAACATCCATTTTTACTATTTGTCTTCCAAATTGTGCCATAATTATTAAATATTAAAAGGTTAAAAAAATTATTGTTTAATAAAGGGTACATTTACAATAGTGTCTTTCATTATAACTCTAATGTTATAATACCCTTTTGATAAATACATAATGTCTATTTTATTTAATTTAGTGTTATTTATGTTTTTATTAAGTATAGTTTTCCCTAAATTATCCAATATAGAAATATCAGCATAATCGTTATCAGGTAATTCTATCATTATATATTCATTAGCTGGATTAGGATATATTTTTATTAGTTCTCGTATGTTATTCCCATTTTCGGTAATTGAGGTTATAAATACAACCATATAGTCAGAAGCAGTACATCCATTATTTGTTATAGTAACAGAGTATGTTGTTAAAGTTGTTGGTTTAACAATTAAAACGGCTTGATTTGAACCCGTATTCCATGTGTAAGAATCACCTCCAGATGCAGAAATAATTAAGTTTTTACCAGAGTCGATTGTTTTATCTGAACCAATGTTTATTACAGGGATTGGTTTTACAGTTATAAAAGCAGAATCAATTTGAGAACATCCCATGTTTGTGGTTGTTAATATATATGTAGTAGAATTAGAAGGAATAACTGTAATTTGGTTTGTAGTGTCACCTGTATTCCATAAATAACTTTCTCCGCCAGTAGCTATAAGATTAATTTGTCCTCCCTTGCATATTGCCTGATCTGTTCCTGCATTTTTTTCAGGGATAATAATTTTAGTTATAATTATTTCGTCAGAAGATATGCAAGCATTTTTATGTGTTGTAATAGTATATTTTGTAATTTTTTGTGTAGGAGTTACATTTAAATATGGAATAGTATCCCCCGTGCTCCAAATATATTTATCTGCATAGTCTGCATATAAAGAAGTGCTTTCCGTATTGCATAATAGTTTATCATCTGAAAGCTTTGTTGCATTGACTTCAACTACAATATTGTCGGTTGCAAAACAATATCCATTGAAAGTTGTAAGCGTGTATGTCGTTGTAATACTTGGCAATACAGATATACACGTAGCTATTTCATTGCTGCTCCATGAGTAAAAATCTCCACCTGTTCCACAAATACTAATAGGTGTACTTCCACAAATAGAAGTATCTTTCCCTGCAAAAGCATAACAGGTATCTTTAAAATTAATTTTTGATGTCATCGCAAAATCAATGTTTGCTTTCCAATAGCTAAGTATCGAATGCCATGTTGAATCATTCCATTTTTCCCAAGATAGAGAATCACTGGAACTACAATCACCATAAGTTGAAAGTATTGCTATTTTATTACTACTTTCTCCAAAGAAGGTATCTTGCGGCAACACAACACTAACAAAAAATGTTTCAGGTAATTTAACTGGTTCTTCAAAATAAAATGTATTTTTAAATAGATTTAATCCTGATGTATCTATATCTTGAAGTCTTATTGGTAAACTTTTTGCCAAATAATTTCCTTTAGGGCTTTTTGTAATGGTATCTTCTTCATAAATATACACGTAAACATTCTCATTAGTTCTAACATCTTTATATCTAATATAAATATTTACTGAATTTAACCAACCATTTTTACTAAATATATTGAATTTTTGAGCTTTTTCCAAATCACCAAGTATATTGTTTCCATTAATAAACCCTGTATCAATAGGTAAATAATTATCAATAAAGTTTGTTGTATAGAAATCAGAACATGAATAGTACCATGAAGGAGGTGTAATAGTAAAGGTGTCATTAATATGCCTCTTAACAGTTATTTCAATTTGATCTGTTGCTTTGCATATCCCATCTGAAATTGTTAGTGAATACAATGCATTGTAAATAGGAGTAATGGTTATTGATTGACTTGTGTCTCCACTTGACCAAGAGTATTTCGAAGCTGGTGTTGATGTTAAATTTATACTTTCATCTTGATTAATAGTCATATCACTACCTGCATTGGCAATCAAGGAATTATCTAATACTTTAAATCTAATGGTTTTATTATTTATGCATCCCATTGAATTAATTTTTACAGAATAGCTTGTATCTGTGTTAATATTAATAATTGGATTTGCTAAAGATATATTGTTTATGTTAAAGTCAGGGCTCCATTCAAAAGTTTTTGGATAACCATTAAACCCTACAACTATATTCACGCTGTCTGATGACAGAATAATATCCTTAAGTATTGTTCCATCTTGGTTCCCAATCATTATGAATGGAATGTTAATGAGTTCTCCATAATTGCCTGCTGCCATAGAAACGGTTCCATTTCCTGTTTCATTATTAATAATAATAACAGCCTTAGCTCCTGCTATTTGAGCCATGTATGCTTTTAAACTAAAAAAGCAATCTCCTCTATCAATTAAAGCTATTTTATTTTTAAATGCGTTTGTGTAATAGCCACTTTGCGAACATCCATTATAAGAGTCTGCTAAATCTTTTTTATATTCTATTTTCCCACTTATGTATGAATTCTTTACTTCATAACCAAATAAAGCAATAGCATAGTTTATAAACTCTATTTTAGGATAAGTTACTTTTATAAAATTACCACTCAAGTCACCAAAATTAAGGTTTATATTATAGTTTGTGTTTTTACAGATTTCAATAGTATCTGCAGTAGAAACATTAATGTCTATTATATCTACTTTCGCTTCTTGTATAGCCATACACCCATTGTTAGATATTGACAAAGAGTAGCTAGTACTTACTGTTGGTTTGATTTTAATGGAACTAGAGCTATCTCCAAAACTCCAATAATACTTATCTCCTCCATAAGCTTCAATTAATAATGAATCATCTTTGCAAATTACGGTGTCGTTGATTTTTTTATAATCAAATAGCGGAAAATTAACTTTAAGCTCATAAGCTCCAGAATAATTATTTTTACCATCCACAACAATATAATATTTTCCTGGTAGTGCGTCTTTCACTGTAGCTATTTGGGCTTGAGAAATTTCGTTATAATAACCTAAAGCAACACAATTGTTTGAATATATATCATTTAAAATCAATACTTCTAATTGTTCACTTCCTGATTTTAGAATAGCATTTATGTCTGTTGTTTTTGTAATATTTATAACATAAACATTTTCCTTCCCATTTAGTATATTGTTTTCACATTGATACTTTTCTGTATAATTAGTTCCACTTGTTGTATTTCCTGCAATTGTTTGGTTACAAGTTAATTTTTGAGCTTGAGTATGTTGGATGGTGTCTATATAATAATTATATGAAATATTAAAATCACAGTTATTTTGATCATATCCATCAATAACAACATAATATGTCCCGGGCACTGTATTATAATTTTTTAAAGTTTTCTTTCCAAAAGCAATACATGACTGAAGAGTACATTCATTAAAAAGATAGATATTCAAATCGCATAAATTTTTTGTCACATTCAAATTGATTGTACTTATTTGCTCTAATTCTATTTTAAAGATTTTTTCATTCCCCGACATGTAAGTAGTATCACAAGAATATTTATTAATATTATTTGAAGTCCCTATAGTGGAACTTCCATAAACAAACCCTGCTATTAAATTTTGAGCAGTGTTGCAAATGAGTGTATCTTTTTCTTTTACTTCTGCCATAATGGAATAGCTGCAATCATTGCTATTATCTCCACCATCTACAACGATATAATAAGTGCCTGCTTCTGTATTTTTTAAAATAATTGAACCACTATCTGAATAAGCAATACAATTAACATCTGCACATGAATTAAGAACAAATAAATCTAAGTTACAAGCATTATCTGTTAGTGTAATTTTCAAATCACTTCTAATGTTTGTTGTTATACTATGCAATATTTCTTTTCCTTTATAAGCCTTATTTGGAGCGCATGAATAATTGTTAACATTATTTAATCCATTTACATTATTTCCTGAATATTTAACTCCAGATGTTAGTTCTATACTATTTTGACAATCTAAATCTGTGTTTTTTGGTAATACATTTATGTAAGCTGTTTTAGTTTTAGTATTTGTCCCTTTATTATTTGATGCTTTAAGAGAAACAGTATATAAACCGGGTGTATTATATATTATATTTTGTGGGTTTTGAACTGAAGATGTGCTTGGGGTTGCACCTTCAAATGTCCAGTCCCAAACATTAGGTAAACCACTTGTAAGATCTTTAAAATTTACAACTTGATCTGGCTGTACTATAGTGTAATTTGCCGAAAAGTCTGCGATAGGTATATCGGAAAATGTAACATTAAAAAAGGCTGCGGTATCATTTATTGCAATGTTTGATATGTAAACATCACCTGCGGAACCATCGGAAAGAAAACAAGCAGGATTTGTTGAATTGTTAAATTCCGTACGAGTAGTATTATTTGAAAAATAAGCATCATTAATGTATCCACTATTATCTTTAGTTCCATTTGGGCGAAATATATACACTTCATCAGGCTTGTCAGGATAACTCATATTTCCGTAGCCTTCACTTGTTTTGTTTATCCGGTATATTAAAATTCCACTACCTGGGAGAGTACCATCAAACAGTGAGTTATTTTTTCTATATTCTATTACAAAATATTCTTGTGTTGATTTTGGGGATGCAATCATGTAACAGTTTTTGTCTACTGAAGAGATCGGTTTTACATAATATGTTCCTGTTTTGGATATTTCTGGAATAGAGCTAATCCATTTTCCATATTTTAATTTCATGTAAGCTCCCATTGATTGAGGAGGATTGGATGTTTGTTCCATAATGTCCCAAATGCCAACAGGGCTTAAGTCCAAATAAGATTCATTATAGTGATACAAGTCAGGAGCACCTAATGTATGAAACATTTCATGACATAAGACTCCCACACCCATTCCATTTTCGTTTAGAGTTCCTTCTAGTTGAAAATTATAATCAAATACAAATTTTTCATTAATTTTCACTTCATAAGAGTATAACATCCATCTGTGAGGCCATAGTAGATTACTCCAATTATCAGGCTTCCCTTTGATTATAAAGCAAATATTGTCAACCAATCCGTCATTATTATAATCTAAGTTTAAATCAGAAGGAATACTGGCTTTTAAACTCTCAATAGAATTTTTTATCAATGAATGTTCTCTTATTCTGTATTCATCGTTATCTTTATATCCATTTGGATTTGTATTGCTATATGGTTGATAATAGGATCGTGGGTTGTTATCTTTGAAAGATAATACAGTGGATGAATTTTGCACAGGATAGAAAAAAGAGTTCATCTCTAATTGATTATATGATACTTGCTTGTAGTAGTTATACATTGAATTGCAATTATCTTGGCAATTGAACATGTTGTCATATTTTGTAATACTTTCTGTGTATTCAACATCATCAGAAAATCTTATAAATATTACTAAATTATTTAATGTTTTTACTCCTAAAGTGCTATTTGCATATTTTACGTTAGTTGTTTTTTGTGCGTTTAGTAAACTTGCTTTGTAATAATCATGAAAATTATTTTCATCTTTATTATCAGGCATTAAATTTTTAGGAATGTTAAAATTTTTGATGTTGCTTTGTCCAACTATGTACTTTGACGGAAATAATTTTCCGTTAATTTTCTCTGCATATTTATAATATCCACTAATATTGTCTTTGACAATAGTGTATCCTTCTGCATCATGTAGTCTACGAAAAAATTCATCACCAGTGATAAAGCATTCAATAATGGTATTGTCTGGTTGGGTTAGTGTTACTGGAAAATCTTTAATATAAGCTGCTTTTGTTGTTATAAAAAGCAACAATAATAGTATTATTAAATTAAATAGTCTTGTCATTGAGTTTTGTAATTTTGCTTTATTTTATTTTTACAAATATACTAAAAAAACAAGTTCAGTTTATAATTATTTGGAAAATGTAATTAGTAAAAAGTAATAACGAAAAAATTGTTTTAAGTATTGTTGGTGCAGACTAAAAAACGTCGCGTTTTTCGCTTTGTTTTTGAATTCAGGTAATCCTGAAATATGTTTACAGTTTTTTTTTTCATAATTTTAATTTTATGTTAAAACCTATTTTAGTTGGACACCCAAATTAAATATTTAAAATTAGTTTTACTATATCTCCAAAAAACAATTAAAAAGGAGAGTATTAAATATTTTTTTTAATTTTGCTCTCCCTTTAAATATAAAATTATAAAACAAAAGTTTTGGATGAGTAACAATTACAAGGAGTATGATAGGTTTAATCATACAAAGATAGCTAAAGAAATTGCAGAGTTTTGGAAAGAAAACAATATTTTTGAGCAAACAATTAAGGAAGATAGCAATAAGAGCAATTATGTGTTTTATGAAGGTCCTCCTTCGGCAAATGGAGTTCCAGGAATACATCACGTTATGGCTCGTACGATTAAAGATATATTTTGCAGATACAAAACGTTAAAAGGTGCTGTAGTAAAACGTAAAGCTGGATGGGATACACACGGTTTGCCTGTGGAGATGAGCGTTGAAAAGGCATTAGGTATTAGCAAAGAAGATATTGGGACAAAAATTACCGTTGAAGATTACAACAAAGAATGTCGTAAAGATGTTATGAAATATAAAGATCTTTGGGATAATCTTACAAATGAAATGGGATATTGGGTTGACCTTTCTGACCCTTATATTACTTTCGATAATAAATACATAGAAACGCTTTGGTATCTTTTAAAGCAACTTTATAACAAGAAGCTTTTATATAAAGGATATACTATTCAACCTTTTTCTCCTGCTGCTGGGACAGGTTTAAGTACACATGAATTAAACCAACCTGGTTGTTACAAAATGGTTAAAGACAGTACTCTTACTGCACAATTTAAGCTTTTGCCAAATCAAACTTTTGGAAGCATAGTTACTGATGATAATACTTTCGTTTTAGCTTGGACAACTACGCCTTGGACCTTGCCTTCAAACACAGCTCTTGCTGTGGGTAAGAATATTGAATACCTTCTTGTTCAAACATACAATCCTTATACATTTAAGCTTGTTAATGTGATATTAGCAAAAGAACGTTTGTCTGCATTTTTTAAAGAAGAGAACAGAGAGCTTTCTTTTGAAGAATATAAAGAAGGTGATAAAAATATTCCTTTCAAGGTTATTGAACAATTTAAAGGTTCGGATTTGGCAGGTTTAAGATACGAACAGCTTATGCCTTACAAACAACCAGAAGAAGGAGATGCGTTTAAAGTAATAATTGGGGATTATGTTACGACAGAAGACGGAACAGGTATTGTGCATATTGCGCCAAGCTTTGGTGCTGATGACTTCCGTGTTGCTAAGCAAAACAATATTGGAGCACTGACTATGGTTGACAGGCAAGGGCGTTTTGTTGAAGAAATGGGAGAGTTTGCAGGGCGATATGTGAAGCATGAGTTTGATAAGAATTACGATCCTAAAACTCAAAATACTACAGACGTTGATATTATCATTAAGCTGAAAACTGAGAACAAAGCGTTTAAAACAGAGAAATACGAGCACTCTTATCCTCATTGTTGGCGTACGGATAAGCCTATACTTTATTATCCTTTAGATTCATGGTTTATTAAAACTACAGAGTATAAAGGTAAAATGATTGAGCTTAATAAAACGATTAATTGGAAACCGGAATCAACAGGTACTGGTCGTTTTGGGAACTGGCTGGAAAACCTTCTTGACTGGAACCTTTCACGTTCTCGTTTTTGGGGAACACCTCTTCCTATATGGCGCACAGAAGACGGGACTGAAGAAATTTGTATAGGTTCTTTTGAGGAGCTTAAAAATGAAATACAAAAGTCTGTTGAAGCAGGGTTTATGGATGAAAACATGCTTGCAGAGTTTAAAGCAGGAGACTTTAGTAAAGAAAATTATAATACTTTCGATATACACCGACCTTATGTTGACAGAATAATACTTAAATCTGCTTCGGGCAAGAAGATGACACGCGAAACCGATCTTATAGATGTGTGGTTTGATTCTGGGGCAATGCCTTACGCTCAGTTGCATTATCCTTTTGAAAACAAAGAACTGTTTAATACATCTTTTCCTGCGGATTTTATAGCAGAAGGCGTAGACCAAACAAGGGGTTGGTTTTTTACTTTGCATGCAATTGCTGTTATGCTTTTCGACAATGTGGCTTTCAAAAACGTTGTTTCGAATGGATTAGTTTTAGATAAAAAAGGGAATAAAATGTCAAAGCGATTAGGTAATGCGGTTGACCCTTTTGAAACGCTTGAGAAGTATGGACCTGATGCAACTCGTTGGTATATGATTACAAACGCACAACCTTGGGATAATCTTAAGTTTGACATTGAAGGAATAGCGGAGGTTCAACGTCGTTTCTTTGGAACTCTTTATAATACATATTCTTTCTTTTCGCTTTATGCAAATATAGATAAGTTTAAGTTTGAAGAACAATACATTGCTGTAAACCAAAGACCAGAGATTGACCAATGGATATTGTCGATGCTTAACTCTTTAATTGCTCAAGTTGATGAACATTATGAGAGTTTTGAACCAACAAAGGCAGGGCGAGCAATAGAACAATTCATTGATTTACATCTTAGCAATTGGTATGTACGTCTTTGCAGACGCCGTTTTTGGAAAGGAGATTACTCTACCGACAAAATAGCTGCGTATCAAACTCTTTATGAATGCCTAACAACGATATTAAAGCTTACGAGCCCTATAGCGCCATTCTTAACTGACGAGCTTTTTAATAATCTTAATAATGTTACTAATAAGGAAAGCGCTAAATCAATACATTTAGCTCAATTTCCTAAGTCAAATCCTGATGTTATAAATAAAGATCTTGAAGAAAGGATGGAGCTTGCTCAAAACATTTCTTCTATGGTGCTTTCACTTCGAAAGAAGGTTAATATTAGAGTGCGACAACCGCTTGCAAAAATACTTGTACCAATTATTGATACTAAAATACAAGGACAAATAGAGCAAATAAAAGAGCTTATTCTTGCAGAAGTAAATGTTAAAAATATTGAATATATTTTTGATACATCTGGATTTCTTGTTAAAAAGATTAAACCTAATTTCAAAACATTAGGTCCTAAATATGGGAAGCTAATGAAAGAAATTGCAAATGGTATAAACAATTTTAATCAGCAAGATATACAGGAAATAGAAGCTAATCTGAAATACACTCTCAATATACAGAATCAGGATGTTGAGATAAGTATTGAAGATGTTGAAATTATTTCAGAAGATATTCCAGGATGGCTTGTTACAAATATTGGCTCACTAACTGTTGCGCTAGATATTAATATTACTCCTGAATTAAAATCAGAGGGGCTTGCTCGTGAACTTATCAACCGTATGCAAAACATCCGTAAGGATAGCGGTTTTGAGGTTACAGACCGTATTAATACAATGATAGAAGTGAACGACAGCGAGTTTGAAAGCGCAATCAATTCAAACTATGAATACATCTGTAACGAAACTCTAACAAACAAACTATCATTTGCTAAAAATCTTTCTAATGATCCCGTAGCAAAAGAAATCGAAATTCTTGACCAAATCAGTACCTTTATTAAGATAGAGAAGGCTTAAGAAGGAGTTGTGAGGGTGATTTTCGGGTGTTTTTTGGATGATTTTTGGATGATTTTTGGATGATTTTTGGATGTTTTTGGGTGATTTTTGGTGATTTTAGGTGGTTGGAAAAAGTTTTACCTTGCCTAGAGACGATTTGACGAAGCCTAGAGACGTTTTCACCTAGCCTAGAAACGATTTGACCTAGCCTAGAAACGATTTGACCTTGCCTAGAGACAATTTGACCTCGCCTAGAGACAATTTGACCTCGCCTAGAAACGATGCAATCTTGCCTAGAAACGAAGTCACGGAGCCTAGAAACGAAGTCACGGAGCCTAGAAACGAAGTCACCTCGCCTAGAAACAAAGTCAGGTACCGTTCAAAAAAGTGTGTCTTATAAAACTATTTTTAGATGTT